>JABABG010000087.1 GCA_014238315.1 Alphaproteobacteria bacterium
AAATTCTCTACTCGCGTAAGACGCTTCGGGGCGAGCCCTGAGGCAGAAAAAGAACAAATCGGAGCGTAAGCCATGCCAATCTTGCAAGCATTGATAAGGATAAATACTCGTATGAAAAGGCTTATAATGGGGTTAGTGCTGTTGATAATAGCCGCGGTTGTAATATTTTTCGCGAAGAATGCATTGTGGCTCTTTATGATGCTCGTCGTAACACTCGCGGGTTTAGAGTGGTCGAAGCTCGCACCTAGAGAAAAGAGCAATGAAGAACCGAGCAAAAAGGTTGGCAAAAGAAGAATACCTCGACTTCGCATCACCGAAGCGAGTTTGCTAGTCGTATCGTTGCTTATCGTAATGCTCGCCTACCCCATATTCAAGCTAGGTAGCCTGATACTGATACCCTTGTTTCTACCGATCTCAATACTGCTCTTGCAGGAAAGCGAGCAGCACGAGATGGTCGGGCTAGCTTGCATCTCCGTATTCGGCATAGGGCTGGTCGCCATCCATGATGGATTCGACATAGGTGGATTGTCGTGGGTTGTCGTGACCGTTATCGCTTTCGACACAGCTGCCTTCTACGGCGGCAGGAATATCCGTGGTCCGCTCCTCTGGCCTGAGGTCAGCCCCAATAAACGCTGGTCGGGATTGGTAGTCGGCTTGCTCGTAGCCAGCCTTTGCGGGACGCTATGGCTACAGATATTTAGAGAGCTTGAGCAATACTATGGGATACTGGGAAGCTTTGCTACGAGCCTGCTCGTCGCCCTAGCCGCGCAAGCCGGCGACCTAGCAGAGTCGCGCTTGAAGCGGCGCGTGAAAATCAAGGACAGCGGCAAGATACTGCCAGGGCACGGCGGGGTACTCGATCGAATAGACGGATTCTTATGCGCGGTTCCTGTAGCGTTCTTGTTGCTCTCGTTACAGGAAAAATTGCAAATGCTATAACTACTAATAGTGCTATAATTAATAGTGCTGTAGTCGACCCTAAAACCCTTCTCAATAATGCAAGAGCTCACGGTAAACGTTTTAGGAGCCACCGGCACGGTCGGGCGCGCTAGCCTAGAGGTATGCCGACAAGCAGGGGTCAAGCTCGGAGCAATATGCGCGAGTAGGGATATCGAAGGACTAATCGAGTTATGCGAGCGTTACCGACCGCAGTTCGCAGCCCTCAAAGACGAGAAAATGCACGAGACGCTCGTAACAAGGCTACAGGGTAGCGGCGTGCAAGCTGGCGCCTCCGAGCAAGCCGTCCTGCAAGCAGCCGCGATGCCAAGCGATGCTACCATAGCCGCAATAGCCGGCATCGACGGGCTGCTACCTACGATGCGGGCTGCCGAAAACAGCGCAAAGCTGGTGCTCGCAAATAAAGAGTGCGTGGTCGCTGGCGGAGCCTGCTTCATGCAGCATTGCGCAGACAACCGCAGCACTATAGTACCCGCCGACTCCGAGCATAACGCCATATTCCAAATACTCGATCAGCAAAAACGAGAGGCTTTAGATAAGATTATCCTAACGGCATCGGGAGGTCCGTTCCTCGATAGACCCACAGTAGAGCTGGCAACAGTTACTCCGCAGCAGGCTTGCGAGCACCCAAATTTCCGCATGGGAGCGAAGATCGCCGTAGACTCCGCGACCATGATGAATAAGGCGCTGGAGGTCATCGAGGCGGCATGGCTATTCTCGTTGGACGAGAAACTTATCGATGTAGCGATCCATCCGCAACAGGTCATACACGGAATGGTAGCGTTCCTCGATGGCTCCATCTTCGCCCATTTGGGTGCCTGCGATATGCGCGCGCCTCTATGGCACGCCTTGCATTGGCCGCATAGAGTAGCAGCCCCAGAAAAATCTCCTCAACGATTCGACTGGCGAGAGGTCGCAAAGTTGTCTTTTCGGGAGGTCGACTATGAGCGATTCCCGGCTATGCGTCTTGCGCGTGAAAGTCTCAAAACTCCAGTAGCTCCAATCGTCCTGAACGCAGCCAACGAGGTTATCGTCAAAGCCTTTCTCGCCCGCCAGATAACCTTCGATAGAATAGTGCCAATCCTGCAGGAAGTCATGCAGGCGCACGAAAGAGAAAAACTCGACATACCTCAGCGACAAGAGGGTTGCTCGGATAACAAAAAAGCTAGCAACCTTGAGCTGATCTTGACAATCGACGGCTACGGGCGCAGGCTGGCGCATAAATACATACTAAAAAAAGCCGCATCCTCGCAGGTCGTAGCGACGCATAAACTGGAAAATAACAAACCAAAAAATAACAAACTGAGTATCGACAAACCAAGAATTAGCAAACCCAGCCGCGAGCTGGCTAGTGCCAGCCAGTGATAGCCTTTTTAGCAAACTGGCTCGACAAGCCTTGGCGCAAAAGGCTAACAGCAAGAGTAGATAAACATACATAACAACGCATAACCTCTAACGCATAACCCCGTCATAACTGCCATGCTACAAGTCCTTCAGAACATCGGATATTTTCTCGCCGTGCTGGTCATAGTCGTGTTGATACACGAGCTTGGGCACTACGCCATTGCGCGATGGCGAGGGGTCGCCGTGCGAGTCTTCTCGATAGGATTCGGACGCGAGCTCTTCGGTTGGAACAATAAGAGTGGCACTCGGTTTTGCGTAGCGGCTATTCCACTAGGCGGCTATGTGCGCATGGAGGGATGGACGCAGGAAGAGTTCGAAGAAATGCCAGTGCAAAAACGCAGCGAGGGATTCTTGGGCAAACCTCTATGGGCGAAAATGCTAGTCGTCGTAGCAGGACCCATCGCAAACTTTCTTCTCGCTATCGTTATCTTTAGCGTCTTATATATGACGCAAGGAGCACCCGTCGTAGATAAAGCAGACGGAATACCCATAGGCGAGGTTATGGCAAACTCCTCGGCAGAACGAGCGGGCTTGCTCGCGGGCGACCGCATCCTCAAAGTCGATGGCGAAAAAATAGACAGGTTCGAAAAGCTGGTACACGTCATCGAGCAGAGCGGCGGGCGCAAGCTCGTCTTGAGCGTCTCGCGCGCAAGCCAGTTATTGCAAGTAGAACTGCGTCCGCAAGCAACCGAGGCAGGAGGTGCCTATCGCATCGGCGTGCGCTTGGCTGTTGCGAAAACCGAGCGGTTGGGGTTGGCGCGCGCAAGCTGGCGAGCGACCAACGACAGCATACTGCTGAGCCGCGAGATACTCGTAGCCATCAAAGAGTTGATCGCGGGAACTCGTAGCACCGACGAGCTCAGCGGACCAGTGCGACTAGCGCAAATCTCAGGCGAGGCAGGGCGAGCTGGGTTGCCTATCTTCTTCTCCTTCACCGCTATCCTATCTATCAACTTAGGGTTGTTGAACTTATTGCCAATACCCATGCTTGATGGTGGTCATCTAGTGTTCTACTCCATCGAGCTCGTACGGCGAAAACCATTGAGCGAAAAACTACAGCAAATACTTTCCTTTTGTGGATTAGCGATGCTCGGCGCGTTGATGCTGTGGGTGACCGGACAAGATATTCTGCGCATAATAATACCATCCACACCTTGAAAATCAGATGCGCCATCTAACCGCGCTTATCTTCTTCTCTACGGCAATAATCCTGCTGGCGACTAGTCGCTCCTACGCTCAGGGGGCTCCGCTCATCCGCGACATTATCATCAGGGGGGCTCAGCGTAGCGACCCCGCTAGCATCCTATTGCAGATTCCTCTGCGAATCGGACAGCCCTTCGACGAGGAAAAAATGGATCAGGCGTTGAAAAATCTATACGCAACAGGGCGATTCGAGAATGTCTCTTTGCTACGCAAGGGAACAAACCTAATAGTCGAGCTCATCGAGGCTCCGATTATCAATAGAATCGCGTTCGAGGGTAATAAGGCTGTCAAAGACGCCATCTTGGAGAGCGAGACGAGCCTGAATGCACTAAAACCTCTGACGAAAACGCAAGTGCAGCGCGATGTCGAGCGAATACTACAGCTATACCGCAGGTACGGACGATTCGCAGCGCGCGTGCGACCACGCGTTATCAAGTTAGAGGAAAATCGAGTAAACCTAGTATATGAAATACTCGAGGGCAAGAAGACAAAAATTCGCAGAATCGCCTTCTTGGGCAACGATTCATTCTCGCGCAAACGCTTACTCGATAGAATCTATTCGCGCCAAGCGCGATTCTATCGAATCTTCGGACGCCAAACATACTACAGCGCAGAGCGGTTCGCAGCAGACCGACAAGCTGTAGAAAACTTTTACCGAGAACGCGGATTCGCGCAAGCCCAAGTCATCGCTACAAGCGCAGAGCTATCGCGCGACCGCCGCGGATTCATCCTAACTGTTTCTATCCGAGAAGGAGAACAGTTCTGGTTGCGTAATGTAAGCCTTAAAACCGACATAGAGGGTATCGAACAAAAATCTATCTCGCGAGCCTTGGCGCATTCTAAAGTCAAGCAGGGCAAATTATTTAAAGCATCTAGAATCGAAGCCGCAAGGGGGCGAATCTTGGAAAAACTCAACGAGCAAGGCATAACCTTCGTCGATATAGATGTGATACCAGAGTTCGATACTAGCGCAGCTCAAGCAGACCTAGTCTTTAGCGTACGGCGCATAACGCCTAGGCAAGTAGCGCAAGTAGAAATAGTAGGCAATAACCATACGCTCGACCGAGTCATACGCAGAGAAATCTCCATAGACCCGGGCGATGTCTTGCAGCCGCTGAAAATAAGGCAGTCCATACGCCGATTGCAAAAGCTAGGATACTTTGAAAGCGTCGCTCCTGAGATCATCGAAACTCAAGACCCGCAGAGAGTTATCGTGCGCTTCGTCGTGAAAGAAAGGCTAACTGGAAAAATTGAAGCCGGCGCAGGATACTCAACGCAAGAGGGATTCTTCGGTCAGTTCTCCTTCGGGGAAAGCAACTTCAGAGGCAGAGGGCAGAAATTCGTGCTCAGCAGCACGCTCAGTAAATATACGCAAGAAGCTAGCATAACATACTCGCAGCGGTACTTAGGCAAGCAACCCATCAACCCATTCGTAAGCATTGGAATCGATAACTCGGAAAAGCGTAGCGATACAGCTTACGGAACCTTGGGGACCGATATCGACGCAGGAATATCTCTCGACATCGGCAGAGGCTGGAGCAATAGCTGGGAGGTAGGCTATAGCTTCGACAGCATCAAAGACCTAGACCCTTCGGTCATCTCCGAGGTCGTGCTACAGGATACAGAAATTTGCCCTTGCCATACACTCTCGCTAGGCTACGCATTCACCTATAATGGCTTCAACGACCCCATAAATCCTAACAAGGGGCAATGGTTGCGCATAAGGCAAACTATAGCCGATTTCGGAACGACAAGCCGCTACCTGCGTAGCGAGGCTAACTACATATACCTACTCCCCGTATATAAGAGTAGCTTCCTAAAGTTCGATAGTTTCATTGGCAACATAACTCCTTTGGGCAAACCTCTGCGTATCACAGACCGATACCGCACGAAAATAAGAGGATTCCGCCTATACGGAACTGGCGCGCGCTCCGATGACATCGCTATCGGAAACGAGAGCTTTGCCAAAGCGAGCCTCGACTACAACTTCTCCATAGGCATACCTAAAGAAATAGGAATCCGCGGGTTGGTCTTCATCGAAGCGGGCTTGCCTTTCGGACTATCTTCCGATAGTAACTATACGGAGAAGTATAAAATACGCGCGAGCGGCGGAGGTGGAGTAATATGGGAAAGTCCAGTCGGACCTCTGCAGTTTGTATGGGCTAAACCGTTTAGTAAAGAATCTTACGATAAGGAAGAGCTTTTCTACTTCACAGTGGGAACTACATTCTAAAAAATATAACGAGGGTAAAAATGAAAAGAGTAATAAAATATACAACGATCGTAGCTTGTCTGTACTTACTGTTCCCAGCATATTCAAATATGCAGACGACGAAGGCACTCGCGCAGCAGGTTAGCATCGCGGTCGTCGATAAAGCGGCTGTCGCTAGCCAATCTAACGCTTGGAAGGCTTTTCAAAAAAAGCTCGAGGCGGATATTAAAAAATGGCAGCAAAAGGTTCGAACTTACGAAGAGGAGCTGGGTAAAGGAAACCGCGAACTAGTCGAGGGTAAAAATAACTTCTCACCTACAGACTTCCAGCAAAAACAAGAACAGTTAAAGAAAAAGCAAGTTCGATACAACCAAGAGATGGGCAAAGAAAAGCTCGGGTTGGACAAAAGGGTGCAAAAAGCCGAACAGACGCTCAACAAAGAGATAGACGCGGCAACCGCTACCATCGGCAAAGAACGCAATATCTCGATCGTTCTAAACGCCGTGATGGTCTTGCATAAGAGCGAGCAGATGGACATTACGAACGAGGTAGTAAAGAAGGTGAACAAAAACCTCAAAAAATTGTAAGACGAAACGATAAGGTAGAGCTTGTTACTAAAGCTATGCGATAGATATTGGCATAACTCTTCGTGCAGACCCTTTTCGTAGTTCTTGCCGCAATGCTCGGCTTGTCGGTTGGTTGCCCGTAATTCTTACCGCAGTTCAAAGAGCTATAACCCCTAAAACATAAAGAGGGCTTATCGTGGACTTACGCTCTTACTCGCCAGAACAAGAGTGGACGCTCGAACGACTGCTCGCAGGGCTCGCAGCCCTAGTGCCAGAAAAAGTAGCCAGCCATCGAGTCGAAAGGTTGGTCGCCCTAACGAGCGCAAGAGAGACGGGCGATTTGTGCTTCTTGTCCGAACCTCGACGCCTGAAAGAGATAATAGAGTTACCAGCAGGCGTCTCGTGCTTGATAGCACCAGAGCAAGCGAAACTTGCTCGAAAAAGAGCGGGAGATACCGCGCCACAAGCTAAGCTCAAGGCGACCTTGATCGAGGTAGGGGAACCCAAGCAAGTCTGGTGCGAAATCGTCGAGCGCATCCTCGCAAACGAGCAACAGCCGCCAAAGCACTACATCGACCCCACCGCCATCATCGCTAGTAGCGCGCGCCTCCATAGTCCCGTGCGTATCGGTGCCTATAGCGTCATCGGCGAAGGGGTAGAGATCGGCGCGGGTAGCATAGTCGCTAGCCATTGCGTAATCGAAAAGCGGGTCAAGATAGCCGAGAGATGCAGAATCGCCTCGCGGGTATTCATCGCAAACAGCGTCATCGAGCAACAAGTCGTCCTGCACGAAGCATGCGTCATCGGGGGACAAGACTTCGGCATAATCCGCGACCAGCAGAACAGCCCTTGTAATTTTCCGCAACTCGGAGGCGTCTATATCGGCAGAGCAAGCCAGATATTCATGGCAACTACCATCGGGCGCGGCGCGCTAGACGATACAAAAATCGGAGAGCAAGTCCGCATCGGATGCCAAAGCATGATAGCTCATAACTGCGAGATCGGCGATTACTCTATCGTCTCCTCGCGCGCGGCGCTATCGGGCTCTACGAGGATAGGACGCTATGTAACGATCGGGGCGGCTATGGAAACCGCGCAAAATGTGCTCATCAAAGACATGGTCGGAATCGGAGGGCAATGTTCTTTTTGGCCTAATGTAACGCTGCACGAAGGCGTGCAACTGATGAACGGCTCCACCGTCAAGCACGACCTGCGCGGGGAGGGTAAAATCTTCTTTGGCAATCCCGCTATTCCTATACGCAAGGAATTGCATCGCCGTAGGAAAATAGATAGACTACTGGAAAAACCTCTGAAATAAGCTGGCTAAAAACTACGCATGAAAAACGATCTATCCGCAAAGGTGGAGACAACAGAACTCGCTGGAAGAAAAAGGCTACCAGACCAAGATATAAACGATATCTTGAGAATCTTGCCGCATCGATACCCTTTCCTGCTCGTCGATCGAGTCGAGCAAATCTTCGCATCGCACTCAGGGGTAGGGATAAAGGCTATTTCTTCGGGAGACCCATGGTTCCAAGGGCACTTCCCAGGCAGACCTATCTTCCCGGGAGTCTTGATCCTAGAGGCGATGGCGCAAGTCGCGAGCATCGTCTACAGCGTATCGAACGACACCAGCTTGCTAAAAAGCAATATCTACTTCGTCGGTATCGATGGCGCGCGGTTCAGAAGCCCCGTCCTGCCAGGCTGTCTGCTCAAGGTTCACATAGAAAAAATTCGCGAGCGGCGGCACGATGGTAGCCTGCTCTGGCGGTGCAAGGGTTGCGCAAAGGTCGGGGAGAAAGTCGTAGCCGATGGACAGGTGATGGCTATGCTCGGAACTAGTAGTGCGCGTTGAGGCTACGGACAAGTAGAGGGATTAATTACCCTACTGGGTCTTCTCTTAAGTATTCTCCTAGGTCTTTTATACCAGCAAGCTCATAACCGTATAACCGCAGAACCATAGACACATGGCTATAGATGCTTGGGCGCGAGTCCATAAAAAAGCGCGAGTGGCAGCCTCGGCGCGTATCGATGCTTGGGTCGATATCGGCGAGAATGTTGTCGTTGGCGAGAATTGCCAGATAGCAGCAAATGTCTCGATACAAGGTAATACAGAAATTGGCGAGGCTTGCGAAATATACCCCTTCGCCGCCTTGGGCGGAAAACCCGAACATATAGGCGATGGCGGTGAGAATACTCGCTTGCTCATCGGGGCTAAGTCCATAATACGAGAGCATGTTAGCATAAACCGAGGAACTCAAAATGGTGGCGGTGTGACAAAGATCGGTCAAGAATGCTACATTATGAGCAAGTCGCACATTGCCCACGATTGTAGTATCGGCAATAACGCCATCTTGGGAGCCTACTGCGGATTGTCTGGACATACTTATATTGGCGAGCGCACAGTCTTATTAGGGAAATGCGCGACCCAGCCGTTCGTCAAAATTGGGCAAGACTGCTACCTCATCGCTGGAACAGAGCTAATGTTCGATGTGCCGCCGATGATGGTCGCCACTAGGCATTGCCTGCGAGGCATCAATGGGCGAGGGCTATTGATGCGCGGGACTGAACGAGCGAATGTGGCTAGGCTGAAAAAATTCTACGAGAGGTTGACGCAAATAAAGGGTGCCTTCGACAAGCGCGCGCATAGCGTAAAAAAAGAGTTCGAGGACTGCCAAGGGGTGCAAGAACTCTGCGAGTTTGTCGAGGCTCCGCACAAATACCCTTGGCTCAATCCATACCCAGATGTGAATAAATCTCGTTATACCGATGAGCAAATCGAGGCATAACGCAAAGTAAAAAACAGCGTGAGTAGACAATAGCCTAAAGTAAGTAGCGTACAGCGAAGTAGCTTGAGTCAAAGCAATCCGTGCAACCCGCGCAACCCGCGACAAAACAGCTCTTCGTGGATACCGAATATGTCGGAAAAACCTCTAACAAAACCGCAAAAAACGGAACTCGCCATCGTTGTCGGCGAAGGTAGCCTCGCGCCCATCCTAGCGAGGGCGTGCCTTGCTCGCGGCGAGCAGCCCCTAATAATAATGCTCGATGGTAGCAAAGAAGCGAGCTCTAGTAGCAAGTCCAACCTAAAATTCTTTAGCGGCTGCCGCATCCTATTCCCTGCAAACCCGTGGCAAGCCCTGCGCCTAGCGCGCGCGAACGAGATAAAAAGAGTCGTCTTCGCCGGAAAGTATCGGCGTAGCAGTAGCAAGCGCGAGGGGCAGAGGGCGAGCGGCAATCCCATACTCGCATTTACCACAAGGCTACTGGTCTCGCGCTATGGCGATGATAGAGTGATGCGGCGTGTCGCTCGTCTGATAGGATTGTTTTCTATAAAGGTCGTAGCCCCACAGGAAATATGCCCCTCGTTATGCCCCGCGCGAGCAGGCGCGCTCGGGCGGATAAGAGCAACTAGCAGCGATAAGCGCGACATGCGGTTCGCAAAAAAAGTCCTCGATAGGCTCGCGCCGCTCGACATAGGGCAGAGCGTGGTCGTAGCCTCAGGCTTGGTGCTAGGAATCGAGACGCTCGAAGGCACCGACAGCCTGCTCGAAAGCGTACGGCATCTGAAAAAACAGCGCGCGATAGAAGGCGGAGTGCTCGTCAAGCTACCGAAAATAGGACAGAGGAAAGACCTCGACCTGCCGGCAATCGGAGGCGAGACAGTTCGCAGAGCCGCTCGCGCAGGTTTGCACGGAATCGCCATAGAGTGCCAAGGCGCATTGCTGATACCACCGCAACGGACTATCGCAAAAGCAGACGAAAACTCGCTCTTCGTCTACGCCATGCCCAATGGTAATGTACAAGTCCAAGAGCATGGCAGATAGCCCTCGATACGCATGACCTCGATACGAATAGCCTTCTTCGCCGCAGAGCCCTCCGCGGATCGCCTCGTAGCAGAAGTCGCACGCGAGCTCTTAAAAAAAATACCAGACGCCGAGCTATGCGGGGTCGGCGGCGAGGCTCTAGAAAGTTTGGGAATGAAGAGTATTTTCGACATTAGAGAATTCTCGACCATCGGCGCAAGCGAACTCATAGTCAACCTCCCCCTACTCGCAAGGCGTTTGTTGCAGACGATACGAACCTTGCGGCAAATGCAGGCGGATATCTTCATCAGCGTCGATATGTCCCTAGCATCGTATATCGTAGCACGAGGGCAAAGTGTAGGCAGCCTGAGCATCATTCGCCGCGCACCGACGAGGAAAATACCCATAAAGATACATTATGTAGCACCCTCCGTTTGGCTCTCGCGCGCTTGGCGAGCGCGAAGTTTCGTGCGTTGCTACGATGCAATTCTAACCCTCTACCCTTTCGAGCCGCGCTATTTCCAAATAGCCGCCAGCAAAATAAAAAGCAGAATAAAAAACAAGGCAAGTGCAGCCCCCGCACGAGCAGTCCATGTCGGGCATCCCATCTTCGACGACCAAGAGCCACGCGGCGATGGTGCAAGGTTCAGACGCAAGCATCTGTATGACAAAAACGAGCCAATAGTAGGACTTTTCTTCGGCAGTCGAGGCAAGGAGGTACGCCGTTTTGCGCCTCTGCTACTAGAGAGCGCGCGCAAGCTATGCCAGCTGCGTAGAAAAAAGCAACAGCCCGAGCCGCGGTTCATCGCAACCAGCTTCGCAAGCCTGCTGCCTCTGCTAAGACCGATGTTGCGCGAGAACGACCCCCCGATACAACTCGTGCTAGCACCAGAAGAGAAGGACGACGCCATCTGCGCGTGCAATGTAGCCCTAGCGGCGTGCGGGACGATCGGTGCAGAGCTAGCCATTCGCCATGTAGCGCACGCGCTATTCTATAGCGTCTCTGGCATAACATACTTGCTCTCAAAGGTTATCTATAACCTACGCTATTTCGGTCTGGTCAACCTGCTAGCAGATAGGTTGGTCGTACAAGAGTTCATTCAAAGCCGAGCGCGCGCTGACTTGCTCGCCGAGCAGGCTGATAAACTATTAGGTACCGGGATGGGCTCTGGCGACTCCCACCATGAGGGAGTAGCCCTCTCGAAGGAGCTCGCGAGAATGTTTCCTCGCAAAAAAAGCAACGCGCGAGGTAGCAGCAGTTCTAGACCTAGCGTGCGGGCGGCTGATGAAATTCTCGCAACCTACGAGGCTCTTCGTAAAAAGTCGGGTGAATAAAAAAACTCCAATGAGCAAAATGAGCAAAATGGCAACAAGGGCAACAAGGGCAACAAGCTCGCTCAGCGCCAGACGAAGAGACGATTAGCAAGGAAGCCAGCAGCGAGCGCTAGTAGCACCGCGCACAAGCCGTAGAGGAAGCTATATCGCTCGGCAAAATCGAAGACCAAGGCAGCACTGCCAGACCTGCGCACGAATAGAGGGGTCGATTGCGCGCTCAACAGCTTTCCCTCATTGACTAGAAATGTCTCAACTATGTAGGTGCCGGTTGGTAGCCCCGCCGGCAACGATAGGTTTGCGCGAAAAAGGTTGTTGCCGAGACGCTCGATGCTGTTCCGACTCTCGCCGTATAGTAGCAAATCTCTCTGGCTACGCACGAAGGCATCGCGGAATTGCTGCCGCTCGGCAGAAGAGCCAAGTTGCCCGTCAGCCCCGACTATATCGACATACAAATCTTTGATAGAAAAATCCATCCTGCTACTCTCGAAAGAAGAAAGCCAGTTGTCGCCGTTTCTACCAGAGGAGAGAACATGGAAAAAAGCCGGCGCGCCTAGCACCCTAACCCGCTCGCCGCTCATCCATAAGCCGGCAAAACGCTGCTTACGCATAACTAGATAGTTCTGCGCTGGACCGCTCACCTTGATGAGAATATCTCCCTCGCCAGGGCTCGCGCCGAATAGCAAAAGCTCGGCACCAGAAAAGCCAGTCGAGATTGGAACATCGTAACGCGCGAGGTCGACTACGATGCGCTCCTCTGCCAATAGACGCATCGGTAGCAAGTAGATAGATAAAAGTAGCAGTAAGGCTAAGCAGAAAAACGGCTTCGATACTCGGCGAAAGCTACGCGAAGCAACGGTCGGAGAGGCTGGAAAAGCTGGAAAGGCTGGAGAGATTTTATTCATTAACGCATCCCGGTGATGGAGAAAAGCTCGTTCGGCGAAACGACCAGCTCCCAAAGCAGTCCAAAGCAGACGCTCAAAACGATTAGCGCCAGTAGCAAGCGAAACTGAACCGCGTCTATACGACTGCCCCATCTAACCCCTAGCTGTGCTCCGACAACCCCACCTAACACAAGAAGTAAAGCCAAGACGATGTCTACGGCATGGTTGATGCCGGCTTGTAGGAAAGTTGCGTTCGCGGTAACGAAAATAATCTGAAATAGAGAGGTGCCGGTTACCGTGTGCGGCGGCATACGCAAAATATATATCATCGCGGGTATCATGACAAAGCCTCCACCGATGCCAAGCATCGCGGCGAGCACTCCGACTACGCTACCGATAGCAAGGGGTAGCAATGCGCTTATGTAGAGGCGAGATGTGCGAAAGCGCGTCTTGAAAGGTAGCAGTTTGGTCCAGTTGCGCCGTTTCTTCTTCTTCGGACGCGGCGCGCTTGTGCCAGCTTTCGACAACAGACGCCCTCGACGATACTCGATGTAGCCCTCCGCTAGCATCATCGAGGAAACAGAAAAAAGTAGCAAAACATAGACAACCCTAATGAAAAAATCTATCTGACCGATGTTCTTCAAAAGGGTGAAAAATAAAACGCCTAGACTAGAGCCGAACAAACCGCCAGCCATCAGCAGAGAGCCCATCTTGATGTCGACCCCGCCTCGACGCCAATGACCGAGCACGCCAGAGGTCGAAGAAGCTAGTATCTGGTTCGCCTCGGTGCCAACCGCTATCGCCGGCGGGATGCCTAAAAAAATCAGCATCGGCGTCATCAGGAAACCGCCGCCGACTCCAAAAATACCAGACAAAACACCCACCCCTAGACCCAAGCCTAGCAATACAAAAATATTGACCGAAATCTCTGCAATGGGAAGGTAGATGTTCACGCTCTAGATAAATAGCATGCAAAGCCTAATCTACAAAATTTACTCTTGAGCAATTTCTACCATAAAGCACAAGTCCTGCACGAGACAAGTCCTCCAATAGATAAATCCTGCAAGAGATAAATCCTGCAAGAGATAAATCCTGCAAGAGATAAATCCTGCAAGAGATAAATCCTGCAAGAGATAAATCCTCAAGTCCAATCCTCCTTGCAATAAGCAAGCCTCTATGCTAGTAGTCGTAGTTGCGGTTGCGGCTGTGGCGGAATCGGTAGACGCAGCAGACTCGCGATGCCATATCTTTGTGCATACATTAGCATAATCGATGTGGTTTTTTTGGGTCCCCATGTCGGAAACGGCGTGCGGTGCAAGCGTCAAAAACGGGGAAAGCTTCTCGCGGCGAGTAGTATTCGTCTGCGATGCCAATCCCGTGCCAAGCCCTAGATCGATGCGAAGGTGAAGGCTGGATGCGAAAACCGAGGCGAAATGCCTTGTCGCAAAAAGCACAGCCAACAAGCAGAAACTAGGGAAGGTGTAGAGACTTGACGGCGCTCGCCTAATAGCAAGTAGAGGTAGCGGTTGCTTATAGCTGGTCACAGCGTAGCACCGCTGTTGCGACCTCTGGAGGTCGATTGCTTACGGTGAAGGGAAAGTCCAGCCTTCAAACTGCGCTGTTGCATGCGTGCTCGGTGCAGGTGGCGAAAGCCATGGTAGGATGCAAAATCTGCCGCTGGTAACAGCATGGGAGTTCGAGTCTCCCCAGCCGCATTTACAAAAGCACACATTTACAAAAAGACGCGACAAAAGTACGCATTTACAAAAGGACGCGACAAAAGCCGCTCGCTAATAAAAGGCAAAGAACAACAAGTGCCCGCCCCCACAACAGCCCCCCCTCCTCCGAACCGCTCTCGCTCGCTCTCCCTCTTCCTCTCGCCCTCGTAAGCCGCTCGTCAGATAGCCTCATCAGAAGCATGGGCTGAGCTCCCTTTAAGCTCCTCCCTTCTCCCTTCTCTATAGAGTGCGATGCACCACCCCGTCATCACTCCCAGTACCGCTTCTAGGACCACTCCTAGGCTGGCTATGCTGCTCACAGCCAGCGGATCGACCGCCGCCCATAGTGCTGACTATATCCACTGCCTTAACACGCACCTCGCGCCAAGCTCTAGAGTTAGTATTAGCCAACTCGCCCTCGCCCTCGCCCTTGAAGAGAGTTTGTAGCAAGCGATTGTTGAGCCTATGCCCCGACTTGTTGGCTGTTATAGAACCCAGTATCGGCATGCCGGCGAGGTAAAGGTCGCCGCAAAGGTCGAGTATTTTATGACGTACGAGCTCGTCCTTGAAACGCAAACCTTCGGGATTTACAACGCCATTCTCATCGACGACTAGCGCATTATCCAACGATCCACCAAGCGCAAAGTTTTGCTCGCGCAGTTTTTCTATATCTTCCCTGAAGGCGAATGTACGCGCAGAAGCGATACTAGCTCGCCAATCGCTATGCTGCTCGCTGTCTAGCTGCAACCTCTGCTGGCCGACGTTTTTGTTCGGGAAATCTATCGTAAAATTCACAGATAGCGAGGGGTGAGGATTCGGAGAGATTCGGCAAAAGCGATCTCCCTCGCGCGACTCGACGCTACGCTGAACCTGTAAATATCGCCGAGCGCGCTTCTGCCTCTTGAGTCCAGCCTCGTCGATTAGCGTAAGCCATTCTTCGGCACTGCCATCTAGGATCGGTAGCTCGCTCGCGTCTAGCTCGACCAGTATGTTGTCTATTTGTGCTATGTAGAGCGCGCACATAAGGTGTTCGACCATCGACACTTCCGAGCCAACCTCGTTTACTACCTTGGTGCATAGCCTCCTCTGCTCGACTCGGTCGTAGCGCACTGAAATATCGCGATGCCCATTTTTCAAATCGACACGGCGCAACAAGACGCCGCAACCCTCGTCCAAGGGGTGCAGGGATACGGATACCGCCCTACCAGAATGAACTCCCAGACCCTTGACCGAAATAGATTTTGCGAGCGTGCTTTCGAACGCAGACAGAGAGTCCGAAACAATTTCAACAACCTCTCTCATGGCAACCCCCTCAGCTCTCTCTTCGACTCTCTTTTTAGAGCCCATCTCCACTGCCTTCACCGCACCTGCTCTGCCAATCCGCCCTGCTACATCTGCTAATCCTACCGCCTCGTTGGTTCCACTAGCTCTATCTACTAATCCTGCCGCCTCGTTAGTTCCACTAGCTCTATCTGCTAATCCTGCCGCCTCGTTAGTTCCACTAGCTCTATCTGCTAATCCTGCCGCCTCGT
>JABABG010000089.1 GCA_014238315.1 Alphaproteobacteria bacterium
AGCAGGTGGTTAAGCAAACTAGGAGCAAGAAGAGTAAGGCTTCTAACGGCTTGAGTGCCTACGTTAGCTGGCTTGACCGCGCGCGAACGGCACTCGCCCCAACGCTAACGATCTCTGGCGAGCTAGACGATAACGAGCAAGGTAAGATAACGATCGACTGCGCGCTCCAATGGAATAGCAGCTACCACGAGACGATGCTGTGCTTTACGAACACGATTCCGCAACGCGATGGCGGTACGCACCTTATGGGCTTCCGCGCGGCTTTGACGAGGCAGGTCCAAGCCTTTCTTTCGAGCATGCCTAGCACGAAACGCGAGCAGCTCGCCCCGAGCGGCGATGACGCGCGCGAGGGCTTGACGGCGGTCTTGTCTCTACGCATGGCAGACCCCAAGTTTTCCAGCCAGACTAAGGACAAGCTAGTCTCGCCGCAAGCACGCTCTGCGGTCGAGAGCGTGCTCGGCAACGGTCTTGAGAAATGGTTTGAGGAGCATCCACGCGAGCGCAAAATAATATTGGGCAAAGTATTGGACGCGACCCGCGCGCGCGAGGCGGCGCGTAAGGCACGCGAGCTCACGAGGCGTAAGAACTCGCTTGAGGTATCGAACCTGCCTGGCAAGCTCGCCGACTGCCAGGACAAGGACCCTAGCAAGAGTGAAATTTTTCTGGTCGAGGGCGATTCTGCTGGCGGCAGCGCGAAGCAAGCGCGCGACCGCCGTTTCCAAGCGATCCTCCCACTGCGCGGCAAAATCCTGAACGTCGAGCGCGTGCGTAAGGACAAGATTCTCTCTTCGCTAGAAATTGGCACTATGATAACCGCGCTCGGCATCGGCATCGACATTGAGCCAGCGGATAAAGGTAAAACGGAAGAAGCTAGCAACGGCAAGTTTACTGGTGAGGCGATAGACGCGTCGACAGAGACAGCCAATGCTAGCGATGGCGATAAGGCTAGCACTAATAATGGCGTTAAGAATGGCGCGAACGGCGCGGACAAACTGCGCTACCACAAGATCATCATAATGACGGACGCGGACGTCGATGGCAGCCACATACGCACGTTGCTATTGACCTTTTTTTTCCGCCATATGCCTCAGTTGGTGGAAGGCGGGAAGCTATACATCGCGCAACCGCCGCTATACCGAGTAGCCAAAAAAGGACAAAAGCAAGGACGAGACAAAGGACGATATGTTAAGGACGAAACCGCGCTCGAAAAATTGTTGCTCGATGAGGGCTCGCGCGTTGGTCGTCTGCGCTGTGGCGATAAGATTCACACTGGCGCGCGCCTGCGCGAGATAACCGAGCAGGCGTTAGCTTGGCGCGAGCAACTCTTATCTATCTCGCAAGACACGAGCACGGCATATTTTTTCGAGCAGGCAGCCTTGTGCGGCGCGCTGAACATCGAGTTGTTGACGGACGAACAAGCGAAGGAGGCTACTGCTACGAAGCTCCTCGCGCGGTTGCAAGATAATAGCTTCGAGGGCGAATGGCAAGGCGAGCTAGACAAGCTGAGCTACAGGCAGCGGACAAACGGCGTCGAGCGCAGCTTTGAGCTAGACGAGGTTCTATTGCAGAGCTCGCAAGCACGCGCCTTGCATCTTGCCCATAAGGATTTTCTAGGTTTCTTTAGCGGTGGCGGCGTGAATTTCAGCAAGGGGGGCAAAAATAGCTATAATGGGACTGGTAATACTGAGGTTGGCAATACTGAGTCTGGCAATACTGAGTCTGGCAATACTGGGGTTGGCGATAATGCGGTTGGCGAGCAAACGACTAATATAGCCCTACCTTCGCAGTTGGCGGCGGCGGTGCTGGAAGCTGGACGCAACGGCTTGCTCTTGCAACGCTATAAGGGTTTGGGCGAGATGAACCCTGATCAGCTATGGGATACGACCCTAAATCCAGAGACGCGAACATTAGTTAGGGTTACGATCGATGATTCCTCAAAAGCCAGTGATCTTTTCGAAACCCTGATGGGCGAGAAGGTCGAGCCTCGACGGCATTTCATCGAAAAAAATGCCCTACGCGCAGGCTTGCTAGACATTTGAGCCATAACTTTAGTATGGGTGTATTAGCATGAACATAGCTTGGCTTACTGGCGCGGATAATGGCGTTGGCTACTACTTGTCTTTAGAGCTAGCGTTGCAAGGCTGGACTGTTGTTGCGACGGGCACTGACCGTAAAGAGCTAGAACGTTTAGCCACGCGCGCGCGCGGTCTAGAGGGCAACATCATGCCCTCGCTGATCGAGCTTTCTAAGCCTACGCAAGCGATGGAATGCGTTCAGGCGATCGAGCAGCAAATAGGTCCAATCACGCACGCGCTATTTTGCCACAACCCACCGCCGAAGTTAGACGAGGAGACCTTTTCGACTGCGCAAGTAGAGCGGGCGATTAGTGCCGTGTTGTTAGACACCGTGCGCGCGGTTGAGGCTATCGTCCCGTATTTCGTCGAGCGTCGAGTAGGTATGATCGGCATTTTGAACTCTTACTTGGGCTATCGCGGGCTGCCTGGCTTTGCAAGCCATGGTGCTGCTTTCTCTAGCTTAGAGACCTTATGCGAATCCATGCGCTTTTCGTTGGAACGGCGAGGCGTGCGACTAATGCTCTATACGCCGGGCTTGTTTGAGGAGGACATGATAGGCGAGATAGATTCTCTTGCCTCGATAGCCTCGAACCCGCAGGTATGCGCCGAGCGTTTCTCGGAACACCTAGCCGACTGGAGCTTCGAGCGTTTAATGCCGCACCCGCTCACTTGGGGCTTCCGCATCCTGCGCCTGCTCCCGAACGGCCTCTACCGCCGCTTCATCCGCAAGCACCTACCGGACAGCGACACGCGCTTTGCCAAGGTCGAAGAA
>JABABG010000091.1 GCA_014238315.1 Alphaproteobacteria bacterium
TTCGCGCCCCTCTTCGCGCCCCTCTTCGCGCCCCTCTTCGCGCCCCTCTTCGTGCCCCTCTTGCGATAGCGGTTTTGCGCGTCTTGCGGATAGGCTTCGTCTGGTTGTGCATGTATCGGCGCCGATCGTCCAGCTTCGCAAGATTGACGCGGGCGAGAGTGTTGGCTATGGTCAAGGCTGGCTGGCAGAGCGCGAGACTTTGGTTGCGGTGGTTGCATTTGGCTACGGAGACGGCTACCCTTTTGTAGTTACGCGAGTAGCAGGTGGCTCTGCTCAAGGTAGTATGGCAGGTAGTCTGGCAGGTAGTATGATGGCTTTGTACGGGGGTAAATATCTCAGAGTTTTGGGTCGGGTGTCGATGGACTTACTGGCGTTAGACTTCACGGCTTTCGCTGCGTCCTTGCCTTTATCGGTTGCGGCTAGCCGAGCGAGCCTTAGCGAGAAGCACTTAGGGGGCATGGTAACTTTACTGGGCACGGAGGATTGTTCTAGCAGCTCTTCTGGTGCCAGCTCTTCTGTTGCCAGCTCTTCTGGTGCCAGCTCTTCTGTTGTTAGGAGCATCAGTTGCGAGCAGCTTGCCGAATGGTCTGGCGACTTGAACTACCGCGTCCTTACGCGCATGACTAGTAGCAGACGGGCTCGGCATGAGGTTATTGGTCTGCT
The DNA here is from genome assembly GCA_014238315.1 of Alphaproteobacteria bacterium. Lineage (GTDB taxonomy): Bacteria > Pseudomonadota > Alphaproteobacteria > JABAAW01 > JABAAW01 > JABAAW01. The sequence continues at coordinate 664 of JABABG010000091.1, forward strand.
GCCAGCGGCTGTTGCGAGTTAGACGCGCTTTTAGAATAGCCGATTTTGCAGAACTAGATATATGAGGTTTGAAAGCATAACTTGACGAGGTCGAACTTTACATTCTTGCGTCCCAAGTTCTTGCGCCCCAAGTCCTTGCGCCCCAAGTCCTTGTTCTTTGGGTTTTTGCGCCCCAAGTTCTTGCGCCCCAAGTTTTTGCGCCCCTCCAAGTTTTTGTCTCAGGGCTCTAGCGATGGCTCGCGCTTGGGGCGACTAGCGATGGGCTTGCTATCCTTGCTGCTACTTCCTTTTGGCGTTGCAGGACGCGGCTTGTTGGGCTTTTTAGAGACGCTAGGCAAGATAACTTCTTTTGGCGCGCGCAGTTTTTCGCATATTTTCCGTCCGCCTATCTACTGGGACCAGCTATTCAGACAGCTTTTAGAAACTGGCTACTACTCGTTGCCGGTGATAGCATTGACGGTTACTTTTTCTGGCATGGTACTGGTCCTGCAGAGCTACGCGGGCTTTGACGGAGCGTTTGCGAATAGGGCTATCCCAGAGCTAGTTGTGCTAGCGATAACGCGGGAGCTTGGACCGGTTTTGAGCGGTTTGATGGTAGCGGGTCGGGTAGGCGGAGCGATGGCAGCCGAGCTTGCGACGATGCGTGTTAGCGAGCAGATAGACGCGCTGGAGACCTTGTCTGCGCACCCGTATAAGTATCTGATAGTCCCGCGTCTTTTAGCGGGGGCGATCTGCTTACCGTTGCTAGTCATAGTTGGCGATTCGTTGGGCGTTTTAGGGGGTACGGTTATTGCGACCTACAAGCTAGGCTTCAACGGCGAGCTATTTCTGCAGTATGTTCGTTCAGCGTTTGACCTAATCGGCTTTATGTCTGGAGTATGCAAGGCATTTGTGTTTGGCATTTTGATAACGCTATTGAGTTGCTACAACGGCTTTTTTGCGAGCGGCGGCGCGCAGGGCGTAGGTCGAGCGACGACGAACGCGGTTGTCAGCTCGTCGATAGCGATACTAGTTTTCAACTACTTTTTGACGGAGATTTTCTTTGCGCGTTGAAAGTCGCGTTGAGTTTATTTTTGCGACTATATGGGCGTCTGGCGATATTTGAAGAGGCGCGGTCTTACGGCTGGCGGCGTATTCGCCCAGAGCGACGCGCCCTCGAAGATTTCTGTTCGCGACCTAGGCAAGTCGTTTGACGAGAAACTGGTTTTACAGACGATCGACTTAGACATAGAGCGCGGCGAGTCTTTTGCGATAATCGGTCGTTCTGGCGAGGGTAAGTCTGTTTTACTGAAATGTATATCTGGCTTGCTTGCTATCGATAGCGGCGAGATTCTGATCGACGGTGAGGAGATGAGCGTGGAGCGCGATGACCTACGCTCGAAGATAGGTATTGTTTTTCAGGGCGGAGCTCTGTTCGACAGCCTTAACGTATGGCAGAATGTTGCCTTTCGCCTGCTGCAGAGGGGTATGAGCAAGCGTACGGCGCACGCGCAGGCTTTGCGTTGTCTTGACGCGGTTGAGCTGCAGGCGAGCGTTAGCCAGCTTTCGCCGAGCGAGCTTTCTGGCGGCATGCGCAAGCGAGTATCGATCGCGCGCACGATTGCCTGTGAGCCGGAGATTTTATTTTTTGACGAGCCGACCAGCGGTCTAGACCCGATCACGACCGACTTGATCAACGATTTGATAGTAAACTGCACGAAGGCTTTGGGAGCGACGGCGATAACGATTACGCACGATGTCGGCAGCGTCTACAAGACGGCGGATAGGGCGGCGTTGCTTTTTGGCGGTCGGATAGTCTGGCAGGGTAGCAAGCGCGAGATGTCTAGCAGCAAGGATCGTTATATCCAGCAGTTTGTTCAGGGCAAGGCGCAGGGACCGATGACCCTGCCATCGGCTAGGCTAGCGAGCGAGATGGCTACAAGCTAGCAGAGTAGCAGAGCCACGACTTACGACGCGGTTGCAAGTTTTCTACTACAAGTTTTCTACTACAA
>JABABG010000069.1 GCA_014238315.1 Alphaproteobacteria bacterium
CAAAACCTCGATAGCAACGAGGAGCTAAGCGCTAGTGCTAGCCACTCTACTAGCAACGGCTTGACGGGCAACGGCTCTACGAGCGATGGCGATGGCGAGGGCGATGGCGAGGGCGATGGCGAGGGCGATGGCGAGGGCGATGGCGAGGATAGATTTTCTCGGCAAGTACTGCGCGAAGACTTGAGCATCAGCTCGTTTCGTTTTTCCGCGCCGGCGCCGCGCCACTCTTGCGTATTCGAGCGTATATATTTCTCGCGCCCCGACTCTTTAGTCCAGGCGGGCGGGGCAAAGGTAGCTGAGGCAGAGGCAGGCGGGGCAAAGGTAGCCGAGATTAGCTCTAGCCTTACCTCGATCTATCAGGTGCGCAAGCGTATAGGTGCGGAGCTAGCGGAGGAATCTTTGGCAGCCTCTGCGGACACGCGCTCTTTATTCGATGTAGTCGTTCCGGTCCCCGACTCTGGGGTAGCGGCTGCCTTGGGCTTTGCGGAGCGTTTGCAACTTCCGCTCGACTTTGCGATTATCCGCAACCACTATGTAGGTCGTACTTTTATCGAACCGCAGCAGGACATCCGTCACTTTGGCGTCAGGTTGAAGCATAACGCGGATTCAGCGCTACTGCGAGGCAAACGGGTGCTGCTGATAGACGATTCGCTAGTGCGAGGTACGACTTCGAGCAAGATAATCGAGCTAGTGCGTCAGGCTGGCGCGGTCGAGGTTCACATGCGTATAGCCTCCCCTCCGATCACAGACCCTTGCTACTATGGCGTTGATACGCCTGAGCGCGAGGAGCTTTTAGCCTCCTATATGACGGTCGAGCAGATAGCGACTCGTATAAAGTGCGACAGCCTAGGCTTTTTATCGGCGCGCGGCTTGTTCCGCGCTTTGAACGGGGCGCCTTGCGCTTCGGGTTCTGCAGCCAGCTCTTCGCTGGCGTCTGATAGTGGCTGGTGCAGTGCTTGCTTTAGCGGCAATTACCCGGTCGCGTTGGTAGACGAGGAGTTCGGCAAGGCTGCCTACGAGCAGTTGAGCTTACTTTCGCATAGCTAGCAGTTTTACCAACATACTAATAAATTACTGGCTGTGAATTTATGGTTATAAATTTATGGCAATAGACTCTTGGCAGTAGACTCTTGGCAGTAGACTCTTGGCAGTAGACTCTTGGCAATAGACTTTTGGCAATATACGGATGCCTAAGGCTGAGTTTCGGCTACTGATAACTGGCGCGTCTCGGGGTCTGGGTCGCGCCTTGTCTTTGCGTTTTGCGCGTCTGGGCTATCGTTTAATCCTGACGGCACGAACGGAGGGAGCTTTGGCTGAGCTATCGGACGAGATAGTCGATGCGGGTTTTTTGCGTCCGGCTTTGGTAGTCATGGATTTGCGCAACGGCGAGCAAATAGATAGCTTAGGGGCTACGATAGACGAGCGTTTTTCTTCGCTCGACGGGGTGATTCTAAACGCGGCGCACTTGGGTGTTTTGTCGCCGCTTGAGCATGGCGATGCTAGTTTATGGCAAGACTTATTTATGGTTAATGTATTGGCGAACCAACGTTTGCTTTGCGGCTTGCACGGTCTTTTGTTGAGAAGCGAGAGTTCTTGCGGTGGTATCGTTGTGGGGGTTACTTGTAAGGCTCACCGAGGCGCTGCTTTTTGGGGAGGCTATGGAGCCTCGAAGGCTGCGTTCGAGACGATGCTTGCTAGCTACGCGCACGAGCATGCCGCAAGCGGTCCTGCCATCCATCCTGCCATCCATCCTGCCATCCATCCTGCCAGCGGGGGTACTACCAGGGGTACTACCAGCGCTCGCCTTCGAGTACACTGCCTCGACCCTGGCAAGATGTCTAGCGACTTGCGCCGTTGCGCCTTTCCAGGCGAGCCTCGCGATAAGTATCCGATAACGGAACAGACTCTAACGCCGTTTATAGAGGTTTTCAGCGAGCAGGGTTCTGCCAGTTGATATAGATAGATTACTTTTGTTTAAGTCGCAGAGCCTCGCCTTGCCTAGCTACTGGCTTTAGCTTGCTACAAAGGGCTTTATTTGCGTTAATTTTATGTGCGATATGCTCTGGGTATGGCACGACCTTTCGATTTTCGAGGTCTACGTACGCGTAGAGCCACTCCGATGTTGCCGCGAGGTATTCTGGCGCGTTGTGTTCTTTTGCATAATGTAGCCATATTGAGTGGAAGAGCTTCCCGTTAGCGTCTATGATTCGCGCCTGGAATGATAGGTTTGCGTTTTCTTTTACTTCTTGGAGGTATCGTATCTGCGTCTCCAGGGTGAAGAAGGAGGCTTTTTGTTGCGCGCGATATTTATCGTCGATGCCGAGCTGTTTAATTAGCTCGAACGATGCGTCTGACGCGCTTGCGATGTAGAACGCGACATTCATGTGTCCATTTTGGTCTAGCCATTCGTTTTTGACTCTAGCGCCATCGCTCCGAAATGGGCATTCGAGCATATTATTTACAACCATGCTTATCCCTTGAGATTTACATTTCGATTTACATTTCGATTTACATTGCGATTTACATTTTCGAGTATTTTTTTAGCTTGCTCTATACATTTTTCGCGCGAGTCTACGAAGTTTCTATCTATCCACCAACGCTCGACTTTTTCGATCAACCTTCCGAGCTCTGGTCCTTGTTGCACTTTTTCGATTCCCAGCAAGTCTCTGCCTTTGAGAGGGAATTGCGGTTCTTTCATAGCTTTCAGCTGCTTCCATATTTTCACCGACGTATTTTCTGAGGCGAGCCCTAGGCTTGCCGCGAGCACTATACGGTCTTGGAGAGCAGTTCGTTTTTCCAGGTATAACGCTCGCCTTATTTCGTCTATCGATTGCGGCAACGAGTTTTGCCCTACATTTTGTCCTTTATTTTCTGGCTTAGATTCGATTTTATATTCTGGCATATATTTATGCTTGGGCTTTACGGACTTTACGAACTTTACGGATAAGGTCTAGCGACGAGGATTAGTTTCTACGAATAAATGAGATATGGGAAAACCACACTCAGCCATTCATGGTAACCATGAATATCTGTATTGAGGCGACGATAAACGCGAGCCCTATAATTAAATATATAGTTTTGCTAGCTTGTCGATATATTTCTGTGGATTTATCGTGTGAGAATAGAACTGCGTACCCACAAAAGACAATAACCCCGATAACCCCACATCCCAATACGATTAGATAAGGTGGCAGCAGAAGTTTTGCTTGCCCGTCTAACGCTGCCAAGAGTATTGCAGTCCATACTAGAAACGCTTTAACATTTGTTAGATGGATTAGCACTCCTCTCAGAAAATTTTTTCTTACAGTTATTATTTTATGTAAATGGTTTTGCCGATTAGGGTTAATATTTGCGTAGAACGATTTTCGTATATTGCTATATCCTAACCATAGCATGTAGGTACTACCCACCCAGCCCAAGGTTTTTATTAGATTAGGGAACCTGTAGATGATCTGGCTTATTCCAGATAATGTTACTATAGCCCAAGAGATAGACCCGACTACAACTCCGATGGCGCATGCTATAGCGTTTTTTCTACCTTGTTCTAACGCCACTTGCATTATTGTTATATTAGCAGGACCTGGTGTCAGAGTGGCGAAAATGTATATCATGAAAGGTGAGAGAATAGTAGCCCATTCTGTCACGACTCGATTCCTCTATTTGATTTTATTAATATTAATATAGACGAGTTATTCGGAGGCTTGCTTTTACGCTACTTCGCCACCGCTCTTTTCAGAGCTTTCACTTTGCCCCGCGCCTTCCGCCTCTGCGCCTTTCACTTCTGCGCCTTCCGCCTCCGCACCTTTCACTTCTGCGCCTTTCACTTCTGTGCCTTCCGCGCCAGAGTCTTTCACCTCTGCGTCTTTTCGTTTTGCGCTATCGCTACGGCTTGGCTTGAGGCTTTTATTTTTTTCTTCGGCTTTTTGCTTTGCGATTTCGCGGTCGTGTTTTATGGCTTGAGTTTTTGCCTCGTCTTCGCTTTGCGCGACATTGACCTCGATTCGAATATCGACCTGCGGGTGTAGAGCGAGCTTGACGGGACTGATACCGAGCGTTCTGATGGGCTGTTGCAGGACGACGAATTTTTTGTTGACGAGTATTTTGACTTGTTGTTCGATAGCTTGCGCGATGTCTGCGTCTCTGACGGAGCCGTATAGTTGCCCGCTTTCTCCGGCGGCTCGAATGAGGAATACTCGACTAGTGCCTAGCGCTTGTTTGACTGTTTCGGCTTCGGCTTTTTTGGCACTATCGCGAGCGAGTATTTGCTGTTTTTCTTTTTCAGCGGTTTTTATATTTTCTTTAGTTGCGATGAGCGCTTTTCCTTGCGGTAGCAACCAGTTTCTGGCGTATCCGCGCTTTACGTCGACGATAGCGCCTGGCACGCCGAGCTTTTCGACTCTCTCTAGTAGTATCACCTGCATTCAGCGTTTTCTCAACGAGCGATGTATGGCAGGAGGGCGAGGTATCTTGCTCGCTTTATGGCTTGAGCGAGTTCGCGCTGTTTTTTACGCGAGACATTTGATAGGCGCGCGGGTATCATTTTACCTCTTTCGGATACGAAGCGTTGCAATAGGGGAACATCTTTGTAATCGATTTTCGGCGCGTCTTCGTTTGAGAACGGGCAGCTACGGCGGTGGCTAAAGCGTCTAAGCCGTACGACTGGTCCTTGCAGAGCTTGTTCGGGCTGGCTTTCTCGCGAGCTATCCGTTGCATCTTCGGGCGCGAGTTTTTGTTCTTTTTCTTCTGATATTTTTTCTTCTTGGCTCATGGCTTTACCTTTTGGCTTTATCTTCTGGCTTTATCTTCTGG
>JABABG010000095.1 GCA_014238315.1 Alphaproteobacteria bacterium
ATCGGCAAAATCATCGGCAAAATCATCGGCACTGAGTAGTTCTAGCAATAACTCCAACCCCTCCGACTTTGTGTCCGAGCCCATCGAGACCCTGACGGCTCTGCGGCAAGTAGGCTCGTCGTAGCCCATCGCCAACAAAACATGGCTCGGCGAGACCTTGCCAGAAGAGCAAGCAGAGCCAGACGAAATCGCAACCCCAGATAAATCACAGCGCATCAACAATACCTCCGCAGAAAAACGAGGGTGGATAAGGCAGCTGGTATTAGCTAGACGCTCAACGGAAGAACCTACTATCTTGGTATGCGGCAGGCGCGCAAGCAGACGCTGTTCGAAAGAGTCTCGAAGTTTGGCTATATCCTGTAGGCGCGCTAGGTCATCGCAAGCCGCTCGTAGCGCGAAGGCAAAGCCCACGATGCCAGCGACATTCTCCGTACCAGCGCGTAAGCCAGATTCCTGACCGCCACCGAGTAGCAAGGGGTTGATTACACCGCTCTCGGACAAGCGAGGCATGGAGGAAGACGAGAGTCGGTGCGAGGATGGGCGCGATAGTGGACGCGAGCCGCATAGCAACGCCCCCACGCCTTGCGGACCACCGAGCTTATGCGCAGAAAGGGTCAGAAAATCGACCCCCCAATCCCTCATAGATATCGCCATGCGACCGACCGCCTGCGTCGCATCGCAATGCAACGCTACTCCATGCTCACGGCAGATAGAGGCTACCTCCTCTATCGGTTGCAGAATACCAGTCTCGTTGTTCGCTGCCATAATCGAAACCAGCGAGACTCGTCCCGCCGAAACTCGTCCATTAGAGCCTCGTCCATTAGAGCCTCGTCCCGCTGCGGCGAGCATCCGCTCTAAAGCTCGGCAATCGACGATGCCAGAGGGTAAAACCGAAATGATACCTTCGCGCGATGGCGGCTGGTCGAGTGACCGATCGGGCGAGTGGTTGGACGGAGGGTTGGAAGAAAGTTTGATAGTTTGATGCTCAAGCACCGAGGGGTGCTCGATAGCAGAGCAAAAAAAATAATCTTTATTAGGCAAACTCTTATCGTGCAAAACCTTGTCGTGCAAAACCTTGTCGTGTAAAACCTTGTCATGTAAAATTAGCGCGTTAGCCTCGCTACCACCGCTCGTGAAAATCACCCCCTCAGGCTCGCAACCCAAGGCACTAGCTACGGTCGCGCGCGCAGCGTCGATATAGCAACGCGCCCGCCTGCCGAAAGAATGCACCGACGAGGCGTTGCCAGGGCTGCTCGCTACCTCCTGCATGCGCGCGAGAACGCCAGCGCGTAACGGCGCGCTCGCGTTATGGTCGAGGTAAAAACTAGGTTCGGGAAATACCATATAAATCTCTTTGCAAAAATCTCTACAGAATCTCTACAGAGTCTCTACAGAATCTCTGCAAAATCTTTGGGATAACTTTTCGCTACAATTCTTGCTCATAATTGTTACCGAGAAACTCATTTACTTATGCTTTTTATAGACCGAATCTGCTAGAAAATCTGCTAGAGTATTTGCGATGGTCGATATTTCTCATAAATATAAAAGCCTAGGTGCTGAGCTACTAGACGCTGGAGTTGCCAGGGCTGGTGTTGCCAGGGCTGGAGTCGCCAGGGCTGGAGCTTAGATGCTGTGGATGTAATACTCAACGGACCGAGCGGTAAGCTCGAAGGGCGCTTCCATAATGCCCCCCCCAACGCACCAGCCGTGTTGCTGCTACACCCCAACACCGTGCATGGTGGAACTATGGATAGCAAGTCGGTATACACACTATACCGAGCCTTCGCTCGTAAGGGATTCTCCTGCCTGCGCATAAACTTCCGAGGCGTAGGGCGCAGCGACGGAAGGTACGAAGGCGGAGAAGGTGAGATAGCCGATGCCGCCGCCGCGCTCGACTGGCTGCAGAACCGAGATGAAACTAATAACGAATGCTGGGTCGGCGGCGTGTCTTTCGGTGCCTGGATATCGCTGCAACTGCTGATGCGAAGACCCGAAATCTCTCGCTTCATCGCCGCAGCTCTGCCAGTCAATCAATACGATTTCACCTTCTTCGCTCCCTGCCCCGTGCAAGGACTCATCATACACGGAAAAAAAGACGAGCGGATACCATACGAAGACATCAAGAAAATGCAGATAACACTCGCGCGCTATAAAGCTGTAAGGGTAGACTTCCACGCAGTCGAGGAGGCTGACCATTTGTTCAGCCAACATCTGGTAGACTTTAAAGCCGCCGTCGAAAAATATATAACCCAAACGAGCGTAAAATCCGCAGCCTGAAAATAAAGAATAACCGCCAAAGGCAAAGGCGCAAAATGCACAGCCCCAAAAATTGTAACGATGTTCCTGCTACTCGATAACTACGATAGCTTCACTTGGAACCTATACCAGGCGATGGCTAGTAGTGTCGCTAGCAAAAATAAGGCAGATAGACTATGCGCCTCCAAATTGCAGGATGCCACATTGCAAAACGCCGTAAAAGTCGTTCGCAACGATAAGATAAGCACAGAGATGGCACTAGGGCTAAAACCGCTCGGTATAGTAATATCGCCAGGACCAGGGCGACCAGAGGAGGCGGGAATATCGCTCGCACTGATAGACGCGCTATTGCAGGAAAAGCGACCACCCGCGTTGCTCGGCGTTTGCCTCGGAATGCAATGCCTCGCGCAAAGTTGCGGCGGGAAGATCGTGCGCGCAAAAAAACTAATGCACGGAAAAACATCGCAAGTTAAGCTCGCTCCAATGGATAAACAAAATGGCAGCAAAGCAAATGGTAATAAAAAGAATCCTCTCTTCCTAGGGTTGCCAGAAACCATCGAAGCGACTAGGTATCATTCGCTGATAGTCGAGACAGAATCTCTACCGTCAGAGCTGAACATAGACGCATACAGCGAAGAGCTAGAAAAACCGTGCGAGCCTATCGTGATGGCTCTTTCTCACAAGGAGCTTGACCTTTTCGGCGTTCAGTTCCACCCTGAAAGCATCGCCTGCGAGCACGGCTCGCGCTTGATCGATAACTTCGTTACCTTTTGTATGAACAAGAGGTAAAAAAGTGTAAAATAAAAAAGAAATGCGCAAAAAATAAAAAAGGCAAAAAATTAAATAAAAGCAAATAGAATAGGGCTCCTAGAGTGGTAGAAAAAGCGGCAGAAGTGCGCGAAAAAATCGAGTTGTTGCTGGCAGGACAAGTCTTGCAGCGAGAAGAAATGGCTAGTCTCTTCACAAATCTGCTCGGCGAGAAGGCGAGCAATGATGGCTATAACGGCGATAAGGATAGTGAGGAGGATAGGCAGGAGGATAGGCAAATCTTGCTCGCAGCCGCTCTTAGCGCGTTGCGCGTGCGCCGCGAGCATGCATGCGAGCTAGCAGGTGCCGCAGACGCCTTACGGCTAGCTATGCAAAATCCCATCAAGGCTAACGAAGGGGCTATCGATGTTGTCGGAACCGGCGGAGACGGGCTCGGAACCTTCAACATCTCCTCCGCGACCGCGCTAGTTGTAGCAAGCTGCGGGGTAGTTGTCGCAAAGCACGGAAATCGAGGTGTCAGCTCTAAATGCGGTGCCGCCGACCTCCTCGAAGCCTTAGGCGTAGATATCAACTGCCCCATCCAACGCATACAGCAATGCTTGGACGAGACAAACTTCTGCTTCATGTTCGCACCAAGGCATCATCCCGCAATAGCGCACGCTGCTAAAGTGCGAAAAACCCTAGCTAGCCGTACTATCTTCAACCTGTTGGGACCCCTGCTCAACCCGGCTGGAGTGAAGAGCGGCTTGTTCGGTGTCTGCGATACGCGAGTGGCAAGCCTATACGCAGAGACGCTCGATATGCTCGGATTCAAGAGAGCATGGGTCGTATACGGCGCAGGCGGCGCCGACGAAATGACCCTATGCGGAGAGTCGCAAGCTACCATCATACAAGGAGACAAAACCCCCGACGAGACGACCGCGACAATGCACAAAAAACGAGCGTTGCTACCCGCTGACGCTCAACTGCCAGAAAGAGACTTGGAGTTGATACGCGGCGGCAACGCTCAATATAATGCCAAAGCCATAAGCAAAGTCTTCGATAATAAATACAACAAAGAAAACTCGCCAGAGCAAGCCTTGTTCGAGACTATACTATATAACTCCGCTGCAGCATTGGTGGTCGCGCAAAAAACGCAGTCCTTGCTCGAAGGAGCTCGACTCGCCAGAGAAGCTATCGAAAAGGGCGAGGTCAAAAATACGCTCAAAAAAGTCAAAGCCATAACTAACAGTCGTTGAACAGATAGCAAGAAAATAGCGTAGAATATATCGAGCGTTCGCGGGCTCGCAAAAAATCTAATAAAATTGAGTAAGCAACTAAACAACACAGCTGATGGCAACGCGCTACTTGCTCGCATCGTTGCTGGCAAGCTAGAAGAATGCGCGCTCTTGCGCGAGCGTAGCGTGGCTCTGCGCAAAGACGCCGAGCAGTTCGCGCAAAAAACGCGAGGCTTTCGCCAAGCTCTACTCAAAAAATCATCGCTTAAAAATCACTCTACAAACCATTTGGCAAAGCAATCTAACGCCTGTGCGGCTGCCATAATTTGCGAAAGCAAGCGCGCCTCACCATCGGCTGGAACGCTAGTCCGTGATAGCGGCGGCGATAGCTCGCCTGCAACCCTCGCAACCCAAGCCGAGAAAGCCGATGCCACTTGCCTCTCGGTGCTGACGGACGCGCGATGGTTCAGCGCGCGCGAGGGAGACTTGGAAAAAGCTCGGAGTGCTTGCAAACTGCCAGTGCTACGCAAAGATTTCATCATAGATAACCTGCAAGTATACGAATCTAGGCTGCTCGGCGCAGACTGCATACTTCTGATAATGCGCCTGCTCGAAGACAACCAAGCCCAAGAGCTAGAGCTCTCGGCTCTAGAGCTGGGTATGGATGTGCTGGTCGAAGTTCACAACGAGCACGAGCTAGAGCGGGTGCTAAAGCATCTGCAAGCAGATATGATAGGCGTCAACTCGCGCGACCTGCAGAGCCTTGGAATAAACCTCGCGCGGGCGCTAAAACTCATCGCCCAAGTGCCAGCATCGCGCATCGCCATCGCAGAAAGCGGAATGCGCAAGCCCGAAGACTTGCTACCCTTCATCAAGGCCAGAGCCGAAAATTGCAGCTTGGCGTTCCTAATCGGAGAAGCGATAATGCGCGCGCAAGACCCTCAACAAACGATAAAAAATTTCTGCCAAGTAGCCAACCCAAGTAGCCTAACCCAAGTAGCCTAACCCAAGTAGCCTAACCCAAGTAGCCTAACTAACCTTGGCGCATACTCCAAGCAGCAGCAAGCAGATAGCATCCTCGCGCGCTAGTAAGGCTAACTAGTTAGCCTAGCAAGACGCGAATAACCTCTAACGCAAATAACCTCTAACGAATAAACATGTCTCGATAACAAACTTACAATATATTACCGCGATGCCAGACGAAGACAAAAAGACAAAGCAACCCCGTTCGCACGACCCCCGTTCGCACGACCCCCGCTCGCACGACCCTAGCTCGCACGACCCCCGCTCGCAAGACCCCCGCTCGCACGACCCCCGTTCGCACGACCCCCGTTCGCACGACCTTGGGGTACTGACGCATAGCGACGGCGCGGGTGGCGCGCGTATGGTCGATGTAGGCAGCAAGCAGCATAGCACACGCTACGCACGCGCCGTAGCCACCGTTAGACTCTCGGCTAAAGGTGTAGAGGTGCTCGCTCAAAAAAAAGCCGAGAAAGGCAACGTCCTCGCAACCGCGCAACTGGCAGGCATAATGGCTGCCAAGCGCACCAGCGAGCTAATCCCCCTATGCCATAGCCTGCCGCTCAGTCAAGTCGCCCTATCGCTCGAACTAGACGAGAGCAAGGCAAGTGTTACCATCGAGGCGCGCTGTCGAACCTTCGCGCAGACCGGGGTCGAGATGGAAGCACTCACCGCCGTTGCCGTAGCTGGCTTGACCGTATATGACATGCTAAAGTCGGTCGATCGCGCTATGCGAATAACCGATATAAGGTTGCTCGAAAAATCTGGCGGGGCTTCAGGCTCGTGGAACCTCGATTGAAAATATACCCATAAAAAACCTCGATGCCTGCAACGCTACCAGAGCAAGCTCTAGACCTGATGCTCTCGCACTGTCAAAGCCTCAGCGGCGAGGAGGTTTTGCCGATAGCTCAGTGCTCAGGCAGGGTGCTAGCGCGCGACCTGAAAGCCTTGCTCGCGCATCCACCGCAACGGATATCCGCTATGGACGGATTCGCCGTGCGAGCCGCAGAAGCCTCGAAAGGCGCAAGGCTACGCGTGATCGGGCAGAGCCGCGCGGGTGCCGAAGAAGTCCCTCAACTTTGCGCAGAGCGGAAAAACGAAGCCGTGCAAATATTCACCGGCGCGGCGTTGCCAGAACTCGCTGACGCTATAGTCATAGACGAGCTATGCGATAGCGAAAATAACAACGGGGAAAATAATAGGGGAGAAAATAATAACTCTGAACGCTATGCGACCATGACCATCCGAGAGGCTCCCGTTCTCGGAAGGTACATTCGCGCGATGGGCGCCGACTTCTCGCAAGGCGAAACCTTGCTGAAAAAAAATAAACTTCTATCCCTGCGCGATGTCGCGCTCGCAGCGACGATGAACTACGCATGGTTGCAAGTCTCGCGCAAACCGCTCGTGAGCATCGTCGCCAGCGGCGACGAGCTCGCACAGCCAGGTGAGGCGCGCGGCAAAAAACAAATCGCCGCAGCAAATAGTCTGATGTTAGCTCTGTTGGTAGAAAAGCTCGGCGCGCAAGCCAGAATCGTGCCCTTCGCCAAAGACAGCCTCGCATCCCTGAAAAAAGCCTTCACCGACGCTCTGCAGGGTGCAGACTTGCTGGTCGTAAGCGGAGGTGCCTCTAAAAGTAACGCCGACTGGGTCGGAAATGTCATAAAAGAGCTCGGAATCGAACAGCTGTTTAGCGAGCTCGCAATGCGACCTGGAAAACCTACGCGCTTCGCCTTGGCTCAAGGCGTGCCAATCCTCGTCCTGCCGGGCAACCCCGCATCGGTCTTCGTCGGTGCCATGGTCTTTATGCAGCCGATGCTACGGAAAATGCTCAACATCAAAGAACAGCTCGAACCTGCTCGATATAGGCTGAAAAACAATCTCGCCAAGGGCGGAGCGCGTAGCCACTATATGCGCGCGCAAATAGTCGAGGGGCTAGTCGAGGTTTTCGACGACCAAGAATCCGCTCACACCCTAACGCTCGCTCGCGCAAACTGCCTCGCGCTGCAGCCCGCTAACGCTCCAGCAAAAAGAAAGGGCGAGGAAATCGAAGTGCTAGGAATACCAGAAGGATTGTGATACCGCAAAGCAGAAAAACTTTGCTTTGCAAAAAAATGTTGACAATGGTATGATTTGTTAAAGGACGCTACTTTCAAAAGGACTGACATAGCTAATGAGTCAAGCTAGCGCTGAGGTGGGTTTGGGTTACTTGCCGATTGGACAAGTTGAATCAGACCTAACTGTATATTCTCCAAGAAAGAAAGCCGATAACGGCAAGCTGGTCGCACCGCAAGTAGCGACTACGCCGAGGTTTCGCTCAGAGTTTTTGCAAACGATAGACGAGCGAGGCTTTTTGGATAACTGTAGCGACTTTGACGGACTCGATAAGCTACTCAAACAACAAGAGTGCAAAAAAGAAGCCGTCAGAGCATACATCGGCTTCGATGCAACCGCCGATTGCCTACATGTAGGCTCCCTAACCCAGATAATGCTACTGCGATGGTTGCAAAATACCGGACATCAGCCGATCGTCTTGATAGGGCGCGGGACAACAAGAGTAGGCGACCCCTCTGGCAAAAATAAGCAACGACCAATGCTCGAAGACGAGAAAATTGGCGAAAACGCAAAACCCCTAGAAACTCTATTTAAAAAATTCCTCGACTTCAAAGGAAGCAAAGGGGCTAGATTTGCCGACAACCTAGAGTGGCTAAACGAGATCAAGTGGCTCGATTTTTTGCGCGAATACGGAAAGCATTTCTCCGTAAATCGCATGGTAAAGCTCGACTCGGTGCGAACGAGGCTCGAGGCAGACAAGCCGCTGAGCTTCCTAGAGTTCAACTACATGGTCTTGCAAGCGTTCGACTTTCTACAGCTACATCGGCGCGAAGGATGCGCTCTACAAATAGGCGGCTCAGATCAGTGGGGAAACATACTATGCGGAGTAGAGCTGATACGCCGCATCGAC
>JABABG010000097.1 GCA_014238315.1 Alphaproteobacteria bacterium
GAGGGGACATATTTACTTTTCGCTCAAGGACGAGCACGCGGTTTTGGGCGCGGTCTGTTGGAGCGGCAGGGTGCGTAACTTGCGCCATCGCGTCGAAGAAGGTCTAGAGGTTATCGCTACTGGAGCCCTGACGACTTACTCGCAACACTCTCGCTACCAACTGCAGATAACGGATTTAGAGGCTGCAGGCGAGGGCGCGTTGCTGAAACTATTAGAACAACGCCGCGGCAAGCTGGCTGCGGAGGGTTTATTTTCTAACGAGCATAAACGCCGCCTACCGTACCTACCGCGCCGTATTGCGCTCTTGACCTCGCTGAGCGGTGCGGTTTTGCACGACATCACCCAACGCATAGGCGCGCGTTGTGCGACGGACTTGCTAGTCTTGCCAATATCGGTGCAGGGTCGCGATGCGGAGGCGAGCATTTTGTCGGCATTTTCGTTACTCGCTTCGCGCGACTTTAGAGACGAGTTCCCCGACCTCGATTTAGTGATAGTTGCGCGCGGCGGTGGCTCGATAGAGGACTTGTGGGTTTTCAACGAGGAATCGGTAATTCGCGCCGCCTTTGCCTGCGAGCTACCACTAGTCTCGGCGATAGGTCACGAGAGCGATGTTACCCTGCTAGACTATGTAGCGGACTTGCGCGCGCCGACGCCTAGTGCTGCAGCGGAGCTATCGGTGCCTGATAAGAAGGCGGTAGGGCAACGGCTTACGGATTTAGCATCGCGCTTGCAGGGCTTATTTGCATTACAGCTACAAGGTTTGCGCACGCGCCTATCTGCTAGTTCTGTGTCTCTGCCACGCGCGCTACGGGCTCGCATTACGCTCGCGCAAGCGGGCTTACAAGGCAACGCGCAGACTTTGAGACACGCTATCGGCTCACTCTTGGCTAGGTTATCGCACAGGCTTTCGCGTCAGCGACTATCGAGGCGTTGGCTTACGGACAATATCTTACGGGCTGGCACGCGGCTTATGGGTATCGAGAAAAGGCGACAGCTTGCTATCGGCTCGCTTATTTCTGTGCGCCGAGAGAGGCTATCGAAGTTCTCGCAGCTTTTGACCTCGCTATCCTATTCTTCGGTTCTTGCGCGCGGTTTTGCGCTGGTGCGCCTTGGTGGTGTGATAGTGCGCAGGGCTGGTCAGCTCGGCGAAGGGCAAGAGTTCGAGGCACTGCTATCGGACGAGAGCAGCCTACGCGCGCTCGCTTTAGGTCCGCGCTTAAGTTCGGAGCTAAGCCCAGAGCTAAGCCCAAAGATAAGTTCAGAGTTAAGCTCAGATTTAGACCAAAACTCAGGCTCAGGCTCGCTGTCGCAACAGAGACGACTAAAGTTATGATGGCTAGTTTTAGTTTGAATAGGCACGCGGCTCTGCTGCCTTTGCTTTTTCTGCTGTTTTTTGCGTTTTCGAGCCTCGGTTCAGAGCTCGCGCGAGCGCAGCACGCCCCTGAGTTTAAGCGCGAACGGGTTAGCCTAAAAGGCATAGATATGCGCGGCTACTTCGTGCAAGGGGGTTTAGCCATTGGCAAGACGAAGGGCGTCAGCTCTATCACCCAAGAATCGATAACAAAAGATTCCGAGACGGTTTCGCGGCAAGTTTTGCTAGACGCGAAGGGTAGATTCATCATGGGCTTTACGCGCGACGAGCCAGCGCGCGTATCCTTGACGGTGGTCTACGAAGACGGAGTTTTTTCGAGCTACGACTTGTCTATCAAGAAACGCAGCTACGACATCCAGCGCATAGACGGCTTACCGCCTAAGCAGGTAACGCCACCGGCGGAGCTATTGTCTCGCATCAGGCGCGAGAATTCGCAGATAGGGGCGACGCGCAGGCTAGTTGGCGATTGGTCGGACTTTGCCGAGCCTTGGATCTGGCCGGCGCGGGGTCGCATCAGTGGCGTTTATGGCTCGCAGCGTATATTGAACGGCAAGGCGCGGCGTCCGCACTATGGCACGGACATAGCGGCGGAGGTTGGCACTCGAGTTATTGCGCCGGCGGGGGGACTGGTTCGCTTGGCGGAGGCGGATTTTTACTATAGCGGTGGCACGATCATCATCGACCATGGGCATGGTCTTCAGTCGGCGTTTCTGCATATGTCGAGCGTAGATGTTGCGGCTGGCGATTTTGTCAAGCGAGGGGATAGCATCGGCAAGATAGGTGCTACTGGCAGGGTTACGGGCGCGCACCTTGACTGGCGAGTGAATTGGTATAACAAGAGGGTGGACGCGCAATTTTTGCTACCACCTGAGATTATTTCGCGACCGCAGTAGTGCTGTGAAACTTGTCAGATAATCTTGTCAGATAATCTTGTCAGATAATCTTGGCAGATAATCTTGTCAGATAATCTTGGCAGAATACCTGCGAGGAACTATCATTGAGAATGCTATTGAGACTTTGGAGATTTTTTAGACTTTTATTGAGATTGTGTTAGGCGACTGGACTACCGATTAACTGATCTATTGCGATTAATTGATCTATCGATTAACTGGTCTATTGATTATTCTTGCGGTTATTCTTGCGGTTATTCTTGCGGTTATTCTTGTGGTTATTCTTGCGATTATTCTGGTGCTTAGTTTTTAGCTTGTAGATTAATTTGGAGATTGATATTGGCTACTATCTCATCAGGCTCTCTTGCCCCAGGCTCTCTTGCCCCAGGCTCCCTTACCCCAGGCTCCCTTACCCTAGGCTCCATTGCCTCGGTCCTTTTACCATTGGCTCTTGTGCCACCAGCCCTTTGCGACTAGGTTCGAGTTTGCTTTCGCGCTTACTTTCACGAGCTCCACAAGGCGCGAGTTTTTCGCATGGCTTTTTTGGCAAACCCGCGCACGCACGGCTAGCTCCCTCGCCCTCCAGCTCACCCTCGCCCTCCAGCTCACCCTCGCCCTCCAGCTCGTCCTCGCCCTATGCTACTGGCAAAATAGACGCTTGCGCCGAGCTAGGTCTGCTGGCTAGCAACTTAAGGGCGGAGGCAAATAGAGGGGCAGGCTCGGAGAAGGCAGGCAGCCATTTTTCGCACTTTATGTGCGTGCGTCAGTTTCACTCGAATAAGGTTATTCGTTTGACGAAGATGGATAGCTTATGGTCGCAGCACGCCGATGCACCGCGTGGCGATGGCATGGTGACGAATTTGGCTGGCGTATTGTTGGGGGTTTATACAGCCGATTGCGCGCCGATATTATTCACGGACGGCAAGGGCGTGTGCGGAGTAGCGCATGCGGGTTGGCGCGGCGCTTTGGGCGGCATCGTAGAATCGCTTGTAGATGCGATGGTTGGCTTGGGTGCTAGACTTGAGGACATCCACGTTGCGATAGGGGCTACGATTTCTGTTTTATCGTACCCTGTAAGCGATAGCTTTCTTTCGGCTATTTTAGAGCGCGAGATTAACCTTGTCCGAGACAATTGGATATTTTTCCAACGCCTTTCCGATAACAACCCCTCGCAAACTTGGCACTTTGATTTAGGCGGATATATTTGCGCCCGCCTGCGCGGCTGTGGCATTTCTGCAGATAGGATAGACTTTCTGGGCGTAGATACTTTTAGCGATGCGCGATACTTCAGCCACCGTCGCTCGAGCCAAACGGGCGAGCGCGAGGGCAGGAATTTTTCCTGCATCGGTCTTTTGTAATTTATTAAAACTACGCTTTACGAATACACCAGCTCTACGGCTTCGAGCTCTTTCGTATAGTCCCTCCCGCACTCTGCCATAAGCTCTGCTAGGGTTGTTAGCATAGTTCGGCAAGTTTTTTCATCGCTTGCCTCGACGTGCAAAACTATAACCGCTTCGGTATTAGAAGCGCGCAGTAGCCACCATGCATTTTCGTACTCCACCCGTACGCCATCGAGCGTACAGAGACTATAGTTTGCTGTACGCTTAGAGTCTGCTGTACTCTTCGGTAATTTATTCGGCAATCTATTCGGCAATCTAGCTTCTAGTTTTTCTCGTATTTTTTCGACCAGCGTAAATTTTTGCGCCTCTTCGATCGGCAAACGCAGCTCACCGCTTGAGACGCTAGCGGGCAGGGCGGCTAGGGTTTCTTTGATGGACAGCCCTGCGCGAAGCGATGCGCATAGCCTTACGGCTGCGTATATTGCGTCGTCGTAGGCTCGGTACCTATCTTTGAAGAAGAGATGCCCGCTCACCTCGCCGGCCATTTCTGCGTTTTGTTGGTTGAGCTCGTGCTTTATGTTTGCATGCCCGCTCGGCACTAACTTTGCGACCCCACCGAGCTCGTTTATCCTAGCTATGATGCTCGGCGATGTCTTAATATCGCAGAGGATTAGCGGAGCGTGCTTTGCGTTGGTTTCCTTCTTTACGCTTTGCCTGTGCTTTTTAATTATATCTTTTTTAATTATGTCTTTTTTAATTATATCTTGGGCGAACAATAACAGCAGCCTATCACCGCTCAGGACGCTTCCGTCTTGTAGCATTACGACCAACCTATCGCCGTCGCCGTCGAACGCGAGCCCGACCCTCGTGCCAGAGGTACCAACAGAGGTGCCAGCAGTGTTAGAGCCGCCCTTTTTCACAACCTGACCGTGCAAGGCACTGAGCGCGAGAGGTTTCGAGGGGTCTGGCGAGCGCGCTTTAAACGATGGGTCTATATCAGCGAACAATAGGCTATGCTCACCCTTGAGTTTTGGTAGCAGAGCTTTAAGTATATCCGCGGTTGCGCCCCCGCCGGCGTCCCACACGGCTTGAATTTCTCCCGCCTTCACCCTCTGGTCTTCGCGCAACAATTGCACGAGATACTGCTCTACTATATCAAGTTTGAGGTTCGACTTTGTTTCTCCCGCCGCTCCATTGTTTTGCGTTATTTTTTGCGGTATTTTTATTTTTCCGCTCGTCTCTAACGCGAGTTTCTGTATATCCGAGCCGAAGAAGGGCTTACCTGCCGCTACTATTTTGAATCCGTTTTGCTGTGGTGGATTATGCGAGCCAGTTACCATGACGGCGCATAAGACTTGTCCTAGTTTTGCGCTGCTATTGTTTATGTTTTCGTTTATGCTTTCGCGCGCATAGCTTTCTGCGAAGTATAGGGCTGGGGTTGGCAACAGCCCTAGGTCGATGGCTTTTATAGCCGATTTTTCAAAACCTATTGCCAGCCCTTGAGCTAGGGTTTTGCTGCTTTGGCGTCCGTCTCTGGCTATCAACGCGCAACAATTTTTCGGATAGGGAGTCCGATGGCTATTCCTAGCTATAAGAATTGAGGCTAGTCTTTCGGCGATGATTATTGCATCGACTTTATTTAGGTTTTCGCCTGAGGTTCCGCGAATATCGTATTGTCGCAGTATGCTTGGGTCTATTCGATGTTGGGTGGCATTCATTTACGATGATTTTCAATTTTATCCAGAGCGTCTATGGTTTGTTGCCAATGTTTATTTTGCTCGTTATCTTTTTGAGCCAGTCCGCCCTCGATTTTTATTTCGTATTGCGTCTCCATTTTTTGTTTTTCGATTCGTTGTTTTGCGACGGCGACGTTTGCAGCGACCCAGCCTCCGATTTTTCCACAATCGTATCGCTCGCCTTTATAGAGATAACCTGCCACCGTCTTTTTTTCGATGAAACTTGCGATAGCGTCGGTTAGCTGTATTTCTTGGTTATTATCGCTGGAGTTATTATCGCTTTTGCTATGTTTGCTTTGTTCCATTTTTTTATTTATTACTGCCAGCTCCAAGTTGCCGATTATTTTTGCGGGCAGGATGTATCTTCCTATGGCGCAGAAGTTAGACGGAGCGTTTTCGGGTTTAGGTTTTTCGACCAACCCCTTGACTTGAAACGAGCTATTCCCTTGCGGTCTAGAGACGGGTTCGAGCACGCCGTAGTTCTGTGTTTGTTTTTTTTCCATCTCCATCGCGGCAATCAGAGCGACTTCTGGATTGTTAATTTTTTGGTATTCATCTAGCATTTGCTTTACGCAGGAAATCTCCGCGAGCAACAACTCGTCTGGCGTAGATACGAAGAAGGGCTCTTCCCCGATCCATTTTCTAGCGCACCAAACGGCGTGCCCGAGTCCGAGCCTTTGCGATTGCCGAACGAACGCTATGCTACCTTCGACGGGGGTATTATTTTTAATATTTTCTAGCTCGCGTATTTTACCATTTACAATTAGCTCTTGCTCTAATGCGCTATCCCTTGCGAAATGATTTTCGATTACATGCTTTCCCAAACCGGTTACGATTAATATAGATTCGATTCCGGCGTTGAACAATTCGCTTACAGCGTAGTGTATCAGAGGCTTGTCGAACACTGGCAGCATTTCTTTAGGAATGGCTTTAGTCGTCGGCAGCATTCTTGTTCCCAAGCCGGCTGCCGGTATTACGGCTTTGCGTATTTTACATTCAGGCATATTTTCAGACATGCGTCTAAGCGTTGCGTTCAAGCGTTGCGTTCAAGTATTGAGTTTGGGCGTTGCGTTTAAGTATTAAGTTTGTAGTATTGTATTTTAGTATTATTAATATTAATCAATAATATTGAGGTTTTTTGAACCTCCCTTGAATCTGGATTGCTACCATAGCCCTTTAGCGAACGCTTGTCTACGATTATATTATCGTATGAAATACTTTAGTGTATGGACTACGAGCATTTTTTAATCAGGCTGCGCTGAGCGTCTTCAGGGCTTCATTTTTCTGAAATAGTTCTAGTAGCAAGCGCAGAGCTTCTCTTTTGTTGATGTCGAGTTTTGTGCTTTGCTCGATTATTTTTTTTGCGTGTTGAGCGGTTATTTGAGCTAGGTGGTTATGCTCGCTGAGGTCTGCGAATAGGAATTGCGGCAATCCGCTTTGCCTTACTCCGAGGGTATCTCCGCTACCTCGCAATCGCCAATCTTCTTCTGCGATTTTGAATCCGTCTTGGGTTTGTCGCAGTATATTTAGCCGAGCCTTTGCGACATCGTTTACTTGCGGGTCGTATAATAATATGCACCGAGCTTGCTTTTCGTCGCGTCCGACTCTTCCGCGCAGCTGATGCAGTTGAGCCAACCCGAAATGCTCGGCGTTTTCGATAACGATTGCGCGAGCTTTTGGTATATCGATTCCGACCTCGATCATAGTAGTTGCGACGAGAATATCTGCCTCCCCTTGAACGAATTGCTGCAAGGCTTTTTCTCTGGCTTGCGCTGACATTTGCGCGTGCATTGATGCTACGACTTTATATGAGAATTTTGTGGTTAATTTTTCTACCCTCTCTTCGATAGAAACTACATTAGACTCTACTTCGCTATCTTTGATATGCGGGCAAACCCAGTATATTTTTTCTCCCAGCCCTCTCCACCTTTCGACAGCATTGATTACTTCGTTAATTCTTTTAGTTGAGATAGCTTTAGTTGTTATCATTTTCCGCCCTTTGGGTTTTTCCTCTAGGCACGAGTAGTTGATTCCTCCCCATACGGATAGCATCAGGGTTCTTGGAATAGGTGTGGCGCTCATGACCAACAAGTCTACCGATTTAGCTTTTTCGGTTAGCGCTACCCTTTGGTATACTCCGAACTTATGTTGCTCGTCGATTACGGCTAGTTTGAGTTTTTTATATATTACATCTTGCTGGAAGAGTGCGTGAGTTCCGATAATAATTTGCGCTACTCCGCTTGCTATATCTTTAATGGCGGCTTCCTTTGAGTTTTTATTTATAGACGCGCATAGTAGGGTTACTTTAATGCCCAAGGGTTTGAGCCATTTATTGAATGATTCTTCGTGCTGTCGTGCGAGCATTTCGCTCGGTACCATTAGCACGGCTTGCGCGCCATCGACTATTGCCGCGAGCATAGCACAAGCTGCGACGTATGTTTTTCCGCTGCCGACATCACCCTGCAATAGTCTTAGCATTGGGTATTCACCCTTGAGGTCTTTTTTCACATCATCGACCGCTTGCTTTTGCGCTTGCGTTGGCTCGAAGAGCAACTGCTTATGGAATTCGTTTATGATATTTTCTACTTTTTGCTCGTAGTTTTGTAGCTGGCTATGGTTTATGTGGCGACGGTCTATATTTTTATGCTTAGTTAGATTTTCGGTTACAATATTAAGAGATATTTGATGGGCGAGCAGCTCGTCGTAAGCCAATCTTTCGCGCGCTCGATTACTCTCTGGCGGCTCGCCTTTGTGCAAGTTTTCTAGGGCTGTGCGAAAATTTGGATAGGAGTATTTTTCGACTAGTTTATCTGGCAGCCACTCTGGCAAGTTAGGTACGAATAGAACTGCAGCATCGAGAGCCTTGACCAGCAATGCACGAGTAATACCTTGGGTTAGCCGCCATTGTGGCTCGCTTACATTTAGTTTTTCGAACTCGCTTTCTGGCAGTATGCGCTCTGGATGGGTTATTTGCGGCTTTCCTTGATAGTATGTTATAGCCCCGCATACTGTTATTTTTTTTTCTGGAGGCAGTTGCTGCTTTATATTTTTGTTATAGAGTTTAAACCATAGCAGTTCAATTTCTGTGTTATCTTCGTCTTGGCATACTATTCGATACGGCAACCTTTCTCGAGGCGGCGGTATATGCTCTATGATAGTTAGAACTATGGCTATGTGCTTTAATTGAGTATCTTTTTCTACGGCTATATTTTCTTTAATTATATTAGAGTCATCTACATTTATTTTATGTAGATTTTTTTGTTCTGCTATCTGGCTTATTGATTCTAGCTTTAATCTTTTCCGATGGTCTTTTGGTGCGTGCGCTAATAGGTCTAGAATTCTTTTTCCATCGCATAATTTTTCTAGCAACTTCTGCCTTTGTGCGCCTACGCTTTTGAGATTTTCTATGGAGGCGAATAATGGAGATAGTATATCAGCTCTGTTCATGTTCTTGTGAGATTCAGAGGCGGAGTGTTTTTTGTAAGTTTTTGCATCTTAGCTTGACCTTACCTTGATGTTAATGCGAATAACAATCGAGCGTAAGGCTAGCATGAGACTAGCATAATATGGGCATAGCATAATAGGAGCATATATGAAGATTCCACCCTTCGAGATAAAATTCGAGACCTCGCCGACTATAGATAGCTATGTGAGGGGTTACCCGATGGTTTTTTTATCCTGTGCTGGCGAAGCCTCGACGCAGGAGAAATTTCTCGACGACCTTACTGGCGGGGCGATAAGCAGAGCGCGCGAGCACTCGCTTCGCTTTAGGGGACGCGATGGTCAGTTGCTGGATGTTTCTGGCTTTCCGCCTGTGGGCAGCTTGGGTCGCGTTGTTTTGCTGGGCACGGAGAAGGGCAAATCTTGTGACGACCAGCCTGGTGACGACCAGCCTAGTGACGACCAGCCTGGTGATAATCCCCCTCGCAAGAGTGAGGCCGGAGCCTCTGCGCAATCGTTGCGGCATATATTTGCACAGGGAGCGCGAGTTTTCACACGCCTGCATGGGATAGGTGCGAGCTCTTGCCTCTGGATTTATGACGGAGCGCGCACCAAGGATTTTCTTTCTTTCGCGTCGGTTGCAAGCGAGGGGGCTTTGGGCGCGCTTCTTTCGAGCTACCGCTTTGACGAGTATTTGACGGAGGACGAGCACGACGAACGCTCGCTTAAGCTGCAACGTTTAGGCATTTCGGTGTCTGGCATGAACTATAGCGACGATGCTCTGAAGGCTGCTTTTCGATTTCGCTCGTCTCTGACTTCTGGGATATTTTTTGCGCGCGATTTAGTAAACGAGCCCCCGAACGCCTTGAGCCCACCTAGCTATGCGGAGCGTTTGTGCGAGACTTTGGGCGGTTTGGCTGGCATCAAGGTTGAGGTTTTGTCGGACGATGAGCTTTCGGCATTGGGTTTTCGGGCGTTGTTAGCGGTAGCTCGCGCCTCGGAGCATGGCGCGCGAGTTGTTGTCATCCGCTACGAGCCGAGCGATGGCGACAAGCGAGCACCGTTAGTTTTTGTGGGCAAGGGAGTTACCTTTGACTCTGGCGGTTTGTCGCTGAAGCCTGCGAACTCGATGGAGGATATGAAGATGGACATGGGCGGCTCGGCGGCGGTTGTGGGTGCGATGCGCGCGATTGCGCAAGGGGGTTTGCAACGCTCTTGCATTGGCATCGTTGGCTTAGTTGAGAACATGCCTGGCGGTAACGCGCAGCGTCCTGGTGATATAGTGCGCACTTTGTCTGGCAAGACGGTGGAGGTGTTGAACACGGACGCGGAGGGTAGGCTAGTCTTGGCGGACTTACTCTGGTATGCGCAGAGCGAGTTCCAGCCTAGCGCGGTTATCGACTTGGCGACTTTGACGGGCGCGATGATCGTAGCTTTGGGGGAGGAGTATGCGGGTTTTTTTGCCAACGATGATAGGCTTGCGAAGCGTTTAGAGTCTTGCTCGAAGAGCTCGCAAGAGAAGATTTGGCGTCTGCCGCTCGATGCTGCGTATGACCAGCTACTGCGCTCGCCGGTTGCGGATATGAAGAACATCGGTGGCGGTGGCGCGGGCTCGATTACGGCGGCGCAGTTTCTGCAGCGTTTTATCAAGGATGGCAAGAAAGAGGACGGCAAAAAAGGAGACGACAAGAAATCTGGCGACAAGAAGGTTGGCGACAAGGATAAGCAAGCCTTGTTATCGTCTGGCTCTGGCAAGACGCGTTGGGCGCATATCGACATAGCTGGGGTTACTTGGGCTACGAAGGCTCGCTTGGGTCGCCCGCGCGGAGCTTCTGGCTTTGGCGTTCGGTTGCTGTATGAGCTTGCGGCTTCTTTTGCCGATGAGGACTAGAACACTCAACTAGTGGCTTATACTGATGGCTTAGGCAGAGGTTTGGGTTGAGGAGTAGATGGAGTTTCGTTTTTACGAAGTTGGCAGTGGTCGTTTAGCGCGAGTTTTACGCTCGATGCTGGAGAAGACATTGTCGCGCGGCGATCGGGCTGTTGTCAGGTTTCCTAGCAAGTCTCGTGCTGCGGAGTTAGACGCGTATTTATGGAACGATCCCATAGATGGTTTTTTACCGCACGCTTTGGCGGACGATGTTCTTTACGCGAGCGAGGCGTCTTCTCAGTTGCAGGCGGATCAGCCGATAATTCTCACGACTGGCGTTGAGGTTATCAACGGCGCGCGAGTTTTATTTCACTGGCAGGAGGGCGGCGAGCTAGCGACCGAGTTTCCCATCCGTGCGGACGGCACTTTCGACTTGTGCTGTTTTTTGTTTTCGAATGGCGATGGTGATGGTGCGGCGGCTGTGGCGCAGGATTTATGGGAGCGAGCTATATCCCTATCTTCTGGTTTTGCGCCTGCTACTGGTTTTGCGCCTACTGCTGGCGGCGAGGGGGAGGGGGATGGTAGTGGCATTTCGGTTAATTTCTGGGTTGATTCTGGCGGTGCTTGGACCAAACGGGAGATCAAAGGGGATACTAGGGGGGATACTAGGGGGGATACTAGGGGGGATACTAGGGGGCAGACTAATCGCGAGACTAAAGAGCAGACTTCGAGTCCGACAACTTCCGCCCCGACAGCTTCTCCTCCTAGAGAAGCTCCCCCTGCAGATTCTCCTCCTAGAGAAGCTCCCCCTGCAGATTCCGCCCCTGCAGATTCTCCTCCTGCAGATTCGAGCCCATCTCCAGCGAGGCAAGAATCGCTACTATAGGTTTCCCCGACGACACTAGCCTTAACTCAGCCGCTCTAGCCGACCCGCATCATTCTTTCTGCGCAAGAATTAGCATTAGCCTCAGCATTAAACTCAGCATTATTCTCGGCATTAGCATCAGCTCCAGCTTTATGTTTACCTTCGCACTCAAGCTCTGCTAGCCGTTCGCTTGCAAGTCGGCAATAGTCTTTAGAGACATCGATTCCGATGTAGCTACGTTGCAGTTTTTTAGCAACCAGACAAGTAGTGCCGAGCCCGTTGAAAGGGTCGAGCACGACATCGCCCCGATAGCTAAAGAGCTTGAGGACGCGTTGCGCGAGTTCTTGCGGGAACATTGCTGGATGCCCGTATTTAGCCATATCGCGCTCTGGTGCGATCGACCACTTTGCATTGACCCACTTTTTGAACTCGTCAGCGGAGATATCGATGTCTTCCCTCGCGCCGTCTTTTTTCAAAGAGCCTTTACAAAAAACCTCGAGGAACTCCCAAGTATACTTTAGATAGGGATTGCTAGGCGACTTCCAACTACCCCAGGCGGTATATTTGCAGTTATAGTTATTTTTCTCCCAGAGTATTTCGCCTCTCCATATCATTTTTCTTTTTATGAAATGTTGGCTAATCATGTGATGGGCGGGTATGTAGTCGGAGAAGAGGGGCTGGATATTGACGATGATTCTGCCACCGTATTTCACGACCCTGATGCACTGGTCGAAGATGGCGAACAGCTTTTCGAAGTATTTCTGCCAAGCCTTATCGTCCTCGCCCTGCTGGTAATCGAGCCCGAAGTTGTAAGGCGGCGAGGTGAAGATTAGATCGACAGAGTTGTCGGGCAGTTTTTGCAAGAGCTTCTGGCTATCCGCGCAGAGAATTTTATCGATATATTTTCGCGGCACTTGCTGGTTGCATTTATCGAAGACTTCCGCTCCCTGCTCGCCTTTCGCGTAGAAGTATTGCCCGCGCTTTTCGACCTTTGCGCTGCGCCCCTTGACCTTGCGCTCCTTGTTATAACCTACGTACTGCCGCTTGCCAGCCTTTACAGCGTAGCTTTTGAGGCTTTCGACTTTCGCCAGCACATTTTTCGGCAGCTCCGAGTCGCTTGAAATTTCTTCGACTAGGTTTTTGAGACTATATATATCGGCTTCGGTGAGCAGCAGGTTTAGCGAGCCATTTTTTTGTTCGAGCCTCATTTGCCTGCTATCGCAGCGCGCGTTAAATAGCTCGATGGCTTTTTTATCTTGGCGAGAGAGCGACTTAGCTTCGCTTATCGGCAAGACCCTCGCGAGCGGCTGTTTTGACCTTTTCGCGAGCTGCTCTGCTACGAGCGGTTTTTTTACGGAGGACTCGTTTTTCAGCATTTTTTTTTGCGCTTCGCTATCAACATTTTTTTTTGCGCTTCGCTATCAACATTTTTTTTTGCGCTTCGCTATCAGCAGTCATCAGCAGTCAAGCTGTTTTTTGGCTTTGCATTTCGCGGAAGAGAAGGTAGCGATACGAATCGGCGAGTGCCTGTAGGCTAGCGACGATGATATTTGCGGACACCCCTACGGTCGTCCAGGCTTCGCCATTTTTTCCGATGAAATCGATCGAGACGCGAGTAGTAGCCTCGGACCCGCTAGATTCTTTTTCTGGCGGTATTATCCGCACGCGATAGTCTGCTAACCGCAGATTTTTTAACGAGGGGTATTTTTCAGCCAAGCCTTTTCGCAAGGCTTTATCGAGCGCGTTGACGGGTCCTTGCGCGCTATTTGCAGCGGTTAGCTTTTCCTCGCTTACGCCGTTATGGCTTTCTATAAGGGATACGACCGCCTCGGATTCGATAACCTCTTCGCCGAGCGCGTTCCACCTTCTTTCGTCGGTTACGCGAAAGCGATGTATGTTGAAGAACTCGTCGTATTGTTCGGCGGCTTTTATGACGAGCAGCGAGAGGCTCGCATCGGCGTCTTCGTAGCTATAACCTTTTGCTTCGCGTATTTTTATCTGTTCGAGTAACCTATCGATAGCCTGCGGTTTGACCTCGCTTTTGCCATCGAGTATTTTGAGGTTGTTAATTCTAGCGATCAGATTAGCCTTTCCGGCTTGGTCGGATACTAATATATTTCTTCTGTTCCCTACGATCTCTGGCACGATATGCTCGTATGCTCGAGTATTTTTAGCGACCGCCGCGCCGTGCAATCCGCCTTTGTGGGCGAACGCGGCGCTCCCGACGTACGGAGCTTCTGTGCGCGGCACTCGATTTATCCTACTATCGAGCAGCCGCGAGAGTTCTAACAAGCCGCCGAGATTTTTTTCATCGACGCTGGTAGCTAGCTTCATTTTTAGCATCAGGTTGGGTATTATGGCGATCAGGTCGGCATTCCCGCAACGCTCCCCGATGCCATTTATGGTACCTTGCACTTGCCTAGCCCCCGCTCGCACGGCGGCGAGCGAGTTAGCGATGGCGTTGCCGGTATCGTTATGCGCGTGTATTCCGATATTCAGCTCTGGATTTTTTTGTTTCATTTTTTCAACTACTTGGCGAACGATAAGCTCTACTTCGTCTGGCATGGAGCCGCCGTTGGTATCGCATAGAATGACCCAACTTGCGCCGCCGGCTTGCGCGCTTTCGATGCACTGCAGAGCGTAGTTAGGATTGTCTTTGTAGCCGTCGAAGAAATGCTCGGCGTCGAACATCGAGTTGCCTTGTCCCTTCCGCTTGACAACCTCCTCGCAGGATTGCTGGATGATGCGCAGATTTTCTTCGGGCGATATTTTGAGTATTTGTTCGACTTGGAAGGTAGAGGTTTTCCCGACTATGCAGGCGATGGAGCTTTTGTTATTGATCACTTGCGCGAGCCCTGGGTCGTTGGCGGCGCTTTTTTTAGCCTTGCAGGTCATCCCGAAAGCGATTAGCTTTGCGCGAGCGAGCTTTGGCGGATTGTCGAAGAACTTGCTATCGGCGGGATTTGCGCCTGGCCAGCCGCCTTCGATGAAGTCGATGCCGAACGCATCGAGAGCCTTTGCGATCGCGTATTTATCGGATAGGGAGAAGTCGATACCGGCACCTTGCGCACCGTCGCGCAGGGTCGTATCGAAGAGGTATATTTTTTCAGCCATATTAATTCTATTTATTTAGAGTTTGATTATTGACTTTGGTTATTGACTTTTATTATTGGCTTTTATTATTAGTATGGGCGATAATTACAAGTAGTTATAATTTACGCTGTTATAATTACGAAGGGGCTATAATTAATAGCTTATACTATTA
This sequence comes from Alphaproteobacteria bacterium, assembly GCA_014238315.1. Taxonomy (GTDB): domain Bacteria; phylum Pseudomonadota; class Alphaproteobacteria; order JABAAW01; family JABAAW01; genus JABAAW01. The sequence goes on from JABABG010000097.1 coordinate 14,780, forward strand.
GTTAATTTTTGCATCTTCTATTTTGATGTTAAACTTTTCGAGTTCGGAGCGTATTTGGTCTGCGAGCTCGAAGTTACCGCACTTGCGCGCGTTTTCGCGGGCTATGACTTTCTGCTGCAGCCATTTTTCGTCTATCGATTGTTTTTTTTGCTCCGAGCGTTCTACTTCAACTTTGGCACTACTGAACTTTATTATATCTGCTGTACGTCGCTCTACGCGGCTTTGGTCTTTCAACAGCCCGAGCAACGCTGCAGCGCTCTTTAGCATACGAGCTTCTTTTGCGCTTTGCTCGTTTTTTTTGTACGAGATGGTATCGGCGAAGGAGAAGATAGCCGCGAGCGCGAGCGGAGTATTTAGGTCATTATCTAACGCCTCTTCTACTATCTTGACGATACGCGATTGCTTTGTATCAGCGGCATTAGTAGTTGCGGGATTAGCGCAACCATCGGGGTATGCTTTTTCGTATAGCCTATCGAGATTTTTTTCAGCCTCGAGCAACCTCTCGCACGAGAAGTTGAGGGGCTGGCGATAATGCGCGCGCAAGAGGGTAAGACGAATAGCCTCGCCGCTAAATTCTTTTAGCAAGTCGCACACTCGATGGAAGTTTCCGCGCGACTTCGCCATTTTTTCACCATTTGCTAGCACATATCCGTTATGCACCCAGTATTTCACGAAGGGCTCTTGCGGGTAGGCAGCCTTCGATTGCGCGACTTCGTTTTCGTGGTGCGGGAATATGAGGTCTTGCCCGCCGCCGTGTATATCGATCTGTGGACCGAGATGCAACCTACTCATAGCCGAGCACTCAAGATGCCAACCTGGTCTGCCACAGCCCCAAGGCGAGTCCCAAACTACATTGCCGCCCTCTAGCGTTGCTTCTTCGCACTTTTGCGGCTTCCATAGCACGAAATCTCCTTCTGCGCGCTTGCATTCGAGCGCGATCGCCCTATCGCCTTCGAGCTGCTGTTCGAGTTTACCTGAGCGTTTAGCAAGCCTACCGTATTGCGGGAAGGACTTAATATCGAACAAGACATGGCCATCGTCTGTTGCGTATGCGTTTTTATTTTTTATCAAGGTTTTGATTAACTCTATCATTTCTGCAATATGCTCGGTCGCTTTCGGCTCCAGCTCTGGTTGCGAGCAGAGCAGCTCTTTTGCATCTTGCTGGAAGAGCTCGGTCATCTCCGAGGTTAGTTTTTCTACTTTAGCGTTTTCCTTGAGCGCGCGCGCGATTATTTTATCGTCGACGTCGGTTATATTTCTGACATATATTAGCTTTTTATATTTTCTACGCAGATGCGCTACGAGCGTATCGAAGACGATGATCGATCTAGCGTTTCCTATATGTATTCGGTCGTATACGGTCGGACCGCATACATATATCCGCACGCAATTTTCATCGAATGGCTTAAAGTCTTCTACGGATGCGGAGGCTGTATTGAATATGCGCATATCACTTTAGCGTACGAGTTTTACGGCTACCTTTCGATCTACCAATTGCGAGCGAGATATTTACAATTGAGTTTATTTATAGTTGCTTAGCCGACGCGCGTTGGCGAGTTTTATATCTAGTGATTGCGTATGTAAAGAGAGGCTATCGGCTATGCTTGCAATGCTCTTGTAATACTACATATCCGTTGCTTTTTAGATAACCCCTGTTTTTTTATCGAAGTATCTCTGATGGTATTCTTCGGCGAGCCAGAACTGCGGGGCTTTTATTATTTCTGTGGCGATTTTCCTTGCGAATTGCTTTTGCGCTTGCTCGCGCGATCTTTCTGCGACCTCGCGTTGCGCGTCATTGCAGAAGAAGATAGCCGAGCGATACTGGCTACCTACATCGGCGCCCTGCCTATCTACTTCTGTGGGGTTATGTATTTGCCAGAAGACTTTGAGTATTTCGTCGAGGCTAGTTTTTTTTGTATTGAAACTGACTTGGCAAGCCTCAGCGTGCTCTGTATTTTCGTAGCAGACTTGTTTATAAGTAGGATTTTTCACCTCGCCCCCGATGTATCCTACTTTAGTGTCTAGCACGCCCTCGATGCGCCTTAGCCGAGCCTCGACTCCCCAGAAGCAGCCGGCGGCGAGTATAACTTTTTCTTGTAACCCTTGATGGCTTGGCTGTTCGGGAGCCTTAACGCCCCCTTGGTCTCCCTCGAAGTCTTGCTCGAACCCCATAGCCCTACCCTGAGACCCACTCGAAGCCAAGCCTTGAGCCTCACTTGAGTAATTGCTTTTTTGTATATTCTGTATATTGAGAGATTTTTTGCCGAACATTCCTACCTACCTTATTCTTTATTCTTTGTCTTTATTTTCTGTCTTGATTCTCTGCCTTTTTTCACCTTTCTTTTTTGTTTTAGCCTTTTTTGTTTTTATAGACTACACTACTGGCGAGTATTTATGAAGTATTTTTATCGCACGAGATTTTTATTATGCGCAGCGAGGAACTAACTTTCCGCGGGGCGAATGGTGACAACCTCCACGCGCGCCTAGAGCTACCGATAGGCACAGCGAGCAGCTACGCTATATTTGCGCATTGCTTCACTTGTGGTAAGGACTCGATAGCGGCTACTCGCATCACGCGCTCTTTGGCGGAGCTAGGCATAGCCACTTTGCGTTTTGACTTTACGGGCTTGGGCAACAGCGATGGCGACTTTGCGAACACCAGCTTCACTACGAACATAGAGGACTTGCAAGCGGCGATCGATCATATATCGTCAGCCTACGAACCGCCGCGCTTGCTTATGGGACACTCCCTAGGAGGCGCTGCGGTTTTGTCGCTAGCCCGTAGCAGCCCTCTGGATTGCGCGGTTGTAACTTTAGGCGCGCCCTACGACCCTGATCATGTCGGCAACTTATTTGCGCATGCGCACGATGAGATTCGCGAGAAGGGAGTAGCAGAGGTTTTGCTAGGCGGCCGCAAGATAAGGATTGGCAAGGGTTTTCTCGACGATCTAGCGAAGGGTGGCGAGACGATCGAGCAGCTACGCAAACCGTTACTAGTTATGCACTCGCCGCTGGACAAGATAGTCGGGGTGGCGAACGCGGAGAAGATTTTCCGTAGCGCGCGTCACCCGAAGAGCTTTGTCTCGTTGGACAACGCCGACCACTTGCTCACTAGACGCGAGGACGCGCGCTATGCGGCGGAGGTTATAGCCTCTTGGTCTAGCCGCTATATTCCGCGAGCGGCTACCTCGGCTTCGAGCCTTGGTGATGGTAATGGAAGTCTTAAAGCTGGCGAGGTTGAGGTACAGGAGAGCTTGCGTTCTAGTTTGGAGCAGACGATCATCAGCGGTCGCCATATGTTGATAGCGGACGAGCCCGAGTCTTTAGGAGGTCTAGATAGAGGTCCCACTCCATTTGACTATGTATTATCTGCGCTTGGTGCTTGTACTACTATAACTCTGCGCATGTATGCTAAGCGTAGCAATATAGCTTTACGGCGTGCGCGGGTGCGTTTAGCCTTTGCGCCAGCTGCTAGCGATGGCAAACGGGTGTTACATCGTTTTATAAGTTTAGAGGGAGACTTAAGTACCGAGCAACGGGCGCGCCTTATAGAGATAGCCGAGAAATGCCCGGTGCATAGAGCTTATAGTGCTGGCTTTTCTGTTGAAACTAGCGAGGCTCGTTAGTTTATTAATTTATGCGGTTTTAATATTTTTACGGGGATAACAATTTCCAAAATTGTATATTAACCATGCATTAGCCATACATTTTCATTTGACAATCCTATATTATTTTTGCTATATCCCCTCTAGACACTAATTGAACATTGAGAGGTTAATTTTATGTCTGGTATAAATATATCGATTTTACTCCGCGATGCAGAGGCGCAGGCAGAGGCGGCGACAAAGCACTTGGCGCGCGTCAAGGCTATGGCGCAAGAGGTAGATAAACTTGCGCGCGAAGGCGGCTCCTTGCGCGTCTCTGCGAAGTCGTCTTTAAAGAGCGGATTGAAAGGCAAGCTATCCAAAGTTTCTGGCACGAAGAGCAGACGCGGTGCACCGCGTGGCAAGCGCATTGGTCCGACTATTTCAGAGCAAATTATCAGTGTAGTTTCGCAAGGCTCAAACATGGCGAGTGGCGATGTTATAGCAGAGCTACAAAGAATCCGTTCTGGCACTAAGCCACCTTCTGTATATACGACTTTGAACAAGTTGAAGAAGGAAGGGAAGCTAGCGCAAGACGGCGGCAAATGGCGCACACGCGGTGGCGGTTTCGGTAGCAGACTAGCCTAATGATACTGAAGAGGGGTGTTGGATAGGAAGATAGGGAAAGAGGCGGAAAGAGGCAAGACAAGAGAGAGTGTGATAATGGTACTGGAAGGATTAGGTAGGGGTAGATGCTACAAGAGGTCACTGCAAGAGGGTACTGGAAGGATTAGGTAGGGGTAGATGCTACGAGAGGGTGCTGAAGAAGGGGTGTTGGAAGGA
>JABABG010000101.1 GCA_014238315.1 Alphaproteobacteria bacterium
GCTAAAAAACGCTGTTTTTGCGACCTGCCTAGCAGACGCCTTGCGTCCACAAGTAGTCGAGGCAACCTGTACCCTCGTCAAGCATTGTTCGGCTCATAACCTCGCACCCGCATTACCATACGAGCAGACCTGCTGCGGACAGCCACTATATAACTCTGGCGATAGGAAGGGTGCCAAGCAACAAGCCATGCGCGTAATCGACCTATTCGGAAAGTTTGACGCTATCGTAGTGCCGTCTGGTTCTTGTGCTGGAATGCTCAAATGGCACTATCCGAGCCTCTTGCAAGAGACTCCGTACGCGAGAAAAGCGAAGCTCTTCAAAGAAAAAATTTGGGAGCTGACAGAGTTCTTGGCAGAATTTTCGGCAAAGCTCTCGGCAAAAAAACCTTTAGCGATAAAGTCTGCTCTAACTTGGCACGATAGCTGTTCGTGCTTGCGCGAAAACAATAGTGAGGCTTGCGCGCGAGTTCTGCTAAATCGGCTGAGCTTCACCCTGCGCGAAGCAGATAACAGAGAAGTGTGCTGTGGATTCGGTGGAAAGTTCGCCATCAGGCATAGTACGATATCGACAAGCATGGCAGACGATAAGATAAAGAGCTTGCAGGCAAGCGGCGCGAGCGTCGTTGCGAGTGCCGAGCTGGGTTGCTTGCTACATCTCGCTGGACGCGCACGAAGACGCGCGCTGCCTCTGTCCTTCTTCCATATAGCCGAGTTGCTCGTAGAGCAGCTCGACTACGCTTCGAGCGAGAAAAATCAGCCCACAAGCGCGCCGAAACGACAAACGGAAGCCTCTCTCCAGAAACCATCCCCCATTGGAGCCTGATGCGAGCCGTGCCGTCTCTCACCCATTCAGCTTCTCACTCCTCGCAAAGCTTTCAGCAAAAATCCGCAACCGCGCTCGAAAACTCTACCCTACGCGCAGCACTCGGCAAAGCAGGAGCTGGATTTCTAAACGCCCGCAAAAAGGCGTTCGAGCAAATTGAAAACTCCGCGAACATAAAAGCAAGAGCGCAACAAGCGCGCGCTCGTGCCATAGACAATATGCCAGAGCTACTATTGCAGTTCGAGCGCAACGCGCACGCTAAGGGCGTCCATGTTCATTGGGCAGAAACAGCCGAGCAGGCGCGCGCTATCATAATCAATTTATGCCGCGGTAAAAAACGCATCATCAAGGGCAAGTCTATGGCTTCGGAAGAAATAGAGCTGAACCAAGCCTTGCTCAAAAGCGGCGCAGAAGTGACCGAAACAGATTTGGGCGAATATATAATCCAACTAGCAAACGAAACTCCTAGCCATATTATCGCCCCAGCAGTGCATAAGACGCGCGCGCAGATAGACGCGTTGTTCCGCTACCATCACGAAAACATCCATGAAGCTAAGATCGCAGACAACAACCCAAAGCCACAACGAAAGAGTAGCCAGTTGATCGAGGAGGCTCGGCAGAAAATTCGTGATAAATTCTTGCAAGCCGAAGTAGGTATAACTGGGGCCAATATGCTGATCGCCTCAAGAGGGGCTGCGTTGTTGCTGACGAACGAAGGCAACGGAGACCTTAGCGCGATAATGCCACAGCGGCATATCATGCTGGCAGGGATAGAGAAGGTTATCGCAGACGATGCCGATGCTGTAGCCGTGTTACGCGTGCTGGGGCGAAGTGCAACCGGGCAGAGCTTGGGGAATTATACCAGCCTCTACGGAGCGCAACCCCTACAAGCTGATGGTAAAGACTTGCATTTCGTATTGCTCGACAACGGACGTAGCGAAATGCATTCCAGTCTTTGGCGCGATATGCTGCGCTGCATTCGTTGCGGAGCATGCCTTAACCATTGTCCCGTCTATACTAGCGTCGGCGGGCATACATACGGTTGGGTATATAGTGGTCCGATGGGAAAAGTCCTCACACCCCTGCTGGCGGAGGCGAGTAGAAAAACAAGCGCGCAAGAGCTACCTCACGCGTCTAGTTTTTGCGGACGTTGCGTCGAGGTATGTCCGGTAGGAATACCCCTTACCTCATTGATGCGCAGGCTTCGTGAGCGCGATTTCGAAAAGCCCTTGCGCCCGCAGAGTCTAAAGGCAAAATTCGCATGCGCTACTATGCGTCTGCTATTCGCCCATCCGAAACTCTACCGCCTCTTCCTCGCTTGCTTCTTGCGAATACTAAAATTGCTCGCGCGGGGTAAGGGGCATATATCATACCTGCCAACCGCCACGGCTTGGACAAGCACGCGAGACCTACCGATAAACCGCAGCGCGCGCGCGGCAATAAGCCAATGACTAGTCGCACGTCAACCCCACCAATAACCTCGCAAGCTACAAGCACAGCGCGAGCGCGCATCATCGCCAATCTGAAAATAAAAAAGAGAGCCGTAAAGGCAGAAAAAAACACAACAATTCTGCCAAAGTTCCTCAAGCGCAAAGGAGAAGCTCAAGAAGAAAATTCTACGGCAGAGTTTATATCGCGTGCGGAAAAACTATCTTGCAAGTTCCTGCCAGCCCCCAAAGTCATAGCAAAAAACTCACTCGCAACGACCCTAGCAACCTATCTAAAAAGTCGCTATAAGAATGGCACAAAAAAGAATAACAAAAAAATTTCTGTGCTGATCGACGGTGAGCAAAAAAAGCTACTCGCTAACCTCAATGTCCAGAAAAAGATCGAGCCATATTGCAACCTGATCGAAGTCCAAGAAATAGTCGATTTTGCTACAACCCCCTTTCCTCCTCTCTCCATACAGCAGGCAGACTACGCCATAGCAGAGACCGGCAGTCTCGTGTTTTTGCAAAACACACGCGCGCAAGCAGCTCTGTCTTTCCTGCCCACAAGACATATCGTTTTGCTGGACGAGAAAGACTTACTGCCATCGCTAGAACAAGCCTTCGCCCGTAGCAACACTAGCAAAACCTACTGGGCTTGCCTCACCATAAGCGGACCCTCGCGCACTGCCGACATAGAACAAGAGCTACATTTGGGTGCGCATGGTCCTAAAGAACTACTCATAATCCTATATCGATGATCGAAGAGGCGTTCAGTTAATTCTTAGCTTAGCGCGTATCTGCGAGGCGAGTTGTGCGTCCACCGCATCACGGCTTGCTCGATCATCGTTTTTTTGCTCGTTCTGGGCTATTACGACAAGCAGGCTTGCACGCGAGGCGTCTGTAGCTGGCGTCTCAGCTAAATCCTTATCGAAGTGTTTGGCTAGGCGCAAGCCTACGCCTTGCACGCACTCACGCATAGGCTTGCCCTTATGCGCGAGAAAACCATTGACCCTTAATAGCGAGTGCTCTGCTATCGCCTCTTCCAAGCCCGCGTGAAAGTTGGCGTAGTTTTCTATTTCGCCAAAGCGCAAAGTTATTGTGCGGAAATCATCGTGCTCGTGTTCCCCGCCATCATCGTGGTGCGAATAGCGAGAATCGAGGTCGTGCTCTGCCGCCGACTGTAAGCCTAGCAACAACTCGTTCGGCACTGGCTGGTCCAAGCTAGAACCTACAACGTTGACACCCTTGCGTAGCCATGGTTTCAGACGTGCTTCAGCACGCGCGCGTTCGTCTGCGGATAGCAGGTCGCACTTGCTCAAGACCACCAGATCGGCGCAAGCTATTTGTTCTTCGAAGAGTTCTTCGATCGGGCTCTCGTGGTTTAACGCGTCATCCGCCTCGCGTTGCGCCTGTAAGGCTTGCTCGTCGCCGACTACACCGCCAGAGGCAAGCGCGAGCCCATCGGCAAGCGCGATGACACCATCGACCGTGACACGATTCTCTATATCTGGCCAAGCAAATGCCTTGACCAACGGCTTAGGCAATGCCAGACCAGAGGTCTCTATTACAATATGCGTGGGCTGCGGAGTCCGCCGTAGGATGCCTTCCATCGCCGGTAAAAAATCGTCTGCAACGGTACAGCAGATGCAGCCGTTGGCGAGCTCTACTATCTCTCCGCGGGCGCAACCGTCTAATCCGCAACTCTGCAAAATTTCCTTGTCGATGCCGCAAACGCCAAACTCGTTGATTAGTAAAGCGAAACGCTGCTCTGGCGAATTCTTGCTCGCGCGCCGAACTAGACGCTCGACTAGGCTGGTCTTACCAGCACCCAAGAAGCCCGTTACGATAGTCGCGCAAATTTTTCCCAACTGCTAACCCTCCGTAAAATTAGGCTCGCTACCCTTAATAAGCAACGGCACACCCGCAACGACCAAGGCTAGCA
>JABABG010000104.1 GCA_014238315.1 Alphaproteobacteria bacterium
AAAACAAGTCAGCTCATTGCGCGAGCAGAACGAAAAACTACAAAAGCAGTTAAAACAAACAAACGAGGCTTTACTAATAGAGCGTAGCAAAAGCAAAGGACGAACTAGCAACGATAGCGCGAACGGCAGTGCAAATTCTAACAACTGGATACGCGATCTCGGCGAGCTAGAGCCCAAACAACTAAAACCGCTAGCAACGCGCATCCTCAAAAGCGAGAAACTACCAGCAATCGCCTTAGTAGCCAGACACGAGAACAAAGCCTCCCTCCTGCTCGCCCTCACCCCAGAGACCGCAAAAACCCTCTCCGCCCTTGAGCTAATCAAACCCGCGCAAGCAACCCTGCAAGGCAGAGGCGGTGGCAAGGCAACCCTCGCGCAAACTGGCAGCTCGCACATTGATAAAATTCCACAGGCGATAAAAGCCCTAGAGGCGTCCTTAGAGAAAAACCTCAAAACCAGATAGCAAGCACTAGTAGCCATGCGAGTCCTTGCGATAGAAACCTCTTGCGATGAAACCTCAGCGGCTATCCTCTCTGGCAGCGAAGAGCATCCGACAATCGAATCGCACATCGTGCTCTCGCAAGAATCCGAGAGCAAGCACTATGGCGGCGTCGTGCCAGAGCTAGTCGCGCGCGCGCACCTAAAAAGCCTCGATGGAGTGATAACCCGTACCCTCGAAGCGAGCAAGCACAGCCTCAGCGAAATAGACTTCATAGCTGCGACCTGCGGACCTGGCTTACTCGGCGGTCTCATAATAGGCTCGTTGATGGCAAAGACGCTCGCCCTCGCACGAGGCATTCCCTTCGTGGCTATCAACCACTTGGAAGGACACGCCCTTTCTCCCCGCCTATCTTCGCTCACCGAAGAACGAGCAACAGCCACGCCGAACCGACAGCAACCCTCGCGGAAAACCTTGCCCCAAAAATCGCCCCAAAAATCGCCTCAAGACTTACCTCAAGACTTGCCTCAAAAATCACCTCTAGACTTCCCCTACCTACTTTTGCTTGTCTCTGGCGGTCACTGCCAGCTATTAGATATAGAGTCCGTTGGTCGCTACAGATTGCTGGGACAGACCCTCGACGACTCGGTTGGTGAGTGCTTGGACAAGGGCGCACGCTTGCTGGGCTTACGAGAATATAACGGAGCTGCATTAGAGCGCGCCGCCGCGCGCGGTGATTCCTCGCGCTTCACCCGCGATTTCACTTCACTCCCCGTCCCGATGCGCGCCACTGCAAACTGCGACTTTTCTTTTTCTGGTCTAAAGAGCGCGCTTGCCCGCGCTTTGAGCGGTCGCACATTGAGCGAGCAGCAACGTTTTGACGCCGCCGCCGCCTTGCAAGATTCGGTCATATCTTCTTTATGCGATCGCAGCGAGCGCGCCTTCGAGACGATTAAAAACCGCCGCATAACCCATAGAGAGCAGCAAAATCAGAAAGAGCAACCTTTGCGCTTTGCGGTAGCTGGTGGAGTTTCTGCCAACCGCCAGCTTTGCTCTCGACTAGAGAGTTTGGCATCGCGCCATGGTTTTTCTTTTTTCAACCCGCGCCAAGAACTTTGCACCGATAACGCGGCGATGATAGCCTACGCTGCCCTCGCGCGCGCGAACCCTCACTCGAATATTAGACCAACTGCAGACACTTTGACTAGCACGAGTGGCGACATAGATTTTTTTGTCCGTCCGCGTTGGGCGTTGGAGGAAGTAGCGGTCGAGCAAGCGTACGTACGCCTACCTAAAGCTCGCGTAGACGCGTACGAGACGTACGGCTAGCTTCCGCCTGTACGTTTGAACTGCGAGCGCATAGGTTTAATTTTCGATGAGTTCTGTAGCTTTATTGGGGGCTGGCTCTTGGGGAACGGCTTTGTCTTGTACTTTGTCCTACCTTCCGCCCTCGCAACTTCCTAGCTCGATCAGGCTTTGGGGACGCGATTCTGCTCAAATGTCTAGCATTGCGCACTCTCGAGAGAATCAGCGTTATTTACCTGGACTTTCTCTATCGGCGAACATACTGGTCACCAGCGATTTAGACGAGGCTTTACAAGGCGTTGACGAGATTTTTTTCGTCATACCGGCTCAGCAGATGGCGAGTTTTATTTCAGACTTGCGCCTTCCTTCGTCTGTTTCGACTCTGATCGGCTGCGCGAAGGGGATCGAGATTGAGGGTGGTAGATTTGTCTCCGAACTATTTGCCTCCCGCTTTCCTAGTCTTCCTTACGCGGTTTTGTCTGGTCCCAGTTTTTCGTCTGACGTTGCGCATAGGCAGCCCGTCGCGGTTACTTTAGCTTGCGAGGATTTTTCTTTAGCGCGAGCTCTTTGCGCGAAGTTTTCGCACGACCGTTTTCGCCTGTACGCGTCTTCGGACGTACGCGGAGTTGAGATTGGTGGAGCTTGCAAGAATGTTTTAGCCCTTGCGTGCGGCATTGTCGAGGGTCGCGGCTTAGGCTTGAGCGCGCGGGCTGCTTTGATCACCCGCGCTTTGTCCGAGATAGGTCGCTTTTCGCTTGCCAACGGCGCTGAGGAAGAGACTTTGAGTGGTCTTTCTGGTTGGGGAGACGCGCTACTGACCTGCACGAGCAAGCAATCGCGTAACTATGCTTTTGGCTACGCTCTTGGCGCGGGAGCTTCGGTTAGCGATTTGCTTTCTCGCTCTGGCACTGTTGAGGGTGTTTGGACGGCTCGCGCGTTGCAGGTGCGCTTGGCGAATGCTAAGAGGAGCTTGCGGCAAGGTTTAGAGGCAGAATCGCCTATGGTCTCGGAGATAGATTTACAACGAGACTTACCGATTCTTTTTTGCATCGCGTCTATTTTAGAGGGGCGAATGACGGTAGACGAGGCTTTGGCGCACTTATTTGCCCGCCCCCTGGTGCCAGAACGCCGCTAATAGGTCGCGCTCGGCAGAATCGCCAAGGTTATATTACGGCACTACCGAACAACGGCTTCCCTAAGCTTTTTTTTGCCACAGACTTTCTGGCTTGCAGCGTGCGAGCAGCTCTTGCTCGAAGTTCATTTCGCATAGGCGGACGGTACTGACGAAGATATCGTGGTCGTGGGTTTTGAATGCGTCTCCGAGCGGAACGAGCTTAAGCAGGGCTTTTGCACCGATCTCAGAGGTGTTTTTAACAGAGCTCGGTCGATTTTTTAGAGCTGCGTAGAGTCGTCTTTGGAAGGCTCTTTGCTGGTCGTGCCAATTTTTTCTGTGCGTTGGCATGGGATGCCTAGCGAGGACATCGCTATAGATACTTTCGAATTCTTTAGCGGCGGGAGCATTCTTGCCGAGGCTTTCTTTGAACATGAATGCGGTGCGCAGGACGAGGTCTGAAAGTATTACGGCGAATCCTTCCCAGCGACATACTTCCATTTTCTGCTGGAAGAGTGGCTCTTTGAGCGCGTCGTAAGCGAGCTTTCCCATCCGCGCGTGGCAGTATGCGTATGCGCATTTTTGGGCGATGTAGGCGGCATTTCTGTCGAGGAAGGCTACCAATTGCCATCTTGTTATGATCGAGCGTTGCCTGATGCTCCCAACTTGAGCCAGCAGGTCCGCGCTTAATCGCTGTAATCTTTCGAACAAGGATGAGTTATGGGGAGTATTTTTGCGCAAGATTGTTTGAGCCAGTCTTTATGCGGTTTTATGCAGTTAGGTTCTATTGATAGCAACGGCTACGGGTATTAGCAACGGCTACGAGTTTTGTGCAATTTGTTTTGAGTAACTTCGTGGAGCAATCTTTGCGCAAAAGACATTCTGATTTTTTTCTTGTTTTTCCGAGATGTTATTTAGCAGTTGTTTAGCGAATTATTTTATGTTAGCAAAAATATGCTTTTACTTATTAAATGGGAGATTAGCATCCATGGCAAAAAATAAAAATGAACAACATTGGGCAAAGACGAGAACTTTGATGTTGATAGTGCTTAGTATCTGGGCATTTTTCAGCTTCTTTATTCATGCATTTGTCAGACACTTAAACGAGATAAGCTTTTTAGGCTTTCCCTTTGGCTTTTACATGGCCTCGCAGGGAGCTTTAGTCGCTTTTGTCGTTTTGATCTTTTGGTACTCGAACCGCCAAGGCAAGATCGATAAAGAGTTCGATTTTCACGAGAAGAGCGAGAGTAAATAATCATGGCTAAGAAAAAAGGATTTATCGAGAATCTAGGTAAGATTTATGGTTTTTACACCGTAGGCTTTCTAGTATTTGTCGTTATCATGGCTGTTTTGGAACAGATTGGAGTTCCAAATAAGGTCATCGGGTATTTATTTATAGCGATGACAATCTGTATCTACGCTGTTATAGGAGTTCTGGCTCGAACTGCGCAGGTTAGCCAATACTATGTAGCGGGTCGAGAGGTTCCCCCTGTCTTCAATGGCATGGCTACGGCTGCGGACTGGATGTCTGGTGCATCTTTTGTCGGTATGGCAGGCTCCCTGTACATACTTGGCTATGATGGACTTGCGTTTGTTGTAGGTTGGACTGGCGGCTATGTTTTAGTTGCGATCTTGCTTGCACCGTATCTTCGTAAATTTGGTGCTTACACTGTGCCGGACTTTCTCGGCTCTCGTTATGGCGGCAACGTTGCTCGCCTTATTGGGATCGTTATTTTGTTCTGTTGCTCTTTCACCTATGTCACGGCGCAAACTTATGCGACGGGCATCATTACCTCACGTTTTTTGCAGATTCCATTTGAGTGGGCGGTCTTCATAGGTCTTACGGGTATTTTGGTCTGCTCGATGCTTGGTGGTATGCGCGGAGTTACTTGGACGCAGGTTGCGCAGTATATCGTTCTGATAGTTGCGTATATGGTTCCGGTTATTATTCTCTCGTTTCAGGTCACTGGCGTGCCCATCCCGCAGCTTATGTATGGTGGCGTTTTGTCTAAGATCACAGCATTGGAACAGAGCATAGGGGTTAGCAAACTGACGGTAGAGCCCTTTACGCACTATAATCCTTTGAACTTTTTTGGTTTGATTGTTTGCTTGATGCTGGGCACAGCCTCGCTTCCGCACATATTGATGCGCTTTTTCACGACGCCTAGCGTTAGGTCGGCGCGTCTTTCTGTTGGTTGGGCTTTGCTTTTCATATTTTTCTTGTATTTCACGGCGCCTGCTTATGCGACTTTTGCGAAGTATGAGATTTATGCGAACGTTATTGGCTCACAAATCACGGAGTTGCCGGAGTGGGTTAACCTTTGGAGCAATGTGGGTCTTCTGTCGGTAGCCGATGGCAATGGCGATGGCATTTTGCAACTAGCCGAGCTGAAGATTAACCGCGATATAGTTGTTCTTGCGACTCCTGAGATAGCGGGCTTGCCCTATGTTATTTCTGGTCTTGTTGCGGCGGGTGGCTTGTCTGCGGCGCTTTCGACGGCTGATGGCTTGTTGCTTGCGATTGCGAACGCCTTTAGCCACGATGTCTACTATCGGATGGTCAATCCAAAGGCTGATGCCGAGTCTCGTTTGATCGTAGCGCGTATTCTGCTAGTCGTTATTGCTTTCGGGGCTGCGATGCTTGCGCGGACGAAACCTGCGGACATCTTATCGATGGTCGCTTGGGCGTTCTCGATAGCTGCCTCTGGTCTATTTCCTGCACTTGTGCTTGGGATTTGGTGGAAGCGAGCGAATACTGCGGGCGCGATATCTGGCATGCTAGTCGGTTTTGGCGTTTGCTTGTGGTATTTGGTCGGCACTCGCTATGGAGGCATGGATCTGATATTCGGCATTGGTAATATCTCTGCTGGTCTTTTCGGTATTCCGGCGGCGTTTATCACCATGATAGTTGTCAGCTTGGCAACCAAGGCTCCATCTTCGGATATGCAGCGTTTCATCGACGAGTTGCGCGTTCCGCGTGGCAAGTCGTTGGCACAAAACAGATAACCCAAAACTGATAACATCGGCGTATGCTGGGGCTGATTGTCTCGGCATCTTTCGGAAAATAGGGAGGAGTCCTTAACGACTCCTCCCTAATTTTTTGCCTAATTTTTTGCCTAATTTTTTGCCTAATTTTTTGCCTAACTTTTAAATCTCCTCCTAACCTTTCGCCTAATTTTTATTATTTTATTAGGGTTTTTACGCAAGACCCATAATCCAAGACCCATAATCCAAGACCCATAATCCAAGACCCATAATCGATGTCCGACTTTCTTTCCTATTGGTACTTCCACATTCCTAACTTTGTGTTAGGTGCGCTGATGTATACATGCTTTGGCGTTTTTCTTTTGGATATATTTTTTCGCCCTGAGAGCAAAAATCCAATTTATCGCACTTTTCACCGAGTCGTAGACCCTTACTATCGTTTTCTTTCTCCCATCACCCCTGGCTTTATCCCGCCATTTTTGATTTCACTGTACGCTGCTTTTTGGACGGTCGTCTTTCGCCTTCTGCTTTATATGCTTTTCTTCTATTTTGGCTTGCTACCGCAAATATCAGCAACCTAGTTTCTTTGCGGGCTTTAGCGCTTAGTCTTTCTGTTTTTTTCTTTAGTAGCCTTAGAAGCCTCCCTAGCTTTTTTCTTTGGCACTTGCGCGCAGCGTGTACAGCTTTTCTAACGCCTGTTTAGGAGACAAGCTGTCTGGCTCTATAGCCTTGAGCTGCTCGATGATTATTTGCTCTTGCGAGTTCCTGCAACTTTCAACATCTAGTTGCCTTTTGATTTTGCCGATGTTTCCGATGCTTTTGCCAGTTTTTTGTTTTTCCAGTTGCGCGAGAATTTGTTTAGCGCGGTTTACTATGGGTTTAGGGATTCCCGCTTTTTCTGCGACATGTATCCCGTATGAGCGCCCAGCAGCGCCTTTTTCGAGTTTATACTGGAAGACGATATCGTTTCTCTCTTCGATTATTTTCATATGTAGATTTTCGATTACCCCGAGCGACTTATCGAGCTCTGCCAGTTCGTGATAATGAGTTGCGAATAGGGTTCTGCACATTTTTTTTTCTACGAGATATTCGACGATTGCCCAAGCGATAGCCAATCCATCGTATGTAGATGTTCCTCTTCCGATTTCGTCTAGTATCAGGAAAGAGTTTTCTGTCGCCTGCCTTACGATGGCGGCGGCTTCTGACATTTCGACCATGAATGTAGATTTTCCGCTAGCTATATCGTCAGCGGCCCCCATTCTTGAGCACAAACGGTCGACGATTCCGATATTACATTTTTCGGCTGGCACGAAGCATCCGCTCTGAGCCATTACGATTATCAACGCGCTTTGTCTGAGGTAAGTGCTTTTTCCTGCCATATTTGGCCCTGTTATGATTTTGAAGAAATTTTGTTTTTCGCAAATGCAATCGTTTGCGACGAACTGCTTTTCGTCTCCTTGTTGAGAATACTGCATTGCGTCCAGTACGGGATGCCTAGCCTTGCGCATTTCGAGGATGGGCTTTTCGCAGAATTGCGGTTTTGTGTAGTTTCTTTCTTGAGCGATACGCGCCAATGCGGCAGCAAGGTCGATGGTAGCGACGGCTTCGAATGCTTTCCGCAACTCGTCGCGTTTTTCGAGAACCTCATCGACGAGTTCTTGGTATATGCGCACCTCGCATGTGAGGAGCTGTTCTTGAGTTTGAGCGATCTCTTTAGCGCAGTTTTCCAGTTCCTCTGATGAGAACCTTGCTACTGTTGCGGTACTTTGCCTATGGGTAAAGTTTTTTTGAGTTGCTTTTTGTGAGATTACAGTTTGCATTTTTGCTGCGTGTCGATTAGGCACTTCGAAGAAGTATCCGATAATGGCGTTGTATTTGACTTTGAGCACTTCGATTTTGGTATTTTGTTTTGCGTTATATTCGATCATTCGTAGGTTTCGCAAGGCTTCGTCTTTTTTAATTCGTATGCTACGCAGCTCTGGCGCGAAGTTTTCGGACAGCAATCCGCCGGTTCTTGCGAGAGTTGGCAGATTAACGAGCAACGCTTCTGCGAGTTTTTGTTCCAACGCTTCGTTTGTTCCGAGTTTTTGTTTAGCTTCGAGGATTTCTTGTGGCATTTCTACGTTAGCGTTTTGTTTGCTTTGATCTTCTATGTCGATTTTTTCGAGCAATATTTTTATCTGGCATGCTTTAGTTATGGTAGCGGAGACGGCGCCTAGGTCTCTGGGAGTTCCTCTTTTCAGAGCGATTCTCGCGAGCGCGCGCATACCGTCTGGACAGCCCTTGAGTATTTTTGCTACTTGTTCTCCTGCGTTATTTTTTGTTATGAAGAATTCGATAGCGTTGAGTCTTTTGTTTATGTCTTTAGCGTCGCGCAGCGGTTGAGCTAACCTTTCGCGCAACAGCCTTGCGCCGAGTGCGGAGCTACAAGCGTCGATATTTGCGATGAGGCTTGCGCGCGGATTTTCAGAGTTTGTATTGAATATTTCGAGCGTTTTTCTAGTTATCGCGTCGATTTCCATATGTGTATTTTGTGAGAAGAGCTTTAGGTTTTGTACATCTGGCGTTGCCTCGCCTTGAGTTAGCTGCACATAGTCGAGCAAAGTTCCGGCGGCGGAGATTTCGACGCGTTCTAGTTTTCCAAACGCTTCGAGGTTATCGATATTGAAATATCTTTTGAGGAAGCCTTCTGCATTTTCGCTATCGAATCGGCTTTTGGGCATAGGGGTTAGAGCATCTCTATATTCCTCAAACAACTCGAAGAGCGTGGGCTGGCATAGCATTTCTTCTGGCATTATGACCTCGCGTGGCTCGATACGAGCGAAAGCTTCGGGCAGCTCTTCTATTTTTATGCTTTGGCAAAAGAAAGTAGTTTCGGTTAGGTCGAGCCAAGCGATAGCCGTGTTATTTTTACCGCCTCTATTGAGACTAGACACGGCGCAGATGACGCAAGGTTTTCGCGCATCGAGGAACGCCTCTTCTGTTATCGTTCCTGGCGTTATAGTCCTTACGACCGCGCGTTCGATGAGGGCAGCACTACCCCTTCGAGCCTTTGCTTCGCGCGGGTCTTCGGTCTGTTCGCAGATTGCGACCCTAAACCCGAGTTTAATCAGTTTAGCGAGGTAGGGTTCGTGGGCGTGGGCTGGTACGCCGCACATTTTCACGGGCTTTCCCTGATGCGCTCCGCGTTGCGTGAGGGCAATATCGAGGGCTACTGCTGCTTTTTCAGCGTCTTCGAAGAACAGCTCGTAGAAATCGCCCATACGATAGAAGAGCAGGCTATCGAGGTGTTGTTTTTTTATGCGCCAGTATTGCGCCATCATGGGCGTATCTTTAGCCGCGCTATCTATCAGCCTTTGCGGCTCTGTATTTTCAGGTTTTTTTAGATTCTCCTTGCTGCTGTTGCTACTCGCATTTTTTTTGCCTTTCCCTAGTGCCTCTAGAGGCACTAGGGCGAATAGCGGACTATCGTCTAAATCGTCTAACGGCATGACCTGCTCTTGCTCTACGAACTAGCTTCGTTAGGTTTTGAGGTTTTGCGTGGAGAATTTTTACAGCGAGTTTTTACAACAGCGTACATTTATATTCCTATTTTTCCGAACATTCGGCTTAGCTACCTGCCTCAAGTTGCCTCAAGCCACCTCAAGCATGCTGGGCTGCTTTTTTTGCCATCTGGTCTACTTTTTCGTTTTCTATGTTTCCCTCGTGCCCTTTGACCCAGAGGAATTGAGGTTTAGGATTTAGGTTTAATGATAGCTGTAGCAGTTGTTTCCATAGGTCGACGTTTTGCACGGGTTTTTTAGCAGCCGTCCGCCAACCTCTTTTTTGCCAATCGACTATCCAGCTATTCATGCCCTTGACGAGGTATTGGCTGTCCGAGCGTATTACGATGAGGATATTTTCGCTAGTTTTCTCTATGTTTTCGATTGCTTTGATAGCTGCGGTCAGCTCCATTCGATTATTTGTGGTTATCTTTTCGCTGCCGCATATTTCGCGCCATTGGCTTTGTTCGTGATGCTTTATCCGCGCAGCCCAACCGCCTTTGCCTGGGTTTCCCAAGCATGCTCCGTCTGTAAAGACTTCTATCATGGCTCCATACTTGGCTGCATATTCATCTTTTTTGATTTAGCTCTTTTGGCATTTTGAACACGACCGCTTCTTTAGTTATGGGTATATCTTGCAGGGTTACCTGGTGTGTTTTCTGCAGAGTTTTGATGGTTTGTTGCACGAGTATTTCTGGAGCCGAGGCGGACGCGGTTATTCCTATTGTTTTGATTTTCTTGTCTATTTTGGGCAGGTTATCTCCATCGGTGATGAGTTCTGCTTTTTTGCTGAGATTTTGCGCGATTTCTAATAGACGCATGGAGTTTGAGGAATTTTTAGCACCGATGACGAGCATCATGTCGCATTGCGGAGCGATGGTTTTTACGGCATTTTGTCGATTAGCGGTTGCGTAGCATATATCGCCTTTTTTTGGTGCATTAATACTTGGGAATCGTTTTTTCAACACTTCTGTTATTTCGTTAGTATCGTCTAGCGACAATGTTGTCTGAGTTACATAAGCGAGCGGTCTTTCGTCTGGCGGCGTGAATATCTCTGCGTCTTTTTTTGTTTCTACCAGTGTTATGGGGGGTTTTTGCCCTGCGATCTGGACGAGTTGCCCCATGGTACCTGCTACTTCTGGGTGGTATTTATGCCCTATGAGCAGGATATGGTATCCATCTTTTTGGAATCTTTCGACTTCGCGGTGTACTTTTTCGACCAGCGGGCAGGTTGCGTTTATGGCGAGCATTTTTTTATCTTTTGCTTTTTGAGTAATACCTTTAGCGACTCCGTGTGCGGAGAAGATTACGGGTCGAGTTTTTTGATGTTTTTCTGGAATGTCTTCTAGCTCATCGACGAAGACGACTCCTTTTTTCTGCAATTTTTCGACTACGTATGCGTTATGAACGATTTGGTGGCGCACATATACGGGTTTTCCGTGTTTTTCGAGCGTTTTTTCGACTATTTCGACAGCCCGCTCGACTCCTGCGCAGAATCCACGCGGGGATGCCAACAACACTTTTAACGCAGGACTTTCTCTCATAGTTCTGCAGGTTAACATACTAGCCTGCTTATTTGTCAATATATGGGTAGGTATGCTTATACTTTAGTGGCTTGTCGGTTATTCTTGTCGGTTATTCTTGTCGGTTATTCTTGTCGGTTGTTCTTGTTGGTTATTCTTGTTCAGTTATTTTTGCAAGGCATTGCAATTACTGTTTTGGAAGTATTGTTTTGAGTTGGCTACACGAGCAAACCTAACTCAAAAGGATACAAAGGCATACAAGATTTAATGTGAGATTAAATAAAAAATCACAAAAAGTTGAAAAAAGTCTTGACCTAGCATTAAATAGCTCGTAAAAGAACGAAAACACGCTTCGCTTCTCCTGGCTTTCATAGATGGGGGGATCGG
>JABABG010000056.1 GCA_014238315.1 Alphaproteobacteria bacterium
ACAAAGGTATCACACAAAGGTATCACACAAAGGTATCACACAAAGGTATCACACAATAGTATCACACAAAGGTATCACACAATAACATCACGACAAGAGTATCACGACGAGAGTATCACGGAACGCCAATAACCTTAACCTCCCGTTCGATGCTTTTTTCAACAAGCGGCATCAACTGTCCACGCGGCAACCCAGGTTCTATAGCTGGCAAAATAGAAACCGTTATCGTCCCGCCCCTAACATAACCTCGCTTCGGCCAAACATAACCGCTGTTCAAAGCCAGAGGGACGACTGTTACGGAAAAACTATTGTACAAAAGCTCCAACCCCCTACGATAGACTGGAGGATCAGAAGGCAGGTTGCGGCGTCCCTCTGGAAAAATTATCAAGCGGACGGTCTTGTCGGAAGCAAACCGCCGCCGCAAATTGCGCAACAGAGAAAAAGTGCTCGCCACAGCAGCCTTACGGTTGATCGAAATGTAGTTGCCAGAAGAATATAACGCCCAACCCCAAATCGGTATAAAGGATAACCATTTCTTGCCAACATAGGCGTTTATCGACAAGGTCGGGATCAGGGCTATTGTCTCCCATAAAGATTGGTGCTTGGATGCAAAAAAAACATGACCAGATTTCGGAAGATTCTCCAATCCCTTGATGCGAAATCGAATGCCTAAAATATTACGGCAGGAAAAATTAAAACAATTTATAAAAATAGAGTTCAAGGTCAAAGGAGAATCGCGCCAACAAGTCAGCAACGAGATAATCGTAGACAGGAGGCAAGTGGTCATCGTTACGATAAGGACGATGACGGCAAAAGCCAAAAATCGCAAGCGGCGTAAAATATCTAATCGCATCATTGCCTAAAATCAAAAAGAACTCGGAGTCGGGAATCCCTCTGGCAGGGTCGCAAAACTGCGGTGAGCCAAGGATAGCACATACTTAGCGTATTCCTTAAATACCGCATCCCAATGATCGACTTTAGAGTTTTGCACCGCAAACGGTACTATTTCTAGCTGCGGCGATAGATGGCGCACATAAAGAAGACTACGGCGCATGTGCAGAGCGGAGGTGACTAGTATTATCTTATCTATATTGTTGCTGCGAACCCATAGAGTTGTTTCGACGGCATTCTCAAAGGTGTTGCGCGCCTTGTATCCTAAAACTATTCTGCCTAAAGGGGATGCCTCCCCCCCCATTAGGTCGCTACTAGCCGTGTTTCGATGAGCACCAGAGACGAGTAAAATGGGTGCGTGCCTATCTTGCAACAACGATAGAGCGGCGGGAACGCGCGCACGAGAGCCAGTAAAAACGATGATCGCCTGCGCGCGCGCAGAAAATGGTTTTTGCATAGGTTGCGGTAGGGTCTGGTAAAACCACATAAAACCCAGAGCAAAAGCCGAAAATAGCGAGAGGATGCCCGCAAGCCAAATGCGAATTATAAACACAAGGATATTGTTAGGGCGGTGGGACAAAGTCTATCTCTTAAACTGCGTTTATATATGGACTATATTCACTTTAGAGTCCTTATTTGCAATAATTTAATAGCACCATCACTTGAGCGAGCCAGTTCAAGGAGCCTCTCGCAGCCTACCCCAGATTGTAATGACCAATACCGCCAAGGCGGCTAAAAATAAAAACAGAGGCACAAAGAATACCATCGCCCATTGCCAATCTTGAGGTCCCATGCCTTGTGGTGCAAAGCCGTCTCCAACGATACGCAATAGGGCATAGGTTGAGAGAAAGACCAGCAATCCGATAAGGCTACCGATTGCTGATGCGCGACGCACGGCAGGCAAGAATTGAGCTGTAATGTACGAATCATCTGCGCCCATAACGCGTAGTAATTGTATAGTCGTTGCGTGCTTGCTCATCGCTATCTGAACGCCGAGGGCTACGATAACCAAGGCTGTTGCCAAAGCGACTATCATCGCGACGAGCCCTATTCCTTGCAAGATACGCCCTACAGCCAACAAACGATTTCGCCAAAAGCGATGATCGTCCAATAGGACTTGAGGAAAATTCTCGGTAAGCCGAGTGCGCAACTGAGCGATAGCTACGGAATCGACTTTCCGCATATCGACCTCGATCATGCGCGGCAAAGGCAATCCTTCGACATGTGCGGCGGTGCCCAACCAAGGCTCTAGTAATAGCTGCAGTTTAGCCGATGGGATCTCCTCTGCTCTCGATACGGAGACATCCGAACGCAGGAAGCTCAAGAGTGAATTATGCGATTCTGTTAACGGCATTCCGCCCAACCCCTCTACAGCTGGCGGCACGACCACTGTTATTCGATCTGCCAAATCTGCTCGCCACCGAGCTATCGTATTATCGATCGACATAGATGCGGAGACCATCAGCAACGCCAAATATACCATCACCCCGATAACCCAAGGCAGTATCACTGTCGCTCGTTCGGAGGAGAAAGCCGAGCCGAGTGGAGTCGTATCCACTTCTGTGCGCAGGAAAAAACGCAATAGCGGAACTAATCTACCTTTAGGCATCACGACTTCTTCAACCAACCGTCGTCTAGCTGGAATACGGGATGCGGGTAGCGTTCGATGAGTCGCCGATTGTGAGTTGCCACGACGACGGTCGTGCCGTTTTTATGCATCTGCTCGAACAAATATAGTAGCCGTTCGGCGAGCGCGTCGTCGACATTTCCAGTCGGCTCGTCTGCCAAGAGCAAATCTGGATTCGATATTACAGCCCGAGCGATAGCTACCCGCTGCTGCTGTCCTCCCGATAGGGTAGCGGTATCTGCCTCTGTATGATGTTCTAGCCCGACCCATGCCATAATTTCCCGCACGTGTTCGCGGATGCTAGGCTCCGACATTCCACGGATGCGCAAGGGCAGAGCGACATTCTCCGCCGCGCTCAAGTGCGAGACCATACGGAACTCTTGAAAGACAACACCTATCCGACGGCGTAGGCTTTGTAGAACTTTTCTGTCCTTACTCGTTACATCTTTACCGAACGCGTTGATCGTTCCTCTGCTCGGTTGCTGCGCGAGAAACATCAGGCGTAGAAGCGATGTTTTGCCGGCGCCAGAAGGACCAGTAAGGTAGTGAAAAGAGCCGCTGGGTAAGGAGAAAGCAATATCGTGCAAAACCTCAGGTCCCAAGCCGTAGCGCATTCCAACATTATCGAACCGCACGAGAACCATATCGGTTAGCTCTCTTCGAGTACTGCCGATGCGGAGTTGTCGAGCGCAAAACTCTTACCAGAGATACGGTCGGGATAAGAAAAGGTAGCGCGTGAGAATAATCCATGTTCGCGTGCTACATCGTCTTCACTAAACCCTGCGCGTAAGGCAATCTCGGCATCGCAAGGAGATAAGACAAGCCAGCCATCTGAAGAGAGTAGTGATGCTAATCGAGTAATAACCCGCTCTACGACATTTGCATCAAACCTATCGAAAGTGTGAGGAACAAAAATCCAATCGAGCTCGCGCGGTAGAAAACTGGGAGGCGAATGGAGAAGGTTATGCTGGAAAAATTTTATACTATTCAGCAAAGAATTTTTGGCTTGCCAAAAACCTCCATCTGCCTGCTGGTCGAAATAGCTCATCAAGCTACTGACGCTCAAGCCGTGCTGCGCATCAAAATTATTATAGAGCCCTCTTTTTGCTTTCTCGATCGACCGCGAGCTCAGATCGCTCGCATAGATTTCAAATTCCGCGCCAGAGGTATCCTCTTGCTTTTGTAAATTATGCCACAAGATTGCGAGCGACAAAGGCTCTTGCCCGCTCGCACAAGCGGCAGACCAAACCTTAGTCGAGCGAGACGAAGTCGCGCTATCTCGTTGAGTGCTCTGCGGCGACGTTTGTATATTTTGTTGCAACTTTTTTTGCAAAAACCGAAAAGCCTCTCGCCCGTGGAAAAAGGCAGTATTTCTTGAGAGGAATCCCTCCAACACTGCTTGCCGAAATTCTTCGTTATAACGCTCGCCTTGCGCGTGCGCGAGCAGCTCTTGCGGCGTTAGAAGCGGTCGGTCGCGAAAACTAGCGCAAACGGCGAGCAATCGCGCCCAAAGACTAGCATCGTCGAGAGGCGGCGCGCGAAGACCAGCCCCCTCCTTCATTACAGAGGTTAAAGCTTGACGCAGATAGAATTTTTCATGCTCGCTGAAATTTGCGTCAGAACTTGTACCAGGATCTGCGCCAGACATCTGGATATTATTCAGATCAAGCCAACTTCGCTGAACTTGCTCTTTATCACGCCTTCGTCAAAAGGTTTCATTATGTACTCGTCTGCTCCAGCAGACATACCTTGCTTAACGCTTTCCGCATCGGTCTGCGTTGTGCAAAAGATAATCTTAATACCCTTACCAACAGCCTCCGAGCGCACTTTCTTCAGGAAGTCCAGCCCGTTCATAACCGGCATATTCCAATCCAAAAGGACGCAAGCAGGAGGAGACTTAATGCAAAAATCCAAAGCCTCCTGACCGTTTTCAGCATCAAATACCTCAAAGCCGAGCCCTTCCAAAATTTTCCGCGCCATCACGCGCACAATTTTTGAATCGTCTACGACAAGACACGTTTTCGCCATAGCGATTACTCCCTTATCACTAGTTTAAAGTTTTCTTCGGTTAATCTACCGCTAACAAGCATCGGCACCGCCAATACAGCAGATAGCACTCTAGCAAATTTTGACCTGAACTCACACATCTAATTGCGACGCGCCAGAACAAAATTTAAAGAGGCAAAAAGTTTCATAAATAGCACTTATCTCTAAAGAGACTTCAAACAGCGCACGATATCGGTGCGATCTATTTTCGACAAGAAGTCCGTAAAACCTGCGGCTCGACAAGTTTCGGTTTTCTCCTCAGAAGGAGGGGAAGCCGTAAGAGCTAGTATTGGCATTATCGACCAAGAATCGTTCATTTGCCGCATTCGAGATACAAAGTTCAGTACCTCCTCGCCGTCGTTGTCGATGTCGCTGATAACTACATCGAACGGGACTTCGTTTTTATGGTAAAAGATAGCCTGATCAATATGATCAACCACAAAAACACGATAACCGATCGAGGACAAGTGAGGTATAATTGTATCACAAAAGGCTCGATTTTTTTCGACCAATAACAGCCTTCGCTCACGCGAGGCCTCTTTAGGCTGATAGTTTGCTGAGGCGAGGTCAATGGGTAGCGTTTCAGTGTCGGCAAACGCTCGCTTCCAAAAGTACTCCATGTCCAAAACCTCAACACTTTGCTCGCGCAAAATAGCGCTGCCGATAACCCCCCTCTCCCCACCAACTGCTTCGATGTGCAGGGGCTCGTTGATGATGTCCAGAACCTCTTCGACGACTATGCCAGCCCACTTTTCGCCATCGGAGAGCACTAATACTGGACGGCGACCCTCCGATGGAAGAGTTCGCCCCTCCTCGATACGCATAACTGGCATTAAGCTGTCGTTATACAAAACTGTCGCCCGCTCGTTCGGATACTCGATACGGGCGCAATCGATATTCTCCAAGCGGTTGATGGCACTAACCGGAACTACCTTCTTAACCCCATCGCCACTATCGAGCATAACTAGAGTAACGCTAGTCTCTTGTAGCTGCTGCGGGTCCTCACCAGCGATACCTATCTCCGCATCATCTACATCCTTGCCGATATGATCGGAAATGGAGTTCGGGTCTACGATTAAAACAACGCGTCCGTCGCCAAGGATAGTGTTTCCACTGAAAAAGGGCGTGCCGCGAAGAGACGCCGAAAGGGGTTTTACGACTATCTCCTCGGTGTCCTGAATATCTTCGACGAGGACACCAAATTGATGAGTACCAACATTCATAACGACAACATAGTTATCATTGCCTTGCAAAATTTTTTCGAGCATACGTTGCCCTACCTCGGCGTAAGACGGAGCACTTGGAGAGGCAGGCAATTCTGGTTCGAGCTTATTTGGCGATAGAGCCTCGACAACTATATCGCTCAACGATGTAGCCGTCTCTTCTAGGGCTTGCGTAGTGCCACCCGCACTACCGTTATTTGCAACAGCGTTATTTGCAACAGCGTTGTTTGCAACGGCGTTGTTGTGCTGGCTAGGAGCCGAGTTTTGATGCGCTAGCAAGTTTGTCAAACCAAACAACTGGCGCACGGATAGTAGGGACAAGATTTTGTCGCGCAGCTGTAAAACTAAGTTTCCTTGCAAAACGCTTATCTTATGGTCATCAGATTCGCGGAAAGAGACAAGCTCTACCACAGAAGTTTGCGGGAACGCGTAACGCTGGTCTTCGATTCTAGCTATCAGCACCGATACGATAGCCAAGGTCAAAGGAATTTTAATACGAATCTGCGAGCCTACCCCTAGGGTCGAGTTAATTTCTATCTGCCCGCCTATTTTGTCGATATTCGTCTTCACCACATCCAAGCCGACCCCGCGACCAGAAACCTCTGTAAGTTTCTCTGCGGTAGAAAAGCCGGATTGAAACAAAAAACGATGAAGCTGTAACACCGTTAGATTAGAAGCCTCTGCCTCTGTCATCGTCCTTCGATCTATTATCTTATTGCGAATTTTTTCATGATCGATACCGTTTCCATCGTCGTTCACCTCGATCAAAACCTGCCCTCCCTCCTGATAGGCTTTAATAATGATAGTGCCTTGTTGAGGCTTTCCTCTTAGCTCTCGAACATTAGGGCTCTCTAAACCATGGTCTACCGCGTTTCGAATAATGTGGATCAATGGATCGCGGATCATCTCGATAATTTGCCTATCGAGCTCTGTATCGGCACCAACCATCTCTAGGCGAACTTGCTTGTCGGTAGATTTAGAAAGGTCCCTAACGAGACGCGGCAGGGGAGCCCAAGCATTTTGGATCGGCTGCATCCTCGTCTTCATGACCCCCTCTTGCAGCTCTGATGTTATTTGATTAAGACGCTGCAGTGGTGTTGAAAATTCGCTGGATGGGTTCTGGCGTAAAATTTGTAAAAGCTGATTGCGCGATAAAACTAGCTCGGAGACCGAGTTCATCAACTGTTCGATCAAGTCCAAACGCACACGCAAGCTAACTAACGGAGCATCGGCTTGTGCCATCGGCGTATTTGTAGTGGCACCTTGCCATTGCGATGAAATATCGACCTCTGATGCCGTAGGAACATCTAGAGGGTTTCCCAAAAAAGGTACCGAAATTTCGTTCGACGAACCTACGAAAACATCTGGCATCGGAGAATCGCTAGAACTTGTCGATGATCTAACTTCTGCCTTTCTATCTGTTTTTTTTG
The DNA here is from genome assembly GCA_014238315.1 of Alphaproteobacteria bacterium. GTDB lineage: Bacteria > Pseudomonadota > Alphaproteobacteria > JABAAW01 > JABAAW01 > JABAAW01. Next base: position 7,218 of record JABABG010000056.1, read on the forward strand.
CTTGTGCGCCTAGCTTCTCCTTCTCGCTACCACTAGTAGCCTGCTCTGTCGAGCCAGCTACAGAAGCCTCCGCCTCGTGGAGGCTGATCAATAGTTCGGAATCGTCGCCTTGCGGCTCTTTGCCAGTTTTAGCCAAACCGTCAAGGATCAACTTGATGCAATCTAGAGACGCTAGAACTAGGCTTACGCGAGTGCTAGATACGCTTTGTGAAGATTCTTGGAAGACGCGTAGCAAAGACTCGCTAGCGTGCGCTATTTTTTCGAGTCGCCGTAAATTTAAAAATCCGCAAGTACCTTTGATAGTATGGACGACGCGAAAAATTTCCGCGAGCGCGACATCATCGTTCGGATTCTCCTCGAAAGAGACCAACTTACTGTCTAAAGCATTGATTGAATCGAGAGTTTCCGTCAAGAACTCTTCCAGAAGATGATCGTCCATCGCTCTACTAGTGTTTGCGGGTTGGTCTAAAGATTTTGGCGCAATTGATGCGACAAACAGCTTGCGAAGCCGACCTAACTTCACTAAAATTGCTCACTCCCTGCCGCCATTATAGCTAGTTTTTAGCTTGCATACAAGCATAAGCTATACTAGAGTCGCGAGATGGATTTTACACCGCGCACGCAAAATTTCTGCGCACTTGGCTTTATACCTTGGCTTTAGACCTTGCTTTAGCCCTCTATAGTAGTGGACTTCTCTGCCGACTTAGCGGCTTGAAACCTTGACCGAACCGAAACACGTAGCAAAAAAACTTAGCGAGCCGAATGCTGATGCGATGGCTTTAGCGGCTACGCTCTGGTTTGAGGACAATAGCCTTTTGCCAGAGCTATTCGGTCCGCACACAAAGAGGCTAAAACGCCTAGCGCGTCTCTACGAAGTAAGTCTTGACCATAGGGGCAACGCTGTCGTTTGCCGCGGGGAGCAGAAAAACTGTGAGAGGGCACGCAAGCATCTCGAAGGATTATACGAGAGGTTAAAACGGTGCGAAACCTTGAGCGAAGAGGACTTCGGGCGTAGCGAGCACGAAGGCGAGGACAGCGAAAAAGTAGACGAACTAACGCGAGGGCTAGCTTTAGAACTACCCAAGACTACGATTTTTCCTCGCAATGCCAAGCAGAGACAGTTTTTACTGGCTTTAGACGAGCAGTTTTTAGTTTTTGCGCTAGGACCTGCTGGCACTGGTAAGACCTGTATAGCTTTATGCTACGGACTATCGTTGCTACTACGCGGCGACATCGAGCGTTTAGTGCTCTCACGCCCCGTCGTCGAGGCGGGGGAGCATCTCGGATTCTTACCTGGCGATATGCGAGAGAAAGTCGATCCTTACCTTCGCCCGATCTTCGACCTTTTGCATAGTGCATTAGGCAAACAGAGCACCGAGCGTCTTATCGCCCGCGGTGCAATCGAGATAGCCCCGCTTGCCTTTATGCGCGGACGCACGCTTGAGAACGCATTCCTGCTACTCGATGAGGCGCAAAACACCTCACCGCAACAGATGAAGATGTTTCTAACGAGGCTCGGCGAGGGCTCGCGCATGGCGATAACTGGAGACCCTTGTCAAGCTGACATCCCTTCAGGCAAAAACAATGGCTTGCTCGATGCCGAGAAGAGACTTGCGCACCTCGCTACTTTTGTGCGCTTTTCGGCACGCGAGGTATTGCGTCATCCGCTCGTTGCAGAGGTGCTTCGAGCGTACGGAGAAGGATAATAAGGATAACAAGAATAATCTAGACTAGCTTTTCCATGCTCGCAGACCATGCAAACCCAAAATTATCAAAAAGATTAGCAAAAAGTTTGTCACCAACCTTGTCACCAACCTTATCGCCAACCTTGTCGCCTGATAACTTCCCTTCGTGCAAGCGCAGTCCACAACGCGAGATCACCCTACAAACGGATTCCATTTTATGGCGGAGACAGAAAACCTTGCTAGAGCAAGTATACCGCGCTGCTGAGGCAGCCATGGAGTTCTTTATGGATATGGAGCAAAAGCGACTAGGGCTAAAACAGCAACGTTGGAGCACAACGATACTATGCACGCACGAGCGCCGCATGCGCGAGCTCAACAAACGCTTCAGAGGAAAAAACGTTCCTTGCGATTCGCTCGCCTTTCCCGCCCAAGAACCGAGCATCGCGCAGATGGACGAAGAGGATCACGCTCAGATAAACGAGCCGGGCTTTTTTCAAGAACAGACTAGAGGCGATTATTTAGATCGTTATATTGGCGACATCGCACTTGGCTACCAGGGCTTGCGGCGTAAGATCGAAGAATATCAGCTAGACGCACTGGCGCACTGTGCGCATATAACGACACACGCTGTAGCGCATCTAGTTGGACTAAACCACGAAACCACGAAAGAACGAGACTTTATGGAGGCGGCGGAAGAGGCTATTTTGCGAAGGCTTGGCTTTCCCGAATCCAGCCCTTGTTCTAGCGATTCTCCCGATAGTATTTCTGCTAGCGTATCGCAACCCTCCTCAACCCGACTAGAGGCATGACCCCAACCCCAACCCCTACCTCTGGAGTAAAAGATAGCAGCCATAGCCTAACCTCCTCGCTGCTCGCCTGGCTACGCAAACGCTTCGGCGGCAACCCCATCCGTGAGACCATCGGAGAGCTGATCGAAGAGGACAAACAATTCGAGCTCGCGCCGGAAGAGCGCACCATGATAGCGAACATCCTAAAGGTTGGTGATAAGACGGTTGCGAACGTGATGGTGCCGCGCGCGGACATGCAGGCACTCGACATCAACACACCTTACGAGGAGCTACTATCCTTCGTTACGGAGAAACCTCACTCGCGCTACCCCGTCTATCAAAAGACGCTAGACCGCATAGTCGGAGTGCTGCATGTCAAATCGCTATTGTTGCACATAGCGCAAAATGGCGACAAACCCTCCAGCCTTGCAGAAAACGCTTCGTGCAAGCAAAACGCGACTTTTCCCCTGCGAGAGTTGCTGCACCCTCCACTATTCTGCGCACCGAGCCTACGCGTCTTTGACCTTCTGGTTAAAATGCAGCAAGAACGACTGCAGATAGCTTTCGTCGTCGATGAGTATGGAGGCATAGACGGAATGGCAACGCTGGAGGATGTAGTCGAGGAGATTGTTGGCGAAATCCACGACGAGCACGACAAAGACTGGGAGCTAATCTGCTATCAAGACGAAGAGGGAAACATCATCGCCGACGCGCGCCAGACGATCGAAGAGTTCGAAGAGCGATTCGCCAAGAAGCTCGGTGCCGAAGAAGTCGACACCCTCGGCGGTCTAGTCGTGTCGCTAGCGGGACGCGTTCCCAACCGTGGTGAAGTCATAAACGACCCGAAAAGCAAGTTCGAGTTTCGGATCGTCGAAGCCTCGACAAGACGCATCTCTCGTTTGAAAATAGTCGCACCGCAAGGGGAAAGGCTAGACGAGAACGCCGACTGGAAGCAAAAGACACACAAAACCAGTGCGCACACAAATACTGCCCAAAAATAGAGGCAAGGATAGAGGCAAGAATAGAGGCGGGGTTGATAGCAATCTCATCCTACAAAGCATTCTACGAGGCAAAAGCGCGTTGCTATGCGCCTGCCTCGGCGGGTCTATGTGGAGCCTCGCCTTTGCTCCATTCTTCATACTACCAGCCGCCTACATATCCTTCGCTCTGCCTTGTTTATGGGTCGCATTTGAGCCGCGAGAAACACAAAAGGCAGCCAAAATACCCTTGCTGGTATTCGCATGGGCTTTCTGCGCAAACATCACTTCGCTGTATTGGATAACCTACGCGGTATACCTATCCTTCGGACAATCTTTGCTTGGCGCGGGAGTGGCGGCGATAGCCCTGCTACTATTCTGTTGCTACCTATCCCTTTTTCCGCTCGGCGCATTTTTCGCCCAACGTTTGTTGTTACGCCGAACTTCTAGCGAGAGTGCCACCTTGCGCATAGGTACTTTCGTTTGCACCTTCGTGCTAGCGGAATCCTTGCGCTCAGTGCTGTTAGGAGGATTCCCTTGGAATCTCGCAGGCTACGCTTGGAATATCAGTATAATGATGCTGCAGGTAAATGCGTTGGGAGGAATTGCGCTAACTAGCCTACTCGCCTTATGCTCTTACGCGATAGCCGCCCTAGCTGCCTACTACCTATTGGCAAGGGGGACCCGCAGGGGGATCCGCAAGGACATTCGCAAGAACATTCATAAGGCTTACATTCATAAGGCTTGCATTCATAAGGCTTGCATTCATAAGGCTTGCCTCTGTGCAGTCCTATCGCTCGCCATACCAGCCAGCGCTACTGCTTTCGGAGCTTGGCGACTTCAATCGGCACCAGAGCTAGATAAAAGCTCGCCGATAGTGCGAATAGTGCAGCCGAATATACAACAGGATAAGAAATGGCGCGAGCAAGACGCGATCGACAACTTCCGCCGAGCCGTCCAGCTATCGAAGACACAAAGGGCGGATAGCATCTCGCTACTACTATGGCCAGAAACCTCCTTTCCCTACAGACTAAAAACGGAGGACGAAGCGAATGGACAACCGCTAGTGCATCCAAGGATACCGCAACTCATAGCCATCGTTCCGCATTGGATGGTTTTCGGCGCGGTAAGGGAGAGCAAACGGCGAGACGCAAAAGGATACAGAAATAGCTTGGTCATGATCGATAACTTCGGACGAATCAATGGGCTCTACGACAAGGTGAGGCTCGTGCCTTTCGGAGAATCGATACCTTTCTCAAGGTATTTCCTCGGCAACACTATCCAAACGCTAACTAACTTTCCTAGCTTCGAGAGTGGCGGAGAAAACAGCAATCTGCTAAAGGCTAGTCCCGCTCTAACGCTGAGCGTGCAAATTTGCTACGAGGCGATTTTTTCGGAATCGTTACCATTTTCGCGACTACGCAAAAATCATAAGCGCAAAGATTATAGCCGAGATCAAGCAGACCTCTTGTTCAACGCGACCAACGACGGCTGGTTCGGGCGTAGTAGCGGCCCATACCAACATCTGCAAATAGCACGCGTACGCGCGGTAGAGAGAGGAATACCATTTTTCCGCGCCGCCAATACCGGCATCTCAGCCGCCTTCGATGCCTTCGGACAAGAGATCGCTAGGCTACCACTGGGAATTGAGGGCTGGATCGATGCTCCCCTAGCACCCAAAACAAAGCACTTGCTATTGCTGGATAAAGTTGGCAATAGCCTATTTTGGCTATTATGGGCGAGCGTAAGCCTAACTCTCATACTAATGCGTAGAAAATTATGAGTATTAGCGAATTATAAGCCCTAGTTAATAGTCCGATATTGTAGAGATTTTTTTCCTCTAGTATTGCTATAGCTGTATTCTATAGTATAGTGTAAGGGGAAAAATTTTTTAATGTTGCGTGAAATGCGAAAAAACGCAAACAGATAACTTACTAAATGGAGCTGAAAATGACAGAAAAAAATCCTTTATTGAAGAAAGGTCGCCGCGGTAAGAAGCTCGGTGCGAATGAAATCGACCAATATATGGGCAGCCAGATACGCTTGCGCCGAACGATGCTGGGAATTAGCCAAAAGCGACTAGGAGACCTTTTATCCCTAACCTTCCAACAAGTGCAAAAATACGAGAGAGGTTTCTCTAGCGTAGGAGGCGCGCGCCTATTCCAAATAGCACAAGTGCTGGAAGTACCAATTTCTTACTTCTTTGACGGAATGCCGAAAGATGTACAGCGCGTAATGCCCATAAAGAAACTCCAGTATCGGGTCTCTGAACCTAACGCAGAACCGTTGATAAGGGAAGACGCTGAGGGTAAATTCAGCGACGACCAACGCTTGACAAAACGCGAGACTTTAGAACTGGCGCGAAACTATTATAATTTGACGCCAACGCTCAGACGTACGGTCTTGGGGTTATGTCGAACGCTCGCGAAAGAAACGCAAGAAGAGAACATAAAAAAGCAAACGGCAGAGACGAAGAAAGTTGGTAGAAGAGTAGCAAAGAAAAAAGATTAGTAGCAGAAAACTCAAAATAGGTATGTTGATTTCATCCGCAAGGATGCTGTTAGGATGCTGTTAGGAATAATACTAAAAAAATAAAAGCATCATTGGTATAGAGCCAACGTGAGAGCCTAGTCTATGAGCTTGAACAAAGGTGGCGTAAAAATCCAGATAATAAAGTCTATAGAAAAGAGATAGGTAGAACAGGCGGAGACAAGGGAGCTAATAGATAGAGAGATAGGCAGGAGAAGCAGAGAGAGATAGGCAGATAGGCAGAGAGAGATAGGCAGAGAGTGCGAGAGCAGACGCAAAGAGACGATGGCAAAGGAAAAAGAGGCAGAAGTGGGGAGGGGAAGAGCAGAGAGGGTTGCGTTGCGAGGGGGGAGGGGGAGTTGCTGGTGAAGAACTAAAACTCGTGCCTCACGCATTTTTTAGTAGCCAGCCTACATTTCTAATGTTTTTTGAGCGGAAGTTTCTAGCTGCGACTTGCTAGGGACAGTCTCTTTTTTGCTTTGTTGCTTTGTCTTTGTCGCTTCGTCGAGACCAGATGGATTAATATTAGGGGCATGCGTATTGGGGGTTTGCATATTAGGGGCTTGTATATTAGGGGCTTGTATATTAGGAGCCTTAATCTTGGGAGCTTTGCTCGAAACACGCTCATCGCAAGTCAGATCGAGGCATAACGGAGCATGGTCGGATGGGTTATCGAGTGCCCGCAGCTCACTCGCTACAAAGCAATCCTCCATACGCTCGCTCAGATAGGGCGATAGGAAAAACATATCGATTCGCAAACCCTCGTCGCGTTGAAAGCGACCGCCTCGATAGTCCCAATATGTGTAGCCATTGTCCTGCACCCTTTCGGTGTTGTCGTTTTGCGCTTTCTTTACAAGCGGTACTTCGCGCCAGGCATCGACGAGCCCGCTACATATCATTCTTCTGTAGCGATTGCGACTTTCCGTTCGTAGCAAAGCGTCGCCTGCCATGGCTTGCTCGTCGAAGACATCGCTAGCTTGCGAGCAGACATTAAAATCACCACCGAGCAAAAAATGGCAACCTTCGATCAGCAGTTGATTCTCTATATAGCTACATAGACGATCCATCCACGCTAGCTTGTAGCGAAACTTTTTGCTAGTAGTCGAGCTAGCATCAAGTTCATCGTCTGGACTATACACGGGATTTCCATTTGGTGCGTATATGGAGGCAACTATGATACCGTGCGTTTCGACCTCTAGGTATCGAGCCTGTTCGTCTTTTTCTTGGTCTTGGGAAAGGGTGGGCAGTTCTCTACGACGCACGAGCAGTGCTGGGTCGCGAGATAGGACGGCTACGCCATTAAAGCCTTTTTCTGCGACTAGTGCCACTTGCCAACCTGCGGCTTCTATTTCTGCGCGAGGAAACTTTTCAGCTGTTGACTTAGTCTCTTGCAATAGAGCGACATCCACACAATGCTCGTCGGCAAAGGCCAGCAGAGCGGTTAACCGCTTAGCGATAGAGTTCACATTAAAGGTAATTACGCGCAAGAAACTTTAGAACAGCACTTTTTAGAGACCGAAAGACACACCGCACCCGCAGGCGCTATGTGCTTTTGCGATACGAAGGGTAAATCCTTCAGTGACTATATCGCTAACAAAATCCAACTCGCTTGCTCCTAGTGCGCGCGCTGATATTTTATCTATGACGACCTTAACGCCATCTTGGCTGATCTCTATATCATTAGATTCTGTATCATTAGAGTTGCAGTTTTGATCGATAGAAAATTCGCTACGATAACCGGAACATCCTCCAGAGTAAATACGAACCCGCAAGGTTAACTCTGCATTTTTTTCTTCTTTTTTTAATTCGAGCAATCGAGCGACCGCGCGCGGATTCAAGATAAGCGAAAAGCCTTCCAGAGCCTTATCCCCTACCACATCGACACTAGATTGATCTCGCGCCGAATCCGCCTCTTGCTCTTGAGCAGCGAGAGCGACAAAGGGGTCTTCTTCCAGCTGCTCTATTTTTTCAACGTCGTGTCTCTCTACCATCGCATCTCTCTACTCTCTGCTCTCCCCCCTAACTTCTACCTCTTTTTCCTTTGGCATCGTCTCTTTGCGCCTTCTCTCTTTGCGCCTTCTCTCTTTGCGCCTTCTTTTGCCATCGCACTACTTCGCCATATCTCTCTGTCGTTATATTCTACAACCGAATAACCATCGAGTTTTGTTTTAGGCTTGCTTTTCTTTTCCTCTCCGCCATACTAGCAACAATGAGAGACAATTTCTATGAGGTTTGGCTCTATTCGCGTCGTGCGACCGCGCGCGTGCGCTTTTTGCACGGAGGGTCGCAATCTGTTGTCTTACCAGAGATTTTCTCTGGCAAATCCATAAACCTAGAGCCCTTACGCCAACCTCGTAAAAAGAGTAGCGCGCGCATTCTGTCATTCCGCCACAAAATAGACGAGCGAGCAACCCGCCAACCGTCACCGTGCTTTGAGAGGGACGCGCACAAAAAAACGGCACATAAAAAAACGCTGTGAGTTTTCTCATCACGGTCCTGCTTGGCGGAGCGATGCTCGCTGTTCTGGCGGCTTTATTTGGCGGCTTGTATGCGATGACGCGCGGTAGCGAGTTTAGCCGCAAACATAGCAACCGCTTTATGCGCGCGCGCGTATTTCTGCAGGCACTCGCACTGCTACTTTTTTTGCTACTGCTGTTGCAAAGCAGGTAGAGCTGGCGGCTAGAGGCGCGAATAGAGCCCTAGAGGAGATTATGCGAATAACGCGCGTGTATACCAAGAGCGGCGATGGAGGGGAGACGCGTCTCGGAGACGGCTCGACTCGAGACAAGTACGACGTACGCGTAGAGGCGTACGGCAGCGTAGACGAGCTGAACTCCACCTTGGGGCTTGCATCTTGCCTTGCGATTAGCGAGCAACGACTCCTCACTCTGCTCAGGCGGGTTCAAAACCACCTCTTCGACATAGGCTCCGACCTATGCCGAGCGGAAAGCCGAGGCAAGACGAACCGCTTCTCGGAAGAAAGGACCTTGTGGCTAGAGCGAGAAATCGATGAGCACAACGATGCGCTAGAGCCGCTGAAGAACTTTATCTTACCTGCGGGCACCCCCCTCTCTTGCAACCTGCACCTAGCGCGCACTGTCGCACGGCGCGCCGAGCGGCGAGTGGTAGCACTAGCTGCAAAGGAATCGGGCGTCTCTGTAGGAATAGTTACCTACCTCAACCGCCTGTCCGACCTTCTGTTCGTTCTGGCACGCTTTTACAACGAGCGCGGCAAGAACGACCTTCTATGGACGCCCAACAGCGACGAGTAGCTAGACGAGCGAGCCCCGCAAAAAAATCATGCCAGCACTAGAAACCCCTCCGGTCGATGAGCAATTCACTGCTCCGCACTTCGACCTGCCCGCAACGGACGGAAAGACATATCGACGCGATGACTTACTCGGCGAGAATGGCTTACTGATAGCCTTTTTGTGCAACCACTGCCCTTATGTGCAAGCCATAATCGACCGCTTCGTGCGCGACATCCACACGGCAGAACCTCTGTTAATCGGCGTTGCTGCGATAATGTCGAACGACACGAAGGCTTACCCGCAGGACTCGTTTGATAACATGGCGATATTCGCAAAAGAACACGCCTTCCCGTTCCCCTACCTATACGACGAGGAGCAAGAGGTCGCGCGCGCCTTTAGAGCGGTATGCACGCCAGACTTTTTCCTATTCGATAGAGAGTTGAGACTAGTATATCGCGGACGCCTAGATTGCGGGCGTTTGGAAGAGCCATCGGCTGGCGCAAAACGAGAGCTTTTGGAGGCGATGCGCAAACTAGCGCACGACCAGAGACAAAGCATTGGTCTAGAGCAACAATTCTCGAGCATCGGTTGCTCGATAAAGTGGAGAACGACGACTTCCAGCTAGGCGTTAGGCGTAGCGGGATAAAAAAACTAAGCATCCCTAGCGACGAGCACGCTACTCTGCTTGTCTAGGAAGGCGAGCAACGAGTAGCAAGGTAGACCGCTATGCCAAGCGAGACCTACCTCGCAAGTTCGGCTCGCACTAACAACGATGGGTTGCTGTTGCGAGGTAGCCGATAGCTGAGCGGCAAGGTCGATCAAGTGAGCCAAGGCGTGCTTGTTCAAAGCTGCGTCCCTAAAACCCAAGTCGCCACCAAAACCGCAGCATAGAGTCCTCGCGGCTACGAGAGGCGCGTGTTGCGATAGGCTAGCCAAGCTAGAGATGAACTCTTGCTCCAACCCTGCACGCCGCGAAGCGCAGGGTAGATGCGCGATGATGCGGCGCGAGCTAGGCTTTATCTTTTTCTGCAGACGAGGCAACAAAAACTTACGCGCGAAGGTTATCGAATCGAGAACATCGACGGACGCGAAACGCTGGTGCGAGAGCAGGCGCAAGGCGCAAGGCGCGGCATCGCAAACGAGCGGACGCGCGCCATCGCCTACATCTTTCGGCAGGCTCGCGTACAAACGTTGCGAAGCCCGCTCGGCGCTTTCATAAAAACCCTTGCTGTGAAAGGCGAGCCCGCAGCATAATTTTTCCGAATTATGTAGCTTCGAGCCGACGATAGAACTTTTACGGCAGAGGCTCGCGATGGTGTCTTCCATCGCTGGCAGGTTATCCTCGGCACGCGAGTTTTCGCAAGTAGAGCCGAATAGACGCGAGGCGCAACTAGGAAAGAATAGGAAAGACGAGGGGGGCATCGTCGAGCTAGCGGTAACCCGCGCGCCCTCGCTAATTAATCCTCTACCCTTTCTTTGCGCATGCGGGGGGTGAGTGAAAAACACTAGGGCAAACTTTAGACCAAACAACCGCGCGAGACGTTGTAGTAACCTCGCCATGGGCAGTCTAAGCTTTAGCAAAAACTTTGGGGCAAATACCACGCGCACTAATAGAAGACAACGCAACATAGCCCTGACCAAACTTAGGCTAAGTGCAAAGTTGCGCTCTATAAAACTCGCGGACAGACGCGCAAAACGAGAGTTCTGCTGTGCGCGTAGGCGGCGCATTAGCTCGCCCGTATCGATTCCTACGGGACATACTTGATGGCATAGAGAATCGCCAACGCAAGAATTCATAGCAGCGCTGCGAAAGTATGCCTCCTCGGCGTGCGAGAACTTTCGCTCGGCGCGCGTGCGCAATGCGACGATTCGCTGTCGCGGAGTCATGGTATAGCTGGCGGTCGGGCAAACGCGTTCGCAAAAACCGCACTCGGTGCAAAGGTCGCCAGCATGCCCTACTTGCGGGAATGTTTTCATATTGGAAATATGCGCGTTTGCGTCGTCGTTGATGACAACACCGGGGTTCAAAATCCCGACAGGGTCCATGACCGCCTTCAGACGCCTCATTAACGAAAAAGCCTTAGCCCCCCACTCGCGCACGACGAAAGGAGCCATATTGCGCCCAGTGCCGTGCTCGCCTTTGAGCGCACCGTCGAAGCGGTCCACGACCATGGTTACTATCTCATCGAGCAAAGCCTCATAACGCGCCAGCCCCTCCTTGCTCGATAAGTCCAAGGCAAGACAAGCGTGTAGGTTGCCATCGCGAGCGTGCCCAAAGATGACGCTATTGTCCTTATAGCCGTGCTTGTTAAAAGCCTCTCGAAAGGCTAGAGCCCCCTCGGCTAGGCGTTCGAGCGGAAATACCAAGTCCTCCTGCATAAAGAAAGTCCCTGGTGGACGTTTTTTACCCAAACTAGGATATATTTCCTTGCGCATATCCCAGTAAGCCTTGTAGGTCTGAACATCGCGCGTAAAACCGCTCTGGTATATGATAGGAAATTGCTCAAGGGTGCGAACGACCAGCTCACAACGAGGGGCGGCGTCAGCAGCACTTGAGCCATGCACATCGATCAACAGGAAAGCACAAGCCTCGTCCAAACCACGAGCCTGCTCTGGGAAATGAGTAGCCTGCTCGATGCAACGGAAAGATTGACGGTCTGCTATCTCTATCGCCGCGGTCGCGTCCGTGCTCTTCAGGCTTATGACGGCACGACAGGCTACCTCGAAGTTCTTAAAAAATACTAAGTTTGCTACCTTATGACGCGCGTCTTCTAGCGTATGGTAACGCGCCTCGCTCAAAAAAGCCAAGCTACCCTCTGAGCCGATAACCGCGTGCGCGAGGATGTCTATAGGATCGTTGTAGTCTATGAAGGAGTTTAACCCATAGCCCATAGTATTCTTCATCTTGTATTTTTCTATGATTCGACTACGCAATTGGTTGTCGGTTTTTATCTCGCGCGCGATGGTGCTTATCTCTTCGAGCATAGGCGCGTGGCTTTTTGCAAAAGCCGCACGAGATTTTTCGTCGGCAGTATCCAATATCGTGCCGTCGAATAATAATAACCGCATCGATTCGATGGTGCGGTAGCTATTCTGCTCTGTCCCGCAGCACATACCGCTGGAGTTATTGGCGACGATTCCACCGATTTGCGCGCTCGCTAGAGATGCTGGGTCTGGACCTATCTTGCGTCCGTATGGTGCAAGCGCAGCGTTTGCAGCCCCGCCGGTGATGCTCGGACCCAAAGCTATATGCTTGCCGCCGTCATCAGAAATACGAGCCTGTCGCCAAAAGGGCGTATCGAGTTGCACGAGCACCGAATCGGTTACGGCTTGACCGGATAAACTCGTTCCGCCGGCGCGGAAGGTTATGCCTACAGAATTTTCACGCGCGCAGCGTAGCAAGGCTTGCACTTCTCGCTCATCGCGCACCAGCACGACCAAACGCGGTAGCAAACGATAGGTAGAGGCGTCCCTGCTCAATACTTCGCGCGCGAGGCTGTTTGTGATAATGCGCTGGCTAGGTATATGGTGAGATAGTTGCTCGTAAAACCTGCTATACGATTGGCTATCGCGGGCAACCTTACCCGTCGAAACTCGACTATCGCTACTAATTTTCAAATCTGCTTGCATCATTTCTGTATGGACAAGTTATTAGCTAAAACACTGCCAGCAGGCTTCGCACCACCGACTTTACGCCAGCAAGGATAACAGCAAGGATAACAGCAAGGGTAACAGCAAGGGTAACAGCAAGGGTAGACAAACCAAACTAACGCCCCTCGCCCCTCGCCTATCTGTGTGCCCGCCCCTTCCCTATGCGGAAACTATGCGGAAACTATGCGGAAGTCTTTTTTCCTTTCCCATCTACCTTTTTAACCTTTTCTACCAGCCCCTCATCGGCCTCTTTTTGCTGACGCTCCCACATAGCTTTGTAAAGCCCGCCCTTTTTCATAAGAACCGCATGGGTGCCTCGTTCGACGACCTTGCCCTCAGAGAGCACCAATATCTCTTCTGCCTCGGTTATGGTCGATAGACGATGCGCTATCATCAAAGTGGTGCGATTCTGCATCAAATCCTTGAGATTTTTCTGAATTTCTTGCTCGGTATTGCTATCGAGAGCGGATGTAGCCTCGTCGAGTATCAAAATGCCGGGGTTTTTCAAAAGAGTCCGAGCGATTGCGACCCTTTGCTTCTCGCCGCCAGACAGCTTCAATCCCCGCTCGCCCACGGGTGTCTGATAGGCATCTGGCAGAGCCATTACGAACTCGTGAATATGCGCCAAGCGCGCAGCGCGTTCGACATCAACCGCACGAGCGTGCGGATTACCATAGAGTATATTGTAGTAGATGGTGTCGTTGAAAAGCACGGTATCCTGCGGCACGACGCCAATGCTAGCGTGCAGACTTACTTGAGAGATGTTGCGCAAATCGTAGGTCGAGATAGAGATTTTACCTTGCTGTACATCGTAGAAACGGTATAGCAATCGCGCGATCGTAGATTTTCCCGAACCAGAGGGACCTACTATAGCGAGTCTTTTTCCGTGAGGAATATGGAATGAGATATCTTGTAAAATTTTTCGCGAAGGATCGTATGAGAAAGAAACCTTGTCGAAGGAGACATCAGGCGAGCTGGTCTTGAGTTCTGTTGCGGCTTCGCGGTCGCGAACCTCAGGCGTCTGGTCTGTCAAGGAAAAGAGATCGTCCATATCGGTCAAGGATTGCCGAGTTTGCCTATAGACGAATCCCAAAAAGTCCAAAGGCAAATAGAGCTGTAGTAGGTATGTATTGACGAGTACGAAATCGCCAACGCTGAATGTTCCTTGCACGACCCCTCGCCCAGCGAGGATCAAGATAACTATGAGTCCGACGGCGATAATTGCGGACTGCCCTAGGTTGACGTAGGACAGGGAGGTGAGGCTTCGAACGGCGGCATTCTCATAAACTTTGAGTGCTGTATCCAACCTTTGTTTTTCGTGTTTTTCGTTTCCGAAGTATTTGACTGTTTCGAAGTTTATGAGAGAATCGATAGCTTTTCCGTGTGCGTCATTATCGGCGAAGTTCATTTCACGTCTAAATTGTAGTCTCCATTCCGTAACGAAAAGGGTGAAAAGTATGTAACCGCCTATCGTTAGTAACGTTGCTGCAACGAAAATGATGCTGAAGCGACCCCACAAAACTATCGAAACTAAACCTATTTGTAATAAAGTCGGAAGAATGTTGAATAACATGAACTCTAGTAGAAATTCGATCGATTTGACACCGCGCTCGATGACGCGACTCAAGCCGCCCATGCGGCGGTCTAAGTGGAAAGATAAACTCAAACAAAGTAAATGCTCGAAAACTGTCAACGCTATTTGACGGACCGCGCTCTGTGCTACTCGCGCAAATAGAAAACGTCGAATCTCGCTGAAAAAACTCGCTAGCATGCGGGCAAACCCGTAAGCAAGTATTAAGCCGAGCGGTAAGGCGACCGCGCGGCTAACGCCGCCATCCGAGGCATCGCCCGCTAGACGATCAACCGCGTCCTTCAATAGTAATGGTGCGTAAACTCCCACTATAACGGACGCAAGAAGAAAAATAACCATAAGGGTTATTTTAAATCTCGTCTTGCTATCTCCTACAGGCCAAAGGAAAGGAGTTAAGCGAGAGAGAATCTTCCAGTGACGCGCAAAACCTCCCTCGCCGCCAAGGGCAAGGGTCGAGTGGTTGTTCGCTGAAGAGGGGTTAGTCATAATTTAGCTATTATAGCGAGCACAAAGCTAGCGCACAATGCTATGCAACGAAAACCAATAAAAGAAACAATGGGTGGTCGGCGTAAAGACGATAGCGCACGCGGAAGGGAAACGCGGTGGAGCAGGAGGTAAGTAGGGAGAAGGGGAGAGGGTGATTAATCATAGCAGGGTCTCTATTGGATCCCTTCTAATAGTCCTGCAGTCTATCCTGCAGTCTGATAGCATTAATATGGCTAATAGGTAGGCTGTAGACGGAAAAGGACGGCTCGGGGGGGAGCCGTCCTTTTCGCCTTTTACAGAAAAAGTCAAAGGGAGAGAAATCTAATTCCTATATTATCAGCTTAACTCAGCTAAAAACCTCAATCTCTTTCCGTGTCTTGTTGTGATGTCAGAGCTTAGAAGGCTGCTTTGGTACGGAATACGCCAGTAAAG
>JABABG010000102.1 GCA_014238315.1 Alphaproteobacteria bacterium
AGAAACCCTTGGAGACCCCCTTGCGAGAAACCCTTGGAGACCCCCTTGCGAGAAACCCTTGGAGACCCCCTTGCGAGAAACCCTTGCGAGCCCCTCTTGCGAGAAACCCTACTTTAGCGTCTTGCGATAGTAAAGACAAGAAAGCAAAGACGACTTTGCCTTTATTAGCGTGCTAGCTTTAGTATTTAGCCAATAATTTGGTATTAGTGCTTAGCTTTAGACGCGCTGAAGGTCTCCATCTCCAGCAACACGAGTAGCGACTTGCCTCTCTCGATGACATTCGGCACTTCGAGCAGAGCCTGCTTTTCGTGCGGCGAGAAAGGGCATAGTATGGATAGCAGGTTTATAATCTCCTCGTCGCCGCACGCGAGCAACGCGGTCAGGTCGAAGTCTGATGGTAAAATATCGCGCGCGCTATGCTCGATAGCTTTCTGTAGCCTTTCGCGCTGCAGCCCTGCTTCCGAGCACGGGGGCTCCTCGTCGAGTAAAAATTCGCTACCATCGACTTGAAAACGCCTGTAGCCGCCTTGCGCCAGAGGTTTTTCGGCGACCGTGCGGAAACGCCGTATTCCTTTCAAGACGATGAACCGCCTATTGTCTTCGAGCTCCTCAAAGCGCACGATGAGCCCGACGCAGCCGACCTCGTAGAGTTTTTCGCCACCTTCGCGCGGTTGTAGCATTCCTATCAAGCGCCCGCTGGCGAGCGCGTCTTCGACCATCGCCACATAGCGAGGCTCGAACGCCATCAGCGGCAGGCGCGCGTTCGGCAGTAGCAAGGCTCCAGAGAGCGGAAATATAGGCAATTCCTTAGGGAAAGAGGTTTTCATAGTGGCTACATTTTCGCAAAGTTAAATGCTCGCAAAGTTAAATACTATAGCCTCGTGCTTTTCTTGCGCAAGGAAGGATAGCAACTCTGCACCAGAAATGGTGATGCTACGATCGTTGCGCATAGGATGCGCGTTGAAGCAGTCGCAGTTAGCAATGTTCTTGTCTATAACGATTTTCACCTCTCCGCGCGCATCGCACATCACGGCGAAAGGATTCACCGAGCCAGCCGTAACGCCCAGCTTACTTTGCAAGTCCTCCAGTTTAGCGAAGGACAGCCTTCCCATTATGCCGAGCTTCTCCGCGATACTAGCACGCGCGAGCGATTTTAGGTCGAGCGCGAGTAGGGCTGGTAGGCAAAGTAGGAAGAAGTTACGCTTGCGGTCGCGCAAGAATAGGTTGCGGATGTCCAAGCCCGGCACCGAGCCCGCGCGCGCGCGCTATTGCTCGACGGTAAAGACCGCCGCGTGCTCGAAGCATTTATAGTCTGCCCCGCTTGCGCGCAACCTTTCGTATAGAAGAGCCTCTAGTCGCACTGTAAGTCTCGTCGTATGTAGTAGCAGCCGCTCCGATTACCAGCCCGTAGAGCCCGTAGCCAGTGCCAATAGCCTAGCTTGTAGGTGGGGCGGTCTCGCGTAGGGAGGGACGGTCGGCAAAATCTCGATGCCAGCTAGCAAGCACAGCATGATCTTTGCGCCAGTCATAGTCTCCATAACGCAGATCGACATACTCAAGGGTTGTAGCCAAGCTCAAGCTGCCGAGCGAAAAGCCGTGCGCGGCTAGGGGTTGTTGGGCAAACCACGCGCATGTTTTTTTAATGCTGGTCTCTTGCCTCGCTTGCCAGCTAGGCGAACGTTGAGCCTCATCGCGTTTAAGCTCTAGGAATCGCAAGACGCAAGCATCGGTTATGCCGTCTGCGGCTGCATGCCATAGTTTTGCTTCTTGCGCTCTTTTAGGTTCGTTCGGGGTTAGTATCTGCTGCTTATCGCTGCCTGCTATACTCACTAGGTATTCGCATATCAGCGGCGAGTCGAACAATACCGAGCCGTCCTGCAAGACGAGCGTCGGCACCTTGCCGAGCGGGTTGATTTCTCTGTACGGAGCAGCCGTATCCGCCCAAACGTTCATGCTCACGCGCTCGACCTGATCGGCGAGCCCTAGCTCGATTAGGCAAGCGGTAACCTTGCGCACGTACGGCGATGTTGGCGAGTAGTATAGTTTCATCATAGGGTTCAACCTCTGCTTTTGCGTGGGGGGGAGGGGAGGGAGGAGTAGGGTTAGGGTAGGGATGCTTGTCTGGAGGTTAATAATTATTAATAATCAGTCTCTGGTAGCCATAGCCATATCACAGCGATTTATCGCGCGCGATATCGTCTTTAGAGGTGTCCCAGCCTTGTTGGGCGAGCGCGTCCGTTAGGGATTGCTCGCCCCAACGTTCGCACAGCGGTGAGCAGGACAGCTCTGCGAGCGCCGGGTGCGCTTGCGAGGTGAAGATATGCCCTGCGAAAGGCAGGTTATCGCCTTCTGCTAAAGCCCCTAGCATGATCGAGATGCTACTATTCGAGTTGAGAGCTTGTAGGTTGAGAGGTTGCAGGTTGAGTGCCTGCAAGTTGGGAGGTTGCATGTCGGGAGGTTGCATGTTGTCTTCGCAAGAATCAGAATCCGCCCCCGCATCTGCACCCGTATCCGCACCCGTATCCGCATCAGGTTTATCGTCGCTCGTTCGTCTAATTTGGAAGAAGAGCTGCGAGCCGCAATTACGACAAAAGCCCCTGCGCGCCCAGCCTGAACTAGCATACCAGGTGAGCGTCTCGTGTTTCTTGTACGAAATGGCTACGCTTTCTACCTTCGTAGCGATGACGAACGAGCCGCTGAGCCTACGACACTCGTGGCAGTGGCAGGCTATCAGAGGACGCAACAACGTTCCTTTAGCGATTACAAACTCTACACCAGCGCATAGGCAACCTCCGTTGAGGGGGTGGCTTGCCAAAATAGTCGATCGGGCTTTCTCCGCTTGAGACGACGACATAATCTATAAACGGTCTTTGCGCCTGCGTATCTCTGCGAAAGCCTCAGCACCGAGGCTGGCGGTTATGCCATTTGCTTGCAGAAAATCGGAATCGGTTGCGAGTAAAAATGGGTTAGCCAGAATCTCATCACCGAGCCTTGTCGGCAAGCCTACGCCTAAAGGCGACTTGCCCTCGCTCTTCTTTTTTTCTCGCGCCAGCTCGATGTTTTCTATCACGCGTTTGCCTTGCTCGCCTATTCCCTTCAGGCTATTTACGAAGCGCAGGTTTCCGGCTAGGTAGTCGTGTCCTCCACAGACGAGCGTTTGTGCAGGTAGCTTGCTTAGCTTGGTAAGCGAGCCCCACATTTCCTGCGCGCTGCCATCGAATAGGCGTCCGCAACCGAGCGCGAAGAGAACATCGCCACTGAATATCGCATCGAGCTCTGCAAAGTATAGAGAGACATGGTTGAGCGCGTGCCCTGGCGTATAGATAACTCGCATGCTTTTGCCGCAAACCTCTAGCTCGTCGCCATCGGAGATGATCTTATGGGTTGGCTTTACGGAGTCTTTCGGCGCCCATATCTCAGCACCACTGTGCTCGCTCAACTCTGCGGCACCGCCGATATGGTCGAAATGGTAGTGGGTTATTAAAATATGCGTGAGGCGCAAGTTCCTATCGTCGAGTGCCTCTTTGATCGGGCGAGCCTCGCCAGGATCGACAACGAACGCCTCGCCGTCACCATTGGCAACGAGCCAGGCGAAGTTGTCGGTCAGGCAGGGAATGGCGAGGGGGTAGGGCATCGGTGGGTTCATACTAGAGAATTTTCTGTGAGCGCGAAAGTATGTTAATGCACTAGGTGGTTACTTTTGCGCAATAGCATTTTGCCTAAGCTATATCTTTCGTCAATGCTTGCTTTTGCGTCAATGCTTATTTTTGTGCCAGGGTTTTTGCTCGCGCGAGTACTTCTACGAACATCTGCTGGGTTAGTTTGCCGCTCGAAGTATTACGGCGTGAGCAATGGTACGAGGCTACCATCGTCTTACCTCGCGCTAGAGGGTAGGTTTCGCCGTGTCGGAAGGGGAAGCGTCTATAGGGTCTTAGCTCGAACAAGTCGAGTATCGCGCGGTGGGCTACCATCCCTAAGGCGAGAAACACCCTCGCGCTCGATGCCTTCAAGTCGGCTTGGAAGAACCGACGGCAGCAGGTTATCTCCTCGCGCGTAGCGATGTTTTGCGGCGGCACGCAACGTAATACATTGACGATACGACAGCCTTGTAGCGCCAGCGAGTCTTTGCCATCGCGCTGGTACTCTCCCCTTGCGAGCTTTAGGTTGAGCAGGGTCGGGAATAGCAACTCGCCCGCTCCATCGCCGGTAAAGGGTCTGCCAGTTCTATTAGCACCGCCTAAACCTGGGGCTAGTCCTACTATCGCGAGCGGCGCGCGTTTGGCTCCGAACGGTGCTACGGGTTTGTTATGCCAGGTTGGATATTTCTTACGATTGGCTATGCGAAAGTCTTTCAAGCGCGGGCAGAGCGTGCAATCGTCGCTAGGATGTAGCTCGTCGTGTATATCGTCGCTTGTATGCACCAAACTTTCTACCCTTTAAGTCTACTATTAGCCGTTACATTCACGCATCGCATATTCACGCATCGCATATTCACGCCTCGCCGTCTTCTTCGCGCTGCGTCTCGCCACCCTTGCGCGTGATATGCTCGCGCAAGTCGCTGAGGTCGTAATACTCGTCTACCTGACGGCGTAGGTCGTCCGAAACCATCGGCGGGTTCGTCTTCAAGGTGCTGATCAAGCTGACCCTGACGCCTAGTTGCTGGACGACCTGCACGAGACGGCGGAAGTCTCCATCACCAGAGAGCAACAAGATATGGTCTACATACGGAGCGATACGCATCATGTCGATAGCGAGCTCCATGTCCATATTTCCCTTGATTTTTCTCCGCCCGTGTATATCCGTATACTCTTTGGTAGGCTTAGTTATGACGCTGTAGCCGTTGTAGTCGAGCCAATCGACCAGCGGTCGCAACGGCGAGAACTTCTCGTCCGTGTTTTCTTCGAAGATAGCGGTATAGTAGTATGCGCGTACGAGCCGCCCGCGCTTACGGAAAAAGTTCAATAGCTTGCCGTAGTCTATGTCGAAGCCTAGCGTGCGCACGGACGCGTATAGGTTAGCTCCATCGATAAAGACGGCTAGACGCTCTCCCGCCACCACGCGTTTGTTGAAAGGGTCGTTATTATCGTTATTTTGCTCGCTCATAATTTTCTCCTTATTTTCTCCTTAATGACTTTTGTATATAGGCTTTTAAAAACTCATGCTATCCTAGCGCAAGAAGTGGCTTTTGTGTTCTTTTTGTCGCCATCCGATGACCTTGTTGAGCTAAAAATGACCAGCTTTGACCAATTTGACCAATTTGAGTGATTGAGGAATGAAACGCGATATTTCAGAGAAGAGTGCGGACAAGAGTAAGGCAACCCCTTTGATGCCGAAGGCGACCGCGGTCTGGCTAGTTGACAACACTGCGCTGACCTTTGCGCAAATAGCAGACTTTTGCGACTTGCACGCGCTCGTGGTTCAGTCGATAGCAGACGGAGAGACGGTAGCAGGCATATCTGGCGTAGACCCTGTGCGCAATCGTCAGGTAAGCCAGCAGGAGCTAGAGCGTTGCATAGCCGACCCGGACGCGCGTCTGACCTTAATGGAGACTGCCTTGCCTACTCCGCAGAAGCGCGTTCGTGGTCCGCGCTATACGCCGCTCGTAAAAAGGGTAGCGAAACCCGACGCCATTCTATGGTGCCTGAAGAGCTACCCCGACCTTTCCGATGCGCAGATTATTCGCTTGATCGGCACGACCAAGAGCATGATCAATGCAATAAAGAACCGCTCGCACTGGAATATGCGCAACCTGCAACCTCGCAACCCTGCCGACTTGGGGCTGTGCACCTATTCTGAGCTACAAGCAGCCGTGGAAAAGGCGGAGCGAGTGAAAGTGCGAGTGCGTGCCGAAAAAGCACGAATAGCCCGCATCGAGGCGAAGAGGGCGGGAGTCTCTCTCGAAGTAGAGCCAGAGACAGAACAGGAGCAGGAGACAGAGCAGAAGCCAGAGTCAGAGCTAGAGCAGGAGCAGGAGACAGAGCAGAAGCCAGAGTCAGAGCTAGAGCAGGAGCAGGAGACAGAGCAGAAGCCAGAGTCAGAGCTAGAGCAGGCACTCGCGAGCAACCCGCCTCAAGCCTCGCAACAAGGCTAGACGCAAAGCTGAACGCAAAGTTAGACAAAAGTTTAGTAGCAAAACTACCAGCAGTACAGCCTCCTCGCGCCAACTATCCATGTCGAAGGTAGACTATTCGCAAAAGCAGGCTTGGGTTTTCGATATCGATAACACCCTATACCCGCATCACTGCAATCTATTTGCGCAAATCGATAAGCTGATGGGTACTTTCATATCCTCTCGCATGCAACTGCCAATGCCCGCCGCGCGCAAGATACAAAAAGGCTTGCTATCGGACTACGCCACGACCATGCAAGGTCTAGCATCTCGGCACGGTATCGACCCGAAGGATTTCCTCGCATTCGTCCATAACATCGACTATGGTTGCGTTCCCGCGAACGAGCGTCTCGCGCTTGCTCTCAAGAGCCTGCCAGGGCGTAAGATAATATTCACCAACGCAACGGCAGCCCACGCCGAGCGAGTGCTCGAACGCTTGCAAGTTCCGCGCGCGCTCTTCGATCACTGCATAGACATCGAGGCGATGGGCTTTCAGCCGAAACCGCATAAGGATAGCTACCACGCGCTGCTAGGGCATTGCCAAGTCGAAGACCCGTCGCAGGTGGTGATGTTCGACGATCTGGCGTGCAACCTGAAGACAGCGCACGAGCTAGGCATAACGACCGTGCTTATCGATACGCCCTCGCGCTTTGGCAGGTTTGAGGGCTACGAACGCTATATCGACCAAGTGGCGAGCGATGTCGAAAGTTTCTTGGAGCAAACTTTCTAAGTCTTCCGCTAATCTTGCTCGACCCCTTGCTCGACCCCTTGCTGAAAAATTCCTACTCGGAGAATTCGGAGAATTGTTAGACTGGCGGGATTTCAGAGTAAGTTTTGCGAAACTAGTAGCTGTCGAGTTTCGAACAACGGCAAGCCCACGACCGCGCTATAGGAGCCGTTGAGCGAACGCACGAAAGCCTCGGCGAATCCTTGTATGCGATAGGCACCAGCACTACCTTGCCATTCCTTGCTTGCTATGTAGTCTTCTATCTCTTTTTGCATCAGGCGTTTGAAGGCTACCCTCGTCATGCGGACGCGTATTCGGGTCTCTTCGCCAGCCGTCCTGCCAGTTTTTTTGCCACCTCCTTCACCACCACCTTCGCCATCCCTTTGCGTAGAGCTTTCTTGCCAGCCTTTTGGGCTAGCCAGTACGACCGCGCTCCAGACTTGATGCCTTCTTCCGCTCAGCATTTCTAGGAACTCGCTTGCTTGTTGCGCGTTGCGAGGTTTGCCGAGTATGCGGCGCGAGCAGACTACGGCAGTATCGGCAGCTAGAACATGGCTTATGCGACCGCTTGGATTACCGCTTGGGTTACCGCTTGGGTTACCGCTTGGGTTACCGCTTTTACCACCACTTGGGTTACCGCTTTTACCACCACTTGGGTCACCGTTTGCGAGGCTCTTGCTTTGCGCTTGTCGTTTGCCCAGCTGCTCTCGTGCGGCACTCGCCTTTGCTAGGGCTAGGCGCGATACGAGCGCACGCGCGGTTTCCTTTCTCAACGCCGCCTCATCGATGTCTACTGGCAGGATGAGGCTTGGAGCCATCCCTAGTCGCGCTAAGAGTGCTAGGCGCTGCGGCGAGCGCGACGCCAAAACTAGCGGAGCTTCGCACACAGCTGGCATTTAGCGCGTCCGCATCTGGCAGTTAGACTATAGAGCATGGCTATAGGCGCAGGTATAGCAAGGCTATCAGGGTGAAGAGACGGCGTGCGGTCGGATGGTCGAGCTCGATCTTGCCAGCCAGTTGCTCTAGTAGCAATATAGCGCCCTCATCGTGCACGCCGCGTCTAGCTGCGTCGATGGTCTCTATTGTGGTGGGCGAGTGGCGTTTGACGGCGTCAAAGTAGCTCTCGCATATTTGGAAATAGTCGCGCACGATCCGCCGAAAAGGAGCTAGCGACATCATTATAGAACCTCTGGCTTGTCCTTGTTCGTTGGATATTTCAAAGTATAGCCTGCTCTCGATGATGCTTAGGCGCAGGCGAAATGGTCCAGTTTCATATTGGGGTTCACCTTTGGGTTCACCTTTGGGTTCACCTTTTGGCGATTCTTTGGATTTTCCTTTTCCTGTACGAGCCTCCTCTTTCGTGTCTCTTGCTGCATCTCTTGCTGCATCTCTTGGTGCCTTCTTCTGCCATTCTTTGCTCCACTCTTTCGCACAAGGTCGGAAGAGATTTTGCTCTATCAGATCGTGTATGGCGATAGCCCGCTCTCGCTCGATGATAGGGCTACGCTGAGCTATGCTATGCTCGTCGAAAGAGATATCGATGATGCGATGGTTGTGGCTAGTGTTCACGCTCGCCCCTTATGAGTATTCTTGTCAGTATTCTTGTCAGTATTCTTGTCAGTATTATTATCAGCGTTTTTGCCAGCATTGCGAGCAGCGAGG
>JABABG010000049.1 GCA_014238315.1 Alphaproteobacteria bacterium
CCCTTGCCTCTACCCTTGCCTCTACCCTTGCCTCTACCCTTGCCTCTACCTGCCCGCTAATGGTAGACGCTCTTGCCGTGGCAAGAAAGCTCGCAGGGGTGTCCTTCAAGCAGCGTAGCGCGAGAGACTTCTGGTCGAGTAATTCTAAACCCTGCGCTATATGCGGACGCGGGCTGATGTACGTGAGTTCTAATCCCGCAGCTTGCGCGATCGCTACAGAGCGTCCTAAACGCCTGTCTATATCCTCGCCAGTTAAAATAATATGGCGGCAGCAAGACATGCGGAACGCAGACACTAAATCGATACCAGCCTGGATGTCGATCCAAGTCGGCAGAACTAGAATAGGTAGTAGCTCGCTCAAACCCGTCAAGTCCTGTAGCTGCGCTAGTTCCTCTTTCGCGTAAGGGTTGATACCAGGTGAATCGATGAAGAGGAGGGATTGCGAGCCTACCGTGCGTAGCAAACGCTCAAACCTCTGGGTCGAGCGGCTATGGAAAAAACGGCAGCCTATCTTCTCCGCGTACATCTCTAGTTGCTCCGCTCCTCCTGTGCGTGAGCTGTCTAGCGATACTAGGCTGACCGAGTGCTGACGGCTCAGGCGGGCAAGCCAAGCTAGTTTAACGCAGGTCGCCGTCTTGCCAGCACCAGGGGGACCGAAAAATAAAATTGCGCGCCGCTTCTCGTATAAGTCCTCAAGTTTCGAGAACGAAAGTATTTGCCCTAGGGCAGCCGCTAGTGCTTCCTCGTTCGAGGCACGTTTGCGCTGCTGCGTGAGGTTGTCGAGTATCTCCTCGACAAACTCGAAGGGAAACTGATGCCAAGCTAGCGCCCGCGAAAGCTCGGCAATCTGGCGAGGAGCTAGGTGCGGCGACGTTGATGGCTTGTCGCCATTATCGAACTTCGGCTCTAGCGCGCAGACGATACGATAGCCAGCAGCACCTAAGTCGTGCGTCGCCGTGATCAGTGCATCGTCGCCTAGGTCACGGCGAACTTGTGCGCGTGCGGCGGAGAGCGTCTTCCCTTCGAAATGCTTGAAACGCATGCAGAAAGATACCTCAAATCTGGGCTACAGTGCGCAACGTGATGCGCGGGTGAATCTCCGATTGCGAGAGTACTGATATTTGCGGTCGCGCGCGCTCGATGATCGAGCGCACATAAGGGCGTAAAATAGGCGCAACTACTAATACCGGCAGAGACTCGCCAAACGGATAGCTGTCGTAGATGTCGCGAAGGCGCGAGATGAAGTCTTGCAGACGCGAGGGTGCCATCGCAAGTTGACGCTTCTTGCCCTCGCCGCTCAAAGCCTCTAAAAACCAGCGGTTCCATTGAGCAGAAAATGAGACGATCGGAAGTTGTTGCTTCTTGTCTAAAAATGCCGTGCAAATCTGACGCGAAAGACGCAGGCGAACATGCTCGACTATGCTCGAAAGTTCGTTGCCGCTACTCACCTCAGAGATGGACTCGATGACCGTAGCCAGATCGCGGATCGAAACTCGCTCGCTCAGCAACGCCTGCAAAACGCGGTGCAGAAGGCTGACGCTAACTACTTGCGGAACTATGTCCGATATAAACTTACGCTGCGCCTCTGGCAAGCTGTCTAGCAATCGTTGCGTCTCGCTGTAGGAAAGTAGCTCCGCCATATGGTCCTTTATTACCTCGGACAAGTGGGTCGTCAAAATAGTCGCTGTATTGACAACAGTCAAACCCTGGAACATCGCGTCCTCGCGCGCGTTCTCCGATATCCATTTCGCAGGTAGGTTGAAAATCGGGTCCCTTGTCGCCTCGCCCAGTATCTTTATCTCCTCGCCACGCGGGCTCATCGCTAATATCATGCTCGTCCGTAAATCCGCACGCGCGCTCTGCATCTCTTTGATCGATATGACATAGCTGTTCGCGCTCAACTTTAAGTTGTCCTGTATGCGAATGGCAGGTGTCACAAAGCCGTAGTCTAATATAAGCTGGCGGCGCAAGGCGCGAATCTGACGAGGGAGCTGTGGCATCTCCTCGTCCTCGCGGATTAGAGCAAGGAGACCGTAGCCTATCTCTAGGCGAATCGTATCGAGGCGCAGAGTCTTTTGGATGTCATCTTCCGCCGGTTGCTCCTCGGCTTGTTTCTCTTGCTCCTCTTCTTGCGTCTTCGTATCCTCCTTTTGCTTACGCATAAGGTAGAGGGCTGCCGTTACAGCGAGGCTCGACATAAGCGCAAAAGGTAAGATCGGAAGACCAGGGATGAAGCCGAAAGTCAACATAACACCCGCTACCATCCACAAGGCGTAAGGGTGGTTGCTCAACTGACCATAAAGAGCCTGTTGCATCGTCTCCTTGCTACCGGTTTTCGTTACAAGAAGACCCGCCGCAGTCGAGACTACTAATGCTGGAATTTGGCTGACTAAACCATCGCCGATTGTAAGAATCGTGTAGTTCTGTGCCGCAGCACTCGCGCTCAAACCTTGCTGCACTATACCTATAATCATACCTCCAATTATATTGATGAAGGTTATCAAAAGCCCCGCGATCGCATCTCCACGCACAAACTTTGACGCACCATCCATCGCACCATAAAAACTGCCCTCGTTTTCTAGCTCGCGCCTACGCGAGCGAGCCTGATCCTCAGGGATCAAGCCAGACGATAAGTCCGCATCGATCGCCATCTGACGACCAGGCATGGCGTCTAAAGTAAAGCGCGCTGCTACCTCCGCTATGCGTCCAGCTCCGCGCGTGATAACTATAAAGTTGATGATAACTAAAATCGCAAATATGATAACACCGATGACATAGTTGTTACCAGCCACGAATCCACCAAAAGCTTGGATAACCTGACCCGCCGCGTCCGTGCCTTCGTGCCCTCGACTGAGAATTAGCCTCGTCGAAGCAACGTTCAGACCTAAACGAAGCATGGTCGCTATGAGTAAAATCGTCGGGAACGCGCTTATCTCTAGCGGGTTCGCTATAAGCATAACTATGATCAATATGAAAAGCGCAAAGCCAAGCGAAAGTGCTAGAGATATATCCAGTATCCAAGTCGGAAGTGGCACCAAAAGCAAAAGAAGAATCAGCATGATGCCAAGCGGTACCGCAAGCTGCGACAGCGAGCCTATGCGGTTTACGCCGTGCAATAGCGATCTGTAGACGCTAGCGTTAGGGCTGTCTGCTGGTGTTTCCGGGGTCGCCATATAATAAGGCTGAAGTTATAAAGTTAAAATCGAAACAGCAGAAAATAAACTCGCTATTGAAAGTAGCTCTAATCGTTCAAAGAAGATCATTGCTCTCGCGAAGCTATATGACCTTCGTTCGCATAGCGGTCTAGCTTGTTGCGCAACATCCTGATCGAGATGCCCAGTATGCTCGCCGCTCGTTGGTAGTCGCCTTGCGAGCTGGTTATAGTCTCTAGAACCGCCTCTCGTTCGATCGTAGCGAGCTTGTTGTTGCCCGGGTTGCCCGAAGGCTGATTAGCACTTGTATTAGTGCCCTGCTTGCTGCCGTTGCCATTTTGCATAGTCTGCACTGGCTTAGCCAGCATGTCGCCAGCACTGAGCTCAGCCCCATCGCTCAGCAAAACCGCGCGGTGCGTAGCGTTCTCAAGCTCGCGGATATTACCATGCCAATCCTGCTGTTGTAAAATCTCTAAAGCCTGCTTGGAAAAACTGCGCGTCGGCAAGTCGTTCTCCTCTCCATACTTATGAGCAAAATGTTGCGCTAGTAGCGCGATGTCGTCTCGACGCTCGCGCAAGGGCGGTAGTAGCAGCGAGACAACATTCAAGCGAAAATACAAATCCTCGCGAAAACGATCCTGCGCGCACATAGCCTTTAGGTCGCGGTTACTAGTCGCCAATATGCGCGTGTTAACCGCTACCGCTTTGCTGCCTCCTAGGCGGTCGATCTCTCGTTCTTGTATCGCCCGAAGCAACTTGGCTTGCAGGCGGATGTCCATCTCGCTGATCTCGTCTAACAATAGCGTGCCGTGCGAGGCTTGCTCAAACTTGCCTAAACGTCGAGCTACAGCTCCGCTAAAAGCGCCCTTCTCATGACCGAAAAGCTCCGATTCTAAAAGAGTCTCCGGAATCGCCGCGCAGTTGACAGCTATAAAAGCCCTACCCTTACGCTTGCTACGATTGTGAATATGGCGCGCTATTACCTCCTTGCCAGTACCAGATTCGCCCAAGATCAACACCGAAGCATCGCTACTCGCTATCTTCTCGGCGGTCGCAATTACCGCCTTCATAGCAGCACTCTCATAGACTAGCGAGCTCTTCTCCTCAGTAGCACTTTGCAACAAAGCCGCTATTATCTCAGGGTCGGGCGGTAGTGGTAGATACTCGATAGCACCCGCCTTGATCGCCGCTACCGCATGTTTGGCATCCGCGCCCAAGCCACAAGCGACTAAAGTCGCCACTATCCGCTCTTCCGACAAAGCGCGCGCGAAAGAAGGGATGTCGCATTGATCGTCTATCAAAACTAAATCAAACGAAACATCGCCGCGCAACATCTCTAGTCCGGCACCAGGTTCTTCTACATGGCAGATCTGGCAACCACGAGCGCGCGCAACGCACGAAGCCTTCGTTAAGTATCCCTCTAGCGCACCGACTATCAAAAGTTTCATGGCTAGCCTCAATCAAACTCGCGTAGCTTCTCGCGTGAGGGTAGCAGCGCGTTCAGCAGCATCTCTAAACGCCGCGGATTCTCTTGCCTTCTTATCGAAACCGCAGCTAAAAGATACATGCGGTTGATCAAGTCCTCCTCGTTAGAGTTCTGCTCTAGTTTGCTCACAAGCGGCGTGAAAATCATGTTCGATAAGATAACCCCGTAAAAAGTCGTCAGCAGGGCTATCGCCATGCTGGGACCTATCGTCGAGGGGTCTTCTAGCTGCGCAAGCATCTGAACAAGTCCAACTAATGTGCCTATCAAACCCATCGCCGGCGATAGATTAGCACCTCGCCGCATTATCATGATGCTACGATCACGCGCTGATGATATCTGCTTCGCCTCGTTCGAAAGTATTCGAGAAATGTCCACATCGGTAGCTCCCTCGGCTATAAGTCGCAAGGCGCGCGTAAGTAGAGGCTGGCCGCTAACCTGCTGGACAGTGTTCTGAAACTGCAACATCCCGCGAGAACGAGAAACTTGCGACATTTGTAGTAGCTGCTCCGCAACCTCTTGTGGCGCGTTTTGATCGCGGGAAATAGCCGTAAAAGCGTAAGAGACACCCTCGCGGATGTCGCGCAACGTGAAGCAGGCTACTAGAACCCCAAAAGTGCCTCCCAATACGATCATCATAGAGGGCGGGTTGAAAAAAGCCTGCGGAGAACCGCCGCTGAAGATAGCTATAACTATGAAAGCAAATGCTATGATCAAACCAAAAACAGTCGCAAAGTCGAAGGTGTAATGCCTGCGAACAAGACGGATATTTACAGTTTCTTGGCTAGCCATGTCGTGCTCCGTTAATAAAGTTTGTCTCTATCACTCGATCACTCAACACGGATGATTTCCGTGATGCTGATCGCTAAGCGATTCTCGTTGATGATTACCTCGCCACGCGCAACTAGGCGGTCGTTGACATGAATGTCGATCGCCTCGCCAACCTTGCGGTCAAGCTCTACTACAGAGCCAGATTTCAGTTTAAGCAAGTCGCGAACCTGAACGCGAGTCCTACCCAAAACAGCCGAAACACGCACCGGAACATTTTTGATGATGTCCAGATCGTGATCTGGCGACAAGCTACTGGTCTTCGGCACGCCTGAAAGAAGGTCGCCTCCGAGAAAGTCGTCATCGCTCATCTGTCTTGTCCTACCGTAGCTGTGGGGGATGCCTCGTTCGATACCATCTCTTCTATAACATCTTTGCTAGTATTTTGCTCGCTACTAGTTTGCTCAGCTTGCCTATGTGGCTCTTCCGCCGAATTCACAGGTTGGGCAAAATCATCGGGCGAAGCGTTTGACGAAGCGTTTGCAGGTTCCATCGTCTTTTGCTTCTTGGGCAGATGCCGTTCTAGCGCGTATTTAACCTCGTCCCATAGCTCCTCGAAACGCCTCTCTACCTCGCCCTCAGCCCAAGCGATACGGCAGTCCGACGCGCCAAAGTTCTCGTCAAAGCGAAATGATACCATCGTATCTATGCTCTTGTCCGAAGATAGTAGGTTCTCTACCTGCCCGCGCAAGCGCGAAACTAAATCTTGCGAGTGCTTCGAAAGCGTGATCGATATTTGAGGGATATCCTCAAAGCGTTTCAAAATAGAGTTGAGGAAAAACTCTACCTCCTGCTCGCCGTTCGCATCCGCTAGCGACGGCAGAGTCTTTTCAAAAACCGCTATCATTAGGGTCATCAGTTCAGTGTCGCGTCTCTTCGCTGCCCCCTTCTCAACTTCCATCAATTGACCAAGAAAGTGCGCTATCTTGTCGACCCTTTGATCATTATGCTCATCAGCAATCTTTAGCGCCCGTCTTTCAACCTCCCCACCATGCTCTTTGCTACCAGCAGCAAAACCCTCCCGATAACCAGCCTCGCGTCCCTCAAGCCTACCTTCCTCCAAAGCAACCTCGCGAGCTTCTAGCTCTCCTGCTTTCTTGCCCTCGGCAAAGGCTTGCTCGCTCAAAAATAACTCGCGTTGCGAATGCGGCTTCGTCTCGCTTCCCCAACCGGGCTCGAACTCACTGCTATCGATGTCCGCTATCGCGACACGACCACTATCTAACTTCTTGAAGCTATTCGCTTCGTTCGTTTGCTCGGTGTTGAGGTCGTGCGGAGGCACAAATAACCCTTGCGATTTTGTGCGCTCGTTAGACTTAGTCGATATACCTTGCGATACTCCTTGTGCTACCTCATGCGGCACCTTTGGCGGTACCTTTGGTGATATTCCTGGTGACATCCTTGGCGACAAGCGCGCAGAGGCTTTGCTCGGTAGCGTCATACCGCCAACAAATCCATCGTTGGAAAAGTCTCGTTCCTGCTGACTCACAAAACTATTCTACGCTCCATCTCTAGTCTGTTTCCGCTCAAGCCCAAGTATAAAGTATAAGTATAAAGTACAAGTATAAAGTATAAGTCTAAGCCTAAGCAGCAAATTACGATACCCATTACGATACCCATTTGCTACCATCTTGCCCGCGTGGAACCAGCTCAATTGCACCCTCGCCAGATAACTCTTTCGCCAAGTTGACTAAAGCTTTCTGCGCATCCTCGACCTTGCGCAAACGCACATCGCCGAGCGCAGCCATATCCTCTCGTAAAATACGCGCCGCGCGGTTCGACATATTGCGGAAAAATAGCTCGCTGAGCTGGCTCGAAGTGTTCTTCAAGGCTACCGATAAGGTGTCGCGCGGGAATCCGATGATCAAGCTTTGTATGCCCTCGTCGTCTATCCTAACTAGGTCGTCGAGCGTAAACATCAAGGCTTTAACCTTTTCCGCAGATTGCGCGTCTTGCTCCTCAAACAAATCCATCAAGTGCGTTTCCGTCGCACGGTCAAAGTTGTTGAAAATGTCCGCTAAAACCTCGTGCGTGTCGCGCTGCCTGCTACGACCTAGTGTCGTTACAAATTCGTTACGTAGAGTCTTCTCAAGCTCGTCCAATACCTCGCGTTGCACATTGTCTAGTTTAACTATACGGTTCATAACCTCTACATTGACAGCGTCGGGGAAAAGCGCCATCACGCGTGAGGCATGCTGCGGGTTGATCTTACTCAGAATAAGAGCACTCGTTTGCGGATACTCGCTAATTAAGTAGTTCGACAACATCTCGGGAGAAATCTGCGAGAGCTGCTCCCACATAGAGTGACCATCGTTAGACGAGCCGATTTGCGAGATAATCTCATCGGCTCGCTCCGCAGGTAAGGCTTTGCGAAGCAGACTCTCAGCTATCGCGTAAGAGCCGTTAAGGTCGGCGTTGGTCGTAACCTTTTGCACAAATTGCAAGACAACATCCTCGACAATACCAGCATCGATGCGCCCCATGCCAGAAATCGAACTACCAACGCGTTGCAACTCCTTGTCGTCGAAACGCTTCATCAAGGTCTCTGATTGGTGACTGCCCATAGCCATTATCAATATCGCAGCCTTTTGGCTATCTGGCATGGCAGAAAGGCGGGTGTCGTTACGAAGGCTCGAATCTTGTAGCGGACGTGGGCGACTCTGTGGAGTGTCTGTCATATCCTATACCTATGGTTATTCTGGTGGCTATTTTGGTTATTCATATTCAAAATTAATTAATTAATCTCTCACTCCGCTAACCAGCCGCGGATGACCGCGTAGGTCTCATCGGGGTAGCGTGAAATAACATCGTTAAGGCGATTCTTCAAAGACGATCTGAGTTTCGTATCTATGTTTTCTATGCTCATAACCTCGCTTATCTCCTCGGCTGTGAGCGGAATGTCTGCTCGGGCTTGAAGTCCGCCCGATACGCGTTGCGCCTCAATACCCTCCGCCTCTAGCCGCGCGCGCCTAATGGCTTGCTCCTCACGTTGTGCTGCTAATAAGCGTAGCATCAAAGGTATGATAACAACCGAAAAGGCAATCAGAAAAACCATCGATAGAATAGACTTCTCTAGAAGGTTGCCAAGTTCGGCGCCTCGCAAGCCCCATAAACCAGTATCATCGTCCACGGCTAAGCTATCATCCTCAAAAAAGCGTAGATTGACAACCTCAACGCTGTCTTGACGATTGGCTTCATCGAAACCGATCGCAGAGCGAACTAGGCGTTCGATCTGCAATAAATCATCCTCGGCGCGTGGTGTGTAGGTCAAGGTGCCATCGCTTTCACTCTCGTAGGTGCCGTCGATCAGCACCGCTACCGATATCTTCGATACCTGACCAGGCGCAACGACTCGATTGATCAGACGCTTCGTGATGTCGTAGTTGCGCCTTATCTCAGAGCGAGTAGTTTCCTCGCGCGCGCCTGCGTTCAAAGCCAGCTCTTGCAACTGCGATTCGGGTAAGTTCGTATCAACAGAAACTTGACGATTGCTAGGGGTCGAGCTACGGGTCTCTTCCGTAATCTCCTCCGACGAACGCAGAACTTGCCCGTCGCCGTCAAAAATCTCCTCGTTTACAACCGTCTGGCCAAAATCCATCTCAACGCTAGTCTCTACGCGCACGTTGGTGATGCCAACTACACTGCCGACAAGCGATTGTAGCTGTTGCGAGAGGCGCGTCTCATACGCCGTGCGAATCTCATTCGGGGTCGAGCCGAAAATATTTTCTCCATCTTTACCGCTACGCGCAAGCAAGTTGCCCTGCGCGTCCGTGATCGCCACTCCATCGGGCGATAGGTCTGGCACCGCCGCCGCTACCAAGTTTTGAATAGCGCGAATGCGCCTTCTCTCTAGGTCTTGACCAGCGCGCGTATCCACTATGATCGAGGCAGAGGCAGTTTGACGATCGCGCGAAAATAGCTCGCGTTTCGGCAGAACAATATGCACACGCGCATTCGTTATTCCATCCACAGAGGTGATCGTGCGTGCAAGCTCGCCCTCTAAGGCTCGAACGCGATTTATCTCTTGCACAAAGCTAGAAGTGCTCAAACCTTGCTCTTGGTCGAATATCTCGTAGCCAAACGACGCAGCGCGTGGCAGACCTTCCTCGGCACTGATAAGCCGCGCATCGTTAACTTGACTGCTCGGCACATCTAAGCGCTTGCCGTCTTCCGAAGAGCGGTAGGGGATGTCGTTGCGCGTCAGCAACAAAGACAGGGATTGCGAGTCATCGCGCGATAGGTCGTCATACAGCAAGGAATAGGAATCTTGGCGTAAAAGTAACAACAAGGCACTCGCAAGCAAAGTAAATGCAGCGAAACCGAGCACCAGCCAGCGATTAGGTCCTTGTAGCAACGCTAAAAGTCGTTCGCGCATATCATCTGCCCCCGCTTCTCGCGGCTCCTATTGCGCAATAATTGCTTGCAGTCGCATCCCTAATCGATAGCTACAAGCAAACCGATTCGGAATCTACTACGAATCTTGAGTAACTAGCATCTATTGCGTAGAAGAACAAGAAAAAACTTGAAAAAAATTAAACCTATTGAATCACGTAATAAATCACTCGGTGAAATTGTCCAGAATCTGCTTTTATAATAGCCTAGTTTAAATATCCCCAGAAAAATATTCATAGTTTAAATATGCTATCCCTTCTCCTTGCGCAAAGCACTCTCCTTGACAAACTTCAACACCACAACATCCTTCTCTAGATCAACCTTGGCTGTGCCGCCGCGTTTCAGGTCTCCGAAAAGCATCGCCTCCGCCAAAGGCTTCTTTATCTGCTCCTGCATAACGCGAGCCAAAGGGCGCGCGCCCATCGTCGAATCGTAGCCGCGCCTAGCAAGCCAGCGGCGAACGCGCGTACTCAACTCTAAAGAAACATTGCTCTCACCCAGCTGCGTTTCAAGCGCAAAAGCAAACTTGTCAACGATACGCTCGACAACCTCCAAGGGTAAGGGCTTGAAGGGAACTACCGCGTCTAAACGATTGCGGAACTCCGGCGAAAAACTACGCTTAACCGCATCATCGCTCTGCTCCGCACCGACCTCGCGCGCAAAGCCGAAGGCTCCCCGATCCAAGTCGATAGCTCCAGCGTTGGTCGTCATGATAACTATAGTATGGCGGAAGTCGATAGACTTGCCGTTATGGTCGGTTAGTTTGCCGTAGTCCATCACCTGCAGAAGAACGTTGAAAACATCGCTATGCGCCTTCTCAATCTCGTCGAGCAACAAAACAGCGTGCGGATTCTGATCAACCGCGTCCGTCAACAAACCTCCCTGCTCAAAGCCAACATAGCCAGGCGGAGCACCTATCAAGCGAGAGACCGCGTGGCGTTCGCGATACTCCGACATGTCAAAGCGGCGTAGAGATATCTGCAGGCAGTGCGCGAGCTGACGAGCAACCTCCGTCTTGCCAACCCCCGTAGGTCCAGCAAATAAGTAGCAACCGATAGGCTTTTCCTTCTCGCGTAGCCCCGCGCGCGAAAGTTTGATCGCGTCTACTACTCGCTCGATCGCCTCGTCTTGACCGAAAATCAGCGTCTTCATGTCACGCGTTAGCGTGCGCAGCTTGCCAGAGTCCGAACGCGTCAAATGGCGTGGCGGAATGCGTGCTATATCCGCTACTATCTCCTCAATATGAGTCGTCGTGATCGTCTTGCGTCTCTTGCTCGGTGGCAGTAGGTTTTGTCGCGCACCCGCCTCGTCGATTAGGTCAATCGCTTTGTCGGGAAGTTTGCGCTCGTGTAAATAACGAACCGATAGGCTAACCGCGCTCGTAAGTGCTTCGCACGAATAACGAAGGTTGTGAAAATCCTCGTAGCGTTTGCGTAAGCCTTGCAGAATCAAGACGCTGTCATCGCTAGAGGGTTCGGCAACCTCTATCTTTTGGAAGCGCCGCGAGAGAGCTCGGTCCTTCTCAAAAGCTTGGCGGTACTCTTTGTAAGTCGTAGCACCTATGCAGCTCAAAGTTGCGCTCGCGAGCGCGGGTTTTAGCAAATTCGAGGCGTCCAACGCGCCGCCAGAAGTGGCTCCAGCTCCGACAATCGTGTGAATCTCATCGATGAAGAGAATCGCGTCCTTACGCTTCTCTAGTTCCTTGATGACCTCCTTGAGACGCTCCTCAAAATCACCGCGGTAGCGCGTTCCAGCTATCAGTGCGCCCATATCCAGCGCAAAAATGCGTCTGCCAGATAGGCCAGAACTCTGTTCCCCAAGCTGTTCTCCAGGCTGCTTGTTAGGCTGCTTGCCAGATTGCTCAGGCGGTGGCTCGCCAGAAGTTTTGTTCGCCTCGTTAGCCTTTGCCTCCTCGAATATCTTCAGCGCCAAGCCCTCGACTATCGCGGTCTTGCCAACCCCAGGCTCGCCTACCAAAAGCGGGTTGTTTTTCGTCCGCCGCGCCAAAACTTGCAACGCGCGCATAACCTCTTTGCTGCGACCGATAAGGGGGTCTATCTGCCCGCGCTTCGCCTTATCGTTCAGGTCAACACACCAAGTTTCTAATGCAGAGCGTTTCTTACGAGCCGAACGGTTACTCGTATCCTTCTCGCGTGCCTCTTGCACTCGTTCGATAACTTGCTCGCTTAGCTGGTCGCTGAGCCCAGGCACCTTCGCAATGCCGTGGCTGATGTAGTTCATCGCATCCAAGCGCGTCATATCCTGACGCTGAAGAAAATACACCGCGTGACTCTCGCGCTCCGAAAAAAGAGCAACCAGTATGTTCGCGCCGGTAACCTCGCTTTGCTCCGATGACTGGACATGCACCGCAGAGCGTTGCAGAACGCGCTGAAAGCCCGCCGTCGGGCGCGTGTCCTTTTGTTTCGGCGAGACTAAAAATTCTAGGTCGCTATCAAGGTAGTTCTTTAGCTCGCGCCCTAACTGCTCTAGGTCTACACCGCAAGCGCGCATAACCGCGCTCGCATCGCTGTCGTCGATAAGCGCTAGTAGTAGGTGCTCTAGCGTCGCATACTCGTGCTGACGTCTATGCGCGTTTTCCATCGCCCGATGCAGAGTCTTCTCAAGCGAATCCGAAAGCATCAATCCTCCTCCTTCTCTATCACGCATTGCAGGGGATGTTCGTTCCTGCGCGCTAAACTCATGACTTGCGCCGCCTTCGTCTCCGCTACCTCGTGTGGGTACAAGCCGCAAACTCCAACCCCCTTGTTATGCACATGGAACATTATCTGAATCGCCTCTTGGTGCGAGCGGGAAAATAAAGCCTCCAGAATGCCAACGACAAATTCCATAGGCGTGTAGTCGTCGTTCAAAAGGATAACCTTATAGAGAGCCGGCGGCTCTAGGTGTGTGCGTTCCTTGACAAGAAGATCGCTGTCCGCATCAGGCAAGTCTACGTCAGACGAGTCTGTGTCAGACGAGTCTGTGTCAGACGAGTCTGTGTCAGACGAGTCTGTACCGGGCTTGTCCGTACGGGGCATGACTTTGCGATACTCGTCTAACGCAGACAAATCCGGCGCAGACAAGCCGAAAAGCGAGGGCGGAATCCTGCTCAAGAGCGCATGGCAGCTTGGTGTATACATAAGGCTACAATACAGATATAGCCTAAGAAAAGCAATATCGCTAGAATCTAACTCTCTCTCTGGCGCGAATAGCACGCCCGTAAATAGTTATATCCCCAATGACCGATAATCTCGTCCCTAATGCCTTTGTGTCTCTGTTGTTGCTACGCAGTGTCGTTTGCCTATGCGCTGTATGGGGCGATCGAGTTTTGCGTAAAGTCAAGTCTATAGATAAAATTATTCATCCAGTCGCTTTGTTCGGATCGCTAGCGGCTTTTGGTGAAAGGTTGTTAAATAAAAAACCACGGCGGTGCGCGCGCTTAGACGATTCAAATTTATCTAGCGCAAATTTATATGCTCCGAGTTTATATACTCCGGGCAACCTATGGCGCGGGTTATTGTGGAGCCTCTCGTTGTTGCTGCTATCTATGCTGTTCGGGGTGGTGCTGGAGCGGTTGGTTTCTAGTCTAGCTTCAAGTTTTGCGCAGGCAGGGGAGGAGGCTGTGGGATCAGACTTGGGATTTGCTTTGGGATTTGCTTTGGGGTTCGGCTTCTTGCTTCTCACGCACTCGTTTTTGTGCGCCTGGTTGATAGCCCAAGCACAGCTCGACGAGTATGTCGCTAAGGTCGAGCGCGAACTCACTGCTGGAAACCTACTCGCGGCGCGTAGAGCTCTATCGCACATCGTCGGACGCAAGACGAGCTCGCTATCCTCGCAAGCCGTCTCGCGAGCAGCGATGGAAAGCTTGGCGGAAAATTTCTCCGACGGAACAATAGCTCCCCTCATATACTATATGCTCTTCGGGCTACCAGGCTTGTTGCTCTACAAGGCAGCCAACACGCTCGACAGCCAATTTGGCTATCGCGGTGCTAGGTATGGCGAGTTCGGCAGGGCATCCGCGCGGATAGACGATCTAGCAAACTTGCTACCCGCGCGCATAACGGCTTATGGGATTTGTCTCGTTGCACTGTTTATGCGCGGTCTTTCAGGGCTGGCGGCGTTTCGCGTCATGTGGCACTTCGCGCCATCACTCATAGCCTGGGCGTACGGTGGTTTTCGCTCTTCGCCCAATGCGCCACATCCCGAGGCTGCGTTGGCGGGCGCGTTAGGAGTTAGGCTCGCCGGTAAAAGAGTTTATAAAATGCATGGTGAAACATGGCGAGTAGGCGAGTGGATAGGCTATGGTACTAAAAATTGTAACTCTAATCAAATAGGTTGCGCACGGTTATTGATTAATTGTACTATGTTATTTTTTATTGTTATTTTAATATTCACAATAGTAACTATTATTTGGAGGTATGGTTTGTGGAGCTATCCGCTCTCGATTTAGTTCTATTATTCGTAGCCGCCATTGGCGCGGGCGCGGTGGATTCGATCGTAGGAGGTGGAGGGTTGATAAGCGTGCCAGTATTATTACTACTCGGTTTGCCGCCGCTTCAAGCCTTGTCTACAAATAAACTACAGAGTGTGCTCGGTAAGATTGTCGCGGTCATACGCTATGCTCGTGCAGGGTTGTTCGCTTCAATTAATTACAAACAAATTTTATTGAGTTATGGAATTCCTTGTATATTGGTTAGTGCGTTGGGAGCTTTTTGCGCAACTAAAATTGAGACGCGTATATTAGAGTTATTAATACCTATAGCCTTGATAGCGGCCTCCTTATCCTTTGCGGTTAATGCCTATCGTCAACGCGGTTATGAAAAAGCGTCGAAGACAGTAGCGGCTAGCAAGCGTGAAAATATTAATAGTAAAAATATAGATAAGCGTAGAAGCATAAAAATCCTCTCGAATTTTGTAATATATATTACATCCTTCTACGACGGGCTTTTTGGACCTGGTGCCGGAACATTCTTTTTAGTAACACTTACAAATCTTAAGGGAATGGGATTGCGCGCAAGCATTGCCCTATCGCGGGTGCTAAACTTTTCGAGCAATATCGGTGCTATAGCAGTCTTTGCTTTTGCCGCCGGCTTCGCCTGGCGCGCCTTACCAGCCATGATGCTAGGGCAAGTCTTGGGTGCGTGGTTAGGTAGCTTTCTCGCACTGCGGATTTCAATTTTAGCTCTATGGATTGTCGTGTGCTTGATAACTATGACCATCGCTATTACTTTACTATTGCGAGGATAACAGCAATTGTTAAAGTTATTATTAATGGTTAGAAAAATGTTAATAAATTAAATAAAAATAACTAACTACCTTGCTACATTCGAGCAAAAATAACTAGCGCGTCCGCCTATCGTAGCCTTATTAATTTTACCATCACAGTCCTTGCGCAAACAAGCCTCGTTAGTCCTGCCGTAAGCGCGTAGGTTTAGTTGAAAATAACCAAGCGAGCCATCCCCCTTTCGATAATCCTTCAGAGAGCTGCCGCCAGCATCGATTGCCATACGCAATACCTTCCTTATGCCTCTGCTAATCCTCTCGCAATCGTCTAAAGTTATATCTTTAATAACGCGCATCGGGTGAACCCTCGCATGCCACAAACCCTCGGTTACATAGATGTTGCCTAGACCCGCGACATAACCTTGATCCATTAAAATATCCTTTATAGTCCTGCCGTAACCTCGACTTCGATTATTTATAGTACAGACTACAGAGTGCCATAGCCAACTGCCGCTAAATAAATTAGACAGCGGCTCGATGCCTAATTTTTGCAGACGCAGGCAGTCGTTTGCCATAGCATCGCCGTTGCATAAATCCATAAAGCCAAATCGGCGCGCATCGTCGTAGCAGAGCACTCCGCATCCGTCCTTGCACTCGCGCAGGTCAACGCAAACATGGCGATGGTCTACGCCCAATCCTTGTTCGCGCGGTTGCTCATCACCCTTCTCATTAGGTAGCCACAATAGCTTGCCCGACATGCCTAAGTGCACTAGCCAAACTATTTTCCTCGCATCCTTTTCGCAAGCTATCAGTAGATACTTCGCCCGTCTGCTAACCTTGAGAATGCGCGCGCCGGTTAGACGCTCGGTAAAACTTACGGGGAAGGGGAAGCGTAAGTCTTTCCTAGCCAGACGCACTCGCGCGATAGAGCCGCCGCTCAAGCAAGTGTCGAGGTAGCGGCGAACAGTTTCGACTTCTGGTAGCTCTGGCATAAGGGTGCTCTCTTTTGAACAGGGCTCTCTATCATTTTGGGTTAGCCTTATCGATAGCGCGGAAAAAATTTTCCATCTTGAGCTTGTCCTTCTCCCTTGGGTTGTCGTCTTTCGCGAGCGCGCTCGATAGGTCGAGCGCGTCCGGTCTGACTATCGTCATCGCCTGTTCGACATTATCCGCGTTGATACCGCCGGCTAATATCCATGGTTTAGCGCGCGCGGTGCCGTTATTTCCGCTATTCTCTTTGCCTTCGAGCAGGTTTAAAAGTCGCCAATCGAAAGTCTCACCGCTACCTCCTTGTGATTTTGACGATTTGCTGTCGAATAGGTGCGCCGATACTCGGTCGTAGTGTTGAGGAAAATCGCTTGGTGAGTTTTTGTGCGAACCATCGCTTGCCTTGTGCCGAGCAGCTCGCACGAAGTTTTCGTCTACGCGAAAGGCTTTTATCACGGGTAAGGAGAAAGAGTGGCAATAGTCGGGCGATTCCGTTCCTTGAAACTGTAGTTTCTGCAAGCCAACGAGGGAGGCTATCTCGCGCACTCGGCTAGCATCCTCATCGACAAAAACTCCGACAAAGCAAAAGGAAGGCGGGCAACGGGAGACTAGCGTTTGCGCATCGCGGGGGGATAGGTAGCGCGGCGAGGTGTTCGCAAAGACTATGCCTAGCATGCTCGCGCCTAGGGATGCGCTTCGGCGCGCGTCGTCCTCGTTTGTGATGCCACAGACCTTGACCTGCGGGCGTAGCGCGTAGCTAGGCTCGCCAGAAGTCACGAGGAAAAAATTGTCGGCGGAAAAAAAGTCCAGTACAGGGCGAGCGCAGAAAGGATTAGCAAGAGGAGGGCAAAACCGAAACTTCTCATAGAACCATATAGTCGTTGGCTGGTTGCTGGTTGCTACAGATGATAAATATAACTATAGCAACATAGTTATAGTCCACCTCGCAAAATAGGTTCTTGTAGCTCTTTTGGCAATAGTATTAAGCGTTGTGCTACCTCTTCTGACTCTGCATAGAGTTTGTCTCTTGAGTTATCTTTTGGGGCTTGTGAGCTTGACCTTTTATCGTAAAAGTGGTATGCAATCCCATAATATGGTGCAAAGTGTCTAAAAGTGGTCAGGAGTGCTGTCAATAGCAGCTAGCCGTAGCTAAGTGCAGTGCTGGTAGCAAAACTCGTAGAAAAGTGAGCCTCGATATCCGCAAATTATCCGAACGAATTACCCAAGTGAATTATAAAAAGTGAATTATAAAAAGTGAATTACCCAAGTGAATTACCCAAGTGAATTACCCAAGTGAATTACCCAAGTGAATTATAAAAAGTGAATTATAAAAAGTGTCCTCCCCCTCCCCCTCGGTGCCAATCTCCACTAGACAGACTGTGTTTAGCGGTACTTACAAGAATCGCCTCGATGCGAAAGGACGCGTATCCCTGCCCGCAGAGTTCAGGCAAACTCTGTGCGAATCTTTAGGCGACGGTCTCGCTAATGGCAGTATAGATAAGGATGGTATCGATAAGAGAAGGTCTGCTAAAGAAGGCGATGGCGAAGGTAGCACCGATGGGAATGACCAAGGGAATCTTATTGGGAGCAGCAAGGGGAGCAGCAAGGGGAGCAGCAAGGGGAGCAGCAAGGGGAGCAGTAAGAGTAATGGGTCTGCTGGCGGAATTGCCGAAAG
>JABABG010000093.1 GCA_014238315.1 Alphaproteobacteria bacterium
ATCGTTTCGCAAAAAAATAACGCGCGCTCGGTAGGGATCGAACCTACGACCTTTGCCTTCGGAGGGCAACGCTCTATCCGCTGAGCTACGAGCGCATCGTTCAAGTATACTACTCGTAAAATAATCCGCTCGTAAAATAATCTGCTCGCACAGCGGCAACCCCGTAAAATAATCCGCTCGGCAAATAAACTCGCTCGGCAAATAAACTCGCTCGGCAAGCAACCCCGTAAAATAGCTCGCTCGTAAAACAATCTTGCAAAAAATAGCCAAATCTCTAAACTTGAATACCAAACAAATACGCTCGCTATACTCGATAAAGCGAAAATAATTACCCCAACTAATTACCCCAATGATTACGCAATACGGAGGCTAAACAAATGCAGCAAAATAAAGCGCAAAAAGCCAAAGAAGAATATCCCGTACCAGATAGCTTCGCCGCAAAAGCACACATCAACGAACAGCAATACCAAGAGCTATATAAACGCTCCATAACCGATAACGAAGGTTTCTGGGCTGAAAAAGCACGCGAGCACATCGATTGGATCAAACCCTTCTCGAAAGTCAAAGATGTCTCATACGACCAAAAAGACCTGCACATAAAATGGTTCTACGACGGAACCCTGAATGTCTCCGCTAACTGCCTCGATCGACACCTGCCACAGCGCGCAAATCAAGTCGCATTCTTCTGGGAAGGAGACGATCCCAAAGTCTCAGAAGAAATCACATACCAACAGATGTTCGATGAAGTATGCAGACTCGCTAACGCCATGAAAAAACTCGGCGTCAAAAAAGGCGACCGCGTTACTATCTATATGCCAATGGTGCCCGCCGCCGCTTGCGCTATGCTCGCCTGCACACGAATCGGGGCTATACACTCCGTAGTCTTCGCCGGCTTCTCCGCAGAATCGCTCGCCGGAAGAATCCTAGACTGTAAAGCTAAGATGGTAATTACCGCAGACCAAGGAATACGCGGAAATAAAGTCATACCACTCAAAGAAAGCACCGATAAAGCCCTCGAACAATGCCAGTGCGTCGAAAGTGTAATCGTCTATCAAAGAACTAACGCAAAAATAAACTGGGTGGAGGGAAGAGACCATCATTATCACCAGCTAATCGATGCTGCATCCCCCTTATGCGAGCCAGAAGAAATGAACGCAGAAGACCCGCTCTTCATACTCTATACCTCAGGCTCGACCGGAAAGCCTAAAGGGGTTCTGCACACAACCGCTGGATACCTCGTATACGCCTCCTTCACACATAAGTACGTCTTCGACTATCACGACGGTGATGTCTTCTGGTGCGCCGCAGATGTAGGCTGTGTCACCGGGCATAGCTATATCGTATATGCTCCGCTCGCAAACGCCGTTACCTCCGTAATGTTCGAAGGCGTGCCAAACTATCCAGACTTTAGCCGATTCTGGCAGGTCTGCGATAAGTATAAGGTAAACATATTCTACGCCGCACCCACAGCACTGAGATCAATATCCGCCGCCGGCGAAGAGCTCGTAAAATCTACTAAACGTTCCTCGTTGCAACTGCTAGGGACAGTCGGAGAGCCCATCAATCCAGAAGCATGGAGGTGGTACTATAAAGTCGTCGGAGAACAACGTTGTCCGATAATAGATACCTGGTGGCAGACCGAAACCGGCGCCGCTATGATCGCTCCCATGCCAGGGGCTACTAAAATGAAGCCAGGCTCCGCTACAAGACCCATGTTCGGAATAAAGTTGCTCTTGCTCGACGATGAGGGAAATGAACTAGAAGGAGTCGCAGAGGGCAGACTCTGCATCGCCGATAGTTGGCCAGGGCAAATGCGCACAGTCTTCGGAGACCATCAGAGGTTCGTAGATACTTACTTCAAAACCTTCCCCGGAAAATACGAAACCGGTGACGGCGCAAGGCGCGACGAAGACGGATTCTATTGGCTAACCGGGCGGGTCGATGATGTAGTGAATATCTCAGGGCATAGGATGGGTACCGCAGAGTTGGAGTCGGCTCTCGTCCTGCACCCAAGTGTCGCCGAGGCTGCCGTTATAGGTTATCCACATCAAACAAAGGGCGAGGCTCTATACGCATACGTAACGTTGCACTCAGGAAAAAAACCCAGCGAAGAGCTACGAAAAGAGCTCGTTCAACTGGTGCGCACAGAAATAGGTTCCTTCGCCGCACCAGAACAAATACAATGGGCGCCTGCCTTGCCGAAAACTCGCTCTGGTAAAATAATGCGCAGAATCTTGCGGAAAGTCGCCGTAGACCAATATACAGAACTAGGCGATACCTCAACTCTAACAGATGCGAGCGTCGTAGACGACTTGATCGAAGCGCGCAAAAATATGCAACAAGCGTAAGTCGACCGACTTAGAGGAGATAGGGGAAAATGTCCACGCTCGTGATAGTCGAGTCACCTGCTAAAGCAAAGACCGTCGGAAAATACTTGGGCGCGGGATACGATGTCTTGGCTAGCTTCGGGCACGTACGGGATTTACCCTCTAAAAAGGGTTCCATAGATGTAGATAAAAACTTCGAAATGCTATGGCAAGAAACTGAAAATGCTCGCAAGTCCTTGCCGCCAATACTGCGTGCCGCTAAAAAAGCCCAGAAAATATACCTCGCTACAGACCCAGACAGAGAAGGGGAGGCGATCTCTTGGCATGTCCGCGAAATACTCAAACAGCATCTTGGGAAAAAGTTCGACGAGCTCGACGTAGCTAGGATTACCTTCCACGAAATAACTAAAAAAGCTATCACCGACGCGCTCGAAAAAAAACGTGGAAAGCTCAACGAAAACTTGGTCGATGCATATCGAACAAGGCGCGCGCTCGACTACCTCGTCGGTTTTTCCGTATCGCCTCTCTTATGGCGAAAGCTGCCGG
Organism: Alphaproteobacteria bacterium; assembly: GCA_014238315.1. Classification (GTDB taxonomy): domain Bacteria; phylum Pseudomonadota; class Alphaproteobacteria; order JABAAW01; family JABAAW01; genus JABAAW01. The sequence continues at coordinate 2,874 of JABABG010000093.1, forward strand.
GCGCACGCTCGGCGGGGCGCGTGCAGTCCGTAGCGTTGCGCATGATCTGCGAAAGGCAGGCGGAAATAGAAAAATTCCAAGCAAAAGAATTTTGGAGCATCGAGGTCCAGGCAAAGTCTGAAAACGGTTTTCTCAAAGCAGCTCTCGTCAAGTTCGATGGGAAAAAACTCGGTAAAATGGAAATCGATAGCAAGCAGCGCGCTGAGGAAATAAAAGCCTCTTTGCTAAAGGCTAGCTATCTCGTCAAGTCGATAAAGCCTTCGCAAGCCCAAAGGCATCCCGCGCCGCCCTTCATAACATCAACCTTGCAGCAGGAAGCATCGAATAAACTCGGATTCTCGCCCGCTCGCACCATGCGAATAGCCCAAAAGCTATACGAGGGCTTGAGCGTCAGAGGCTCACCTACCGCACTGATAACTTATATGCGAACCGATTCTTTTACCATCGCTGCCCAAGCACTCGAACAGGCGCGCGCGCAGATAGGGAAAATGTTCGAAAAATCATATCTGCCAGACAAACCTCGATTCTATAAAAATAAATCGCGTAGCGCGCAGGAAGCGCACGAGGCAATTCGTCCGATAAACTTCGCTACAACTCCAGAATCGCTAACCCCATTCCTCGATAGCGACCAGCAAAGGTTATACCAGCTAATATGGCGACGCGCGCTCGCATCGCAAATGACTAGCGCTGTAATCGACAAGCTCGCAATCGAAATAGAAGGTGCAAATGGCGAGGGTGCAAACGGGGGTATAGCAAGCGGGGACTCGAACATAGGTTTGCGGGCACTGAGCTCACGCATCTTGTTCGACGGATTCCTCAAGCTATACCGCGATACCTCCGCAGACGAGCAGCACGAGGACGAAGCGGGCTCTCTACTGCCGTCGTTGCAAGAAGGTGAAAAAATAGAAGTCAAAGAAATCGACGCAACTCGGCACGAAACGCAACCGCCTCCGCATTTCTCGGAAGCTAGGTTGATACGAGAGCTAGAACAGGCAGGCATCGGAAGACCCTCAACTTACGCCGCTATCATAAATGTGCTCAAGGTCAGAGGTTATGTGCTCCTAGAAAAGCGTAAAATGATACCGCAAGACGCCGGCAGGATGGCTACTAGTTTCTTGTGCCATAACTTCAAAAAGTATGTCGATTATGATTTTACCGCAAGTCTGGAAGAGCAGTTGGACAAAATCGCCTGCGGGGATGGAGAGTGGCAGCTCGCCTTGCAAAACTTTTGGGACGAGTTTAAAACGACCCTCGAGCAGGGTGCAGCCCTATCGCCAGAGCAAGTGCGCGCGCAGCTAGAGGAAGACCTCGCATATTACTACTTCCCGAAACTCGAAGACGGTTCGCCGTCAGTACGCTCTTGTCCTACTTGCGAGCAAGGGCATTTGGAAATACACCCAGGGCGGCACGGCGCCTTCATCGGTTGTTCCAGCTATCCCGATTGTCGATATACGCGCGGGCTCGCAGATGGGCTAGCACAAGAGGAAGGCATTAGCGGAATAACCTTCCCTCACACATTGGGTATATGCCCAGAAACCGACTTGCAGATAAATCTGCGCCGCGGTCCATACGGAGTCTATATTCAGCGCGGAGAAGTGCTCGACAAAAAGGAACAAAAGAAAAAACCGAAGCCCAAGCGGGTCGCTCTGCCAAAACATTTCGACCCCAAAACTATAACTCTGCAGAGCGCGTGCCAGCTGTTAGCGTTGCCGCGCGAGATCGGCGAGCATCCGCAAACCGGGAAGGAAGTCAAGGCAGGTATCGGCAGATTCGGGCCTTTCCTATTGCACGACGGGGCCTATACCGGGCTCGGAGAGCAAGACGATGTCATGAGCATCGGCATCAATCGCGCGGTCGTCGTAATCGCAGAGGGCGGGTCCGATGGCAGGGTGCTCGGTTCGCATCCGCAAGACGCTAAACCCGTGGTCGTCAAAAATGGCCGATTCGGATTCTACATAAAGCACGATGGCATAAACGCATCCTTGCCACGAGTATTAGACCCTGAGGAAATCTCTCTGGAAGAGGCTCTCGAAGTATTGGCGAAAAAAATCGCAAAAGTAGCAAAAGTTAAAGCAACCGCTGGCGTGAAAAAACCTCTCGCGCGCAAGACAAAAAAGATGGCTGCTAAAAATGTCGTTAAAAAAGCGGCGACTAAAAAGAAGGTCGCTAAAAAGGCGGTCGCTAAAAAGGCGGTTGCTAAAAGTGTCGTTAAAAAAGTAGCAACTAAAAAAGTGATAACTAAAAAGGCGGTCGCTAAAAAAGCAGCAACTAAAAAAGTGGTAACTAAAAAGGCGGTCGTTAAAAAAGCAGCAACTAAAAAGGCGGTCGCTCGAAAAAGTAAGTAAGGGCAGAGATGGTGCATAAAGATGGTGCACAAAGACAATGCTTAAACCTCCGAAACTCCTAGCGAGTGCTGGCGCAAGTTCTAGCTCTCGGCATTCTCGCTAGTCGTTTTGTGCAGAGAGGTGGTTTGCAAGCAAGCAAGTAGGCAAATAGACAAGTAGGCAAGGAGGTAAGTGCGGGCTATGGGTGGTAGAAGGCAGGCGAGGGGCGGCGGTAAGGCGAATAGTGGACGGCGCGGGCGGCGGACGCGATACGAGGTAAGTGAGGGTGGCTATAAAAATTACTCTAAAAAACACCCTAGTAGCCATTACAAGCAGAAGTCCGAGCGTAAGAAGCTCAACTTCCAGCACGGTTCTATCGTCTTTGGAACAATTACCTTAGCACCATACCCAGCCCTGCAACTAGCCGAACGCGGAAAAAAACGCTTCTTCCCGCTAGCTCGCGAAAGCAGGCAAGTTGGCGTCTCCGCTGTAGGTAGTGGGGGAGGGGGAGAGGGAGGGGGAGGGTGGCGCGAAGGAGAAGTCGTGCGCGCTCGGTTGTTGCGGCAGGGGGAAGCATTGCCCTCGCTAGCCGTAAGTTATCAAAGCACAAGGCGGGGGTTCTCGCAAGAAACGCAAAAAAGCGTACATAATGATGCGCGGGAAGGCGTACAGGAAAGAGCGTGGCAAGACGTACGGCAAGATGTACGGCAAGGGGCGCGGGAAGAGGTACGGCAAGAGGTACGGAAAGAGGCGCAGAAAGAGGTACGGAAAGAGGTACGGAAAGAGGCGCGGGGAAGCCTGTGGCAAGAGCGTGGACAAGGTGCGGTATCAGTATATAACTCTTCAACGCGTAAGTTTAGAAACTTCGCCCGTGTCTTGCTCGCGCATCCGTTCGAATCGCTAGGTCGATTCGACGGTGATGTGGCATTCTTATGCGAGCTGGGCTTGCGTCAGCACGCCGCTTATCATAACTCTTCTCGTACCTCTTCTAGTACCTCTTCTGCTACCTCTTGCCGTACCGCATCGAATGTCGGGCGTATCGAGGCGTTGGGCGAGCAAGAAAACTCGCAGCTAGAGGCGGAAGTAAAAGCCATCGTGCCATATAGATACAAGGTAGAAGACAAGCGTGAAGATTTGCGTGAAGATTTGCGCGAGCTGCCGTTCATAACAATCGATGGCGAAGATGCTCGTGATTTCGACGACGCGGTGATGGCTGAACAAATAGAACTAGATACAAAAACATCCCAGGCAAAGCAGTCCCAGGCAAAACAATCCAGCCAAGCGAAATTCCGTCTGCGAATCGCCATAGCAGATGTCGCCCTATATGTGCAAGAAGGGTCGCTCCTAGACAAGATCGCGCGCGCGCGCGGAAACTCCATATACTTGCCAGATAGAGTAGTTGCAATGCTGCCCGCAAGGTTGTCAGAAAATTTATGCTCGTTGCAGCCACAGCGTGAAAGACCATGCCTGATGGTCGAAATAATCATCGATAGCTGCGGACGCGTCCTCAAGCAACGGATAGCTCGCGTAGTCATCAAGTCAAAAGCTCGCGTAACATACCAACAAGTCGAACGCATACTCGATGCGCAAAAGCAACAGACAGAGGAGACGGAGGTCGAAAAACTAATAGCAAACCTCTATCTCGCATGGCAAGCACTCGCCACCGCGCGCGCAGAACGCGGGGCACTAGAGATCGATAGAAGCGAGCCGTTGCCAATCATCGAAAAAACAAAAAATGGACGCATAAATTGCATAGGTATCGAAGAAAGGCACAATAGCAACGCTAGGCGTATCATCGAAGACTTCATGATCGCAGCTAATGTCGCCATCGCCTCGCATCTAGGTAAAAGCCTTGCTCGGAAGGCGAGCAAAAGTCAGAGCAAGGGCGCAAGTAAAGGTGCAGACAGAAATCAGAGCAAAGGGTCTGGCAAAAGTGCAGACAAGGGTTTAGACAAGGGTTCAGACAAGGGTTCAGACAAACCACAAAGCGAACCGCTCGGCTTCGTCATACGCAACCACGAGCCTCCAACACCAGACAAATGGCAAGCCTTGCAAGACGACCTCGGACGCTTGAAGGTGGCATCCTTGCTACTCTCACACGAAGGTAGCCCGCGAGTAGGGCAGGTCCAAAAGGGACAGTCGCAAGAGGGACAGTCGCAAGAGGGACAGTCGCAAGAGGGACAGTCGGAAGAGGGACAGTCGCGAGTAGCAACCTCGGTCGATAGACTAGCAGCACAAAGACGCCGACAGCTGCGCGCCCTGTTGCAAGCCGTGCGAGAGAAAACTCTTAAAGCAGCAACCCATAAAGAAAAAACTCCTAAAGTAGCAACCCATAAAGAAAAAATTCCTAAAGTAAAAAAATCTGCTAAAGAGAACGACCAGCAAGTATCAGAGTATTTGCCGCTACTCGTAGCCGAAGCAGTCCTGCGCGCGCAATCACAGGCTCGATACGCAACGCTAAATCCGCAGCATTTTGCCCTCGCTCTGCCTAACTACTGCCATTTCACATCGCCCATTAGACGCTACGCCGACCTGCTCGTACATCGGGCAGTCTTGGCAACGCTGGAAACCGATGGGGATAGGGATAGGGATGGGGATGGGGATGGCGAAATAAGTTCAGACAAGGTAAGCACAGAGCTATGCGAGCATCTGGTAGAGTGCGAACGCTCCGCAATAGCCCTAGAGCGCATAACCTTCCAGCGCATCGCTTGCCATTACCTGAAAGAACGCATAGGCGAAGTAGTCGAGGGGGTCGTGCTAAGAGTCATGCCGTTCGGTTTCTTCGTGCGGTTGCGCGACTTTGCCGTAGAGGGAATAGTCACGCGCGACAATCTCGATCACTACCGCTTCCAATACGCAAGCGAGCAGGCTCTAGTAGGAACTCGAATCATAGAATTCGGGAGCAGGCTCAAGGTGGAAATATACGAAAGCGACCCAATAGCAGCTAGGCTAGAGCTAAGGCTGAAAGAGTAATCGTAACAATAGACTGGCGAGGGGGCGGGGGTGCAAGATTGGGGAGGGAAGAGGGTGCAAAAAAAGAGGCGGTCTACTATCATGCCTGAATGGCATGGCGCAGACCGCCTCTTCTAACCCTCACAGCTTCGCTAGAGCTTTATAGCAGCATTATAGCTTAGGGGTTTCTACTTACTATTTTGCCGCTACTGGAGTAGTCGCAACAATTGCTGTTGGGCTTCGGCGTTCGAGGCAAGAGCTCCGATGCCGATCTGGTTTCTCGTTCGTAGAGTCGTGAGGACAGCTGCCTCCTGATTAACGTCCG
>JABABG010000105.1 GCA_014238315.1 Alphaproteobacteria bacterium
TGACCTCACAGGCTCCGAACCTACAGAGCTTGTCAGCTCGTATTTACTCTTTCGCGTAGCCGAGGGACTTACAGCTTGTAAGGTAATCATAAAAATAATGAAAGAAAAACATCAATTTCTTTCACTATCCTAAAAATAATGAAAGAAAAACACCAATTTCTTTCACTATCGATAATTACGAACCTCACCATCGGAGTGGCAGGATTTGAACCTGCGGCCCCTGCCTCCCGAAGGCAGTGCTCTACCGGGCTGAGCTACACTCCGCGAGGTAGTGTCATTAGGTTAAATACGATGCTACATTGAGCCGAGTAGCTCTATCGCATGGGAGAACTAGGCCACCGTGGCTTACTCCGAGAGACAAATACACCAAGCCTCCGAGCTATATCTCCAAGTTACAGCCCCTATTTATGCTTTTTGTTTAGGCTTGCTTCTTGCCTTCATTCCCGCGAGTTTCTCCCATTCTTTATTAGCTAATGTCCTGTTTTTCTTTTTGTGTATTTTCTTCTTTGTCTTTTGTTTCTATTTCTCTTTTTTTCTTTGACATTATTTCCTCTAGTTCTTTTTCGCTGATTCGATTTCCTCTCAGTCCTTGTGACAAGTGGACATTTATATCGATGAGTATTTGCAACCTATCACCTATCGGATCGTTTAGAAATTCAATACTGTGCTTATCGATGAACGAGCAAAGCGTCAGCAGATTACCACGCAACTCTGGCTCTATTTCAGTATCTTCCGAGAGCAGAGATGATTGTATTATTGTCCAAGCCCGCCAGTTTAATCGCACGACTTCGAGCAGAGGCATTAAGTCTTCGAGGTTTTCTTTTCGCGCTCTTTCCATCCGTTTTGCGAGCTCTAGCAGAGCCCAAGCTTCAACCTCCCTTCCGCCTGCGCCGGACGTAGCGAGGCGTTCGGTTTCTTCGTAGGGGTTTAGATTCATCTCTTTGCTCCGACCTGAATACCGATTTCTTGCGAGTATTTTATATTATTTTGTTCCTTGCTACTCATTCTAACACATATATTTTTTCAGCGTTAATAGAACTAATCACAAGATATTAGCGAGGCTGAGGCTATTTCTTGTTTCGATAGTCTGCAATGTAGCGGAGAATTGTTGAGCTAATGCGGATAGCTCTACGCCGGCTTGCGTTGCGTCTATAGAGGTTATTCTATCCGCGAGGGTTTGTGTAGTTATCTCGACCTCCAGCTGTCTGGCTTGTGCTACTTGCAGAGTTGCGACGACCCTTGCGGACCTCTGCCTGAGCTGGCGCAATCCATTGAGCGAGCTATCCAAGTATCCTTCTGCATCGTTTAGTAGAGCTTGTCGATCTGCTACCGATGCAGGAACAGGGGCTAGCTCTAGCGCTCTTTTGATCAATCTAGCTGCGAGTATCAGCTGGTTTACGGGCTCTGTATTGCTAGAGACCCCGTATTCTATTGACTGCGTATCTTCGACCTGCAACACGCTTGTCAAGTGAGCCGTATATATCACCGCGCCCGTAGCCCCAGTAGGAACGGCAAGGGCATCCCTGTCGTGATCTGCAACCGAGTTGCTATTATTGACCAGCAAGTTTCTATTTATAAAATCTTGGTATGTAGCCGCACTAGGCAGAGGTGGTTTTACATTATCTGTGAGCCCTGTCAGGTCTCGTACTGGAGGCCCTTCATTATACCTTCTACCTGCGAAGATATACCTTTCTCCTACCTTGGTGTTTAGCAAAGTTTGTATAGCCCGCAACCTATTATCGAAATCTCCTTGTCCATTATCATTCTGCCATTTTTCTACATCCACTCCTGGCTGTAGTCCTTCGCGCACTATTTGTAGCAATGGCTCTAGGTATCCTTGCAACCCTTCGACTCTGCTTGCGCCTAGCGATCCAGCTTCTGCTGGACGCAGAGCGATTTCGTAAGCGTTTGTTATCGCCAAAACTTTATTGATTCGAGTTGCATCTTTTTTTGCTCTATCGACTGTGCGCTGGTATGTTAGGACTTCGGAGAGTTGCGTGCGGTATGCGGAGAGTTCTGGGAACCTACGCCCATTTATGAGCCTATCGCTAGTCAAACGATATTGCGCGCTTTTTTCCGAGAGATTCCTCAAAGATTCGAAGTTCGAGGCGTAATGGCTTATGCGGTTACTGATGTACGCCATGGCTATTCCTCTCTAAGCAAAAACAGTGGCAAGTGATTGTGTCATTTATCCTTAAGTTTATAAGCAAAAATGGTGCCAAAACCTCCATCCACTAACTTTGCGCATTAGCGATCTGCGGTTCTCTCTCTTTCCGCTCCCCTTGACTTAACCACCAGCCCAACCTATAGTGTTCGAGTTATGAAAGTTAGCTCTTCTTTAAAAACTTTGAAGTCGCGAGATCGTTATTGTCAGGTCGTTAGACGGCGCGGACGACTCTATGTTATCAACAAGCGTAACCCGCGTTTCAAAGCCCGCCAGGGGTAAATACTAGGTGGTAAAGTACTAGGGATAGTAGTAGCCCCAGGGGTATAGCCTAGGGGTATAGTAGGTGTAGTCTCCCAATAGGTAGCTAGGGGTGAGCCCTAGGTGCGTAGGTAGTTGCATAATGGTGCCGCCCCGCACATAAAAGGGTAGCCTAAAGTGGTAGGTTCATAGATAACTAACGACCCTTACATTAATTCAATCGCTAGCATTAATTCAATCGCTAGCTCCTAGATTAAAAATAGAATGTTCTATTTTTAATCTAGGAGCTTATTTCTGTAAAAATCGATGTACAGATGCGCTTACATAGAGATGATCGGATGTATAACGCGGCGCGTCGTCGAGATTTGGGCTTGGTTAGGCGGAGTTCTGTTGATTTTCGTATCTGCGATGACAGCCGTGAGCGTTTTCGGGCGTAGCTTCCTAGCAAGCCCCCTGCTCGGTGATTTTGAAATAACCGAGCTAGCCTGCGCGATGGCGATTTTTATGTTTTTACCATTGGCGCAATGGCATAACGAACATACAATAGTCGACATTTTCACACAAAACACCTCTTGTGCTTTCAAGCGCGGCTGTCGCAAGGTCGGTGAGTTGATCTTGCTAATATTCGCCTTAGTTTTGTTATGGCGCATGTCCCTAGGTGCGCTGGAACTAAAGCAGGCTGGAGAGGTAACGATGATCCTAGGTCTGCCACGCTACCTCTCTTTCCCGGCGATTCTCATATCCTTAGCTCTACTAGCTATCGTTCTGTTGTTGCAGTTAGTGGGGATGGCGTGCAAAGAATCTACTAAAGATTTGTAGAGCTAGCATGGTAGCTATCTCGGTCTTACTTACATTACTACTATTGCTATTACTACGGATTCCAGTAGCAGTAGCGATGCTATCGAGCGCAACGCTTGGCTTTGCACTGCTCGGCTCAATGGGGCATTTTCTCTCTTACCTAAAGACAGCTGCTTTTTGGCAATTTTCTTCGTACGACTTGTCGGTAGTACCCCTTTTCATCCTAATGGGTCAATTCGCAGCAAAATCTGGCTTGAGTCACAGCCTTTTTCGAGCGGCTAAGTCGCAGCTCGGTCATCGTTCTGGCGGCATAGCTATGGCTGCGATAGCTGGCTGCGGAGGCTTTGCCGCGATGTGTGGCTCTTCGCTTGCGACCGCTGCAACGATGGGGCGCATCGCACTACCAGAGTTAAGAAGGAATAACTACGAAGGAGGCTTTGCCGCTGCGACCCTCTCGATAGGTGGCACTTTGGGTATATTGATACCGCCATCGATCGTCCTCGTCATATTTGCGATCATAACAGAGGCGAACATAGCAAAACTATTCATAGCAGCTCTAGTGCCTGGCATATTGGCAGCGTGCTTATATATGCTGGTTGCTTTTCTATACGCGCGCATCAATCCGCAGAACGCACCACGAGCACAAGGCTCTAGTAGAAAGGAAAAGCTAGCTGCTTCGCTAGCGGTTGTTCCTGCTCTTTTTACCATAGCCGTAGTTATCGGTGGCTTATACCTCGGCTGGACTACACCTACCGAGGCTGCTGCTGTAGGCACAGTTCTTGTTGCTACCTACTTCGTTTGCAAGGTTAAGAAGAAAAACGCGATACGCGAGATACTTGAGATACTTTCCGAAAGTGCCCGCGCTAGTGCCATGATATTTTTAATTTTATTCGCTGCTGACCTACTGAGCTCTTTTCTTGCTCTTGCAGGTTTTGCTCAAAGTATTGCGCAAATTACAGCGAGCGAAGTCTTTACACCTTACGGTCTGTTGATATTGACAATGTTATTGTTAATTGTGCTGGGCTGTTTTCTTGATAGCCTCTCGATAGTGGTGCTGACTATGCCATTGCTCTGGCCTGCCTTAAGCGGTCTTGACTTTGGCATGGGCGCGGAGAGCTTCCAGTTATGGTTTGGCATTCTAGCTCTCATCCTAGTAGAGATAGGACTAATCACCCCACCCGTCGGTCTCAACTGCTTGATCATCCACCGCATAGCTGGGGACATTCCTTTGCGACGGATATTTTCTGCCACCCTACCCTACCTCGCGGTTGACTTTCTGCGTATCGCTATACTGCTGTTATTTCCGTCTCTTGTCTTGTTCCTACCAATGCTGATGGATTCATAACCCCGCCAACACAGCGTCTACGACTATCCGTTGCGCTTTCTCTTCTAGGTAAGGATGCATGGGTAAGCTCAATACTTCGCGCGCTGCTTTTTGTGCGCGCGGCGTCCCTGTAGAAACGATAGGACAGTCCTTATAAGCCACTTGTTCTTGCAATGGCGCAGGATAATGCACGATGCTAGCCACTCCGAGACGACTACAGGATGCGCTTATCTGATCGCGCATTTGCGACCTTATTGTATATTGCGCCCATACGGAAGCTCGCTCTTCTGGCACAAGCGGGACTGTGATGGATAGTGTTTTATCTTTAAATAGCTTGCTATAGATATCTGCAATAGCTTGCCGAGCTAGTATTTCTTCTTCAAATATATCTAACTTTGCGAGCAACACCGCAGCCTGCATACTATCGAGACGCGAGTTAATCCCGACAAATTTATGACAATATCTTTTCCCTATCACCTGCCCGTGATTAGCTAACATTCGCACTTTATGCGCGCGCTCTTCGTTTTGCGTAAAGACAGCACCGCCATCTCCATAGCATGCCAGAGGCTTTGTCGGGAAAAAACTTGTTATGGCACCATCGCCTAATGCGAGAGAGCTTGCACCCTTATAGCGTGCGCCAAAACTTTGCGCTGCGTCTATGAACAACAGTATTTTTTCCTCAAGCGCAATTTCGCATAGAGGATCGTAATCGGCTGGCAATCCGTATAGGTCTACGGGTATTACAGCTTTTGCCTTTAGCCCTTTTTTGCGGACATCGATAATTGCTTGTTTTAAGCTTTTCTGGTCGATGGTAAAATCGTCTAGGATGTCGACGAAGAAAGGGGTAGCACCGCATAAAGCGACAGCGGCTGCGGTTGCGGCGAAAGTGAAAGAGGGCACGATAACAGCATCGCCTGGTCCTATATCTTCTGCCATTAACAGTAGGTACAGAGCGTCCGTACCATTAGCGCAAGCTATGACTTTTTTTACTTTGACACGCCTTGCGAGCTTAAGTTCTAGTTCATCGACCTCAGGACCTAGGACAAACTTTGCGTGCGAGTATATGCGCTCGATTCTCTCTGCGAGCGCATCTTCAATTCGCGCCTGCTGAGCTTTGAAATCGATAAATGGAACCTTTACCGACAAATTTCCTACAAATACTTCTTTGCGAATGGGTGAGCCTCACCCATATTTACCTGCAGAGGTATTGTACGGATATCGCTAACGATTCTGATTGAAGCCCGAGCTTCGTCTATTCCTAACCCTTTACCATCCATTACGGATTTATATACCTCGGTATGCAAGTCTGTGAAGCCGTTAGAAAATTCGATTTCCTTTTCGTCCAAGCTGATGCTTCTATATGGTTGGTCTGGCTGATGTCCGTCTGGCAAGTCGTTTCTGTCGATGGAGAGGTACCATCGCACGCGTGCTCTTTTGAGTTCCATATATCCTGCGACCCGATGCTTATCTCGCACGTGCACGATATTCATATTCACCTCGCCGAAGAGCAATTGCAACATATCGAAGAAATGAATTCCTATAGTTGTAGCCAACCCGCCGGACTTACTATCGTCTCCTTTCCAAGATATTTGGAACCATCTACCACGCGGAGTAATATAAGTCAGCTCGACGTCGTGTATTTTTTCTGGATCGTTTTTTAGCTCATTTTGTAATTTCAGAATATCTGGATGCAACCGTAGTTGTAGCACTACGTATACCCTACGCCCTGTTTCTTTTTCGAGCTCTTGTAGCCCATCCAGGTTCCAAGGATTAAGCACTAGAGGCTTTTCGCAAATTGCATCTGCACCCGCGCGCAGAGCGTATCGAATATGAGAATCGTGCAAGTAGTCTGGCGAGACTATTCCTACATAATTTATAGGCTCTCCGCGTCGATTACATTGATCGACATACCGCTCGAAGCGTTCGAATTCCTTAAAGAATCGAGCATCTGGGAAGTATTTATCCATGAAACCGATAGCATCGTTTGGGTCCATGGCTACGAGCAAATCTCCCTGCACGGCTTGAATAGCCTGCATATGCCTAGGCGCGACATACCCCGCGGCTCCGATGAGAGCGAAGGTTTTTTTTCTATCTTTCATAACGCGCTTTTAATGCCTACAGCCTTATCACTGATTTCCACCCCCGCAATCGTTGAGGAATTATTCCCAAGCTTCAACCCTCAAGCCTCAAACCCTCAAGCATCAGACCCTCAAGCCAAGTTGCTCGCACCGCGAGCCACCTTGGGTTTCCGAAGTTCACATCCTAAAGTTATGCCCAAGAAGTTATGCCCAAGAAATTATGCCAAGTCTATACCTAGCCCATCGCCGCACGCGAGGCAATGCCTTTTTCTTTTTCGCTATCGTCTTTTAGCAACAGCAACCCTACTGCCAAGAACAAAAGTATCGGCGTAAGCCCCAGTCTGTTATCGTGCAAAAGTGCAGTAGCGATAGAAACCGTCAGCGGCCCTAGGAATGCTGTTGCTTTCCCCGATAGAGCGTACCATCCGAACGCCAGCCCTGCTTGTTCTGTGGGTGCGAGTCTCGATAGTATGACTCTGCTAGAGGATTGTATCGGTCCAAAGAACAACCCCATCACCAATGCGCAAACCCAGAAGCTGTTCTGCCCTTGCAAGAAGATTATTCCTATGCCCATCAACAGAACAGCTAGTATTGCTACTCGCACTATTCGCAATGCACCGAGATAGTTTTCGAGCAAGCCACCTACGATTGCGCCTATAGCGGCACTCAAGTTCATCATCACGCCAAACAGCAGTACATCTTTCAACGAGAATCCATGCACGCTTATGGCGAATATCCCGCCTACTGCGAAGATTGTATTAATACCATCGCTATATAGCATCCGCGCCAATAGAAATCGTCCTGCACTAGATAGACGTCCCTGTTGGAAGATTTGTATTTTCTCGACCTTTGCTAATTTCATTTTACCAGCTATTCCTTGCGGATTAGATTTAGCTATGCGTTTTCTAGGCACGAGTAGAAGGAAGAAAGGTATAGAGAAAATAAGGAACCATAGACTTGTCAAGGGAAAGACTGCCCTTACATTTTCTGCATTCTCTTTTGTGATACCGAAGGCTGGCGTTTCTGGGTTTATTAGCAATACGAAGGCTAATGCAAGAGCTACCAATCCACCGAAGTATCCCATTCCCCAAGCTAGACCTGATAGCGCACCGCGTTGTCGGTCTGGTAACATAGTTGGTATCAGGGCATTATATAGGAAGTTTGTGATCTCAAAGGCAACGTTAGACGAGCCGACTATTAGCAGAACTAGCCATATTTTTCTCTCACCTGGTGCTACGAACCATAATAGTGCGCATAGTATGATAGCCATTATCGAGAAGCCCATCAGCATCTCTCGTATCGCGTCCTTGCGGTCTACTAGCCTGCCTAGCATGGGAGCTACGAAAGCCACGAGCAAAGCAGAGATGCCTATCGTCCAAGTCCAATAGACTTGAGCCAGAACATCCTCTTGAACGATAGCTTTTGCGAAGTATGCGGGGAATACGAATGTTATGATTAATGCTGAGTATGGCGAGTTTGCCCAATCGAAGCTACACCATCCCCAAACCTCTTTTTTGGTCATCGTGCCGTTCTTTCTGCTCGCTTTTTTATCTCTCATGTTTTTTACCCGCATTTATATTGAGCTAGCTGATCGTTTGCTTATTGTTGCTTAGTGGATGTGCTTATTTTATACTTTTCTTGCACGGCTTTAGTCTATAGATTAATCGCGAGCGCGGGCGTAGCTCAGGGGTAGAGCGCAACCTTGCCAAGGTTGAAGTCGAGGGTTCGAATCCCTTCGCCCGCTCATAGAGATGCTTGTCGAGAGGTTTGCGCATCTATTTTATTATTGCGCGTTTTTTAGCTATCCAGAGACCAGAGAGTCTGGCTTAACATACCCTTTTGCGTACCCTTAGCATACCCTTTAGTTACCTTTGGCAAAGCTAAAATGTTATGTAATGGGTAAGAATGATAGATTTATGCTATGCTGGAAGCATGTTTGTTGTAAGACCAACCACTGATCTATGCGCAAAAGCCATGTTGTGCATTATTTTGTCGATCTTTGCTTTAGAGCTAACTTGTAGCCCTGCCCTAGGACAAGCTGCGGGTAGCTCAAGAGCAAAGTCAAAGATTCCTGCGACCTCATCATCTTTCAAGCCATATTTTCTGAGCCTTCGCTTTAACGAAACTTATATGCGCTCTGGTCCTGGTCGCCAATATCCAGCGATCTGGGTTTACCGCCGCTTGGGAATGCCAATAGAGATAGTCGGCAAATTCGACGATTGGCGTAAGGTAAGAGACTTCCAGGGTGACACGGGTTGGATTTTATCGAACCAGTTGCGTAGCCAACGCGCTGTTATGGTCACGCTACCGGAAGTTGGACTTTACGAAGAGCCCGATACGAATAGCGCAAAGATAGCCCGCTTAGGTCGAGAAGTCGTAGCGCGGGTTAAGCGTTGCGATGTAGAATGGTGCCGAGTTCTGATAGGTAAGCACGATGGTTGGACGAGACGCGGGGGTTTGTGGGGCATCCGCGAGGAAGAACTCCTACCATGACGCAAGCTGATGCAAAAAGCCGTCGTTATTTTGGCACCGATGGCATGCGCGGAACGGCTAACAGTTCTCCAATAACCCCTGGGCTAGTTTTATGCCTTGCCGAGTCTGCAGCGACTTTTTTCCGTAAGGGCAAAAGGCGCCACCGCGTTGTTATTGGCAAGGACACGCGTTTATCTGGATATATGCTAGAACCAGCCCTGACGGCGGGCTTTGTCTCGATGGGTTTTGATGTAACCCTTGTTGGTCCTATGCCTACGCCTGCGGTTGCTATGCTAACCCGCTCGATGCGAGCAGACTTAGGCGTTGTTATCTCTGCTTCGCATAACCCCTATTGTGACAACGGCATCAAGCTTTTTGGTGCGGATGGCTTCAAGCTAGACGACCATTCAGAGCAGGAAATAGAATCGCTAATGCACCAAGAGTCGCTTCGTAAGCGGGCTAAACCGGAGCGCTTGGGACGAGCGAAACGCATAGAAGACGCACCCGGTCGCTACATAGAGTTCGTTAAGAACTCATTCCCGCGAGCGCTCAACTTAGGCGGTCTTAAGATAGCCCTGGATTGCGCAAACGGAGCTGCCTACCGCGTGATGCCACCTATTCTTTGGGAACTCGGGGCTAACATAGTAAGGCAAATAGGCACCAGCCCAGATGGAACGAACATAAATAAAGATAGAGGGGTAACATCTCCATCTCGCATAGCGGAAGTAACCAAGAGCAGCAACGCGGATATCGGAATAGCGGTAGATGGTGATGCAGATCGTCTTTTGGTAGTCTCCTCGCAAGGAATGATAATTGATGGCAATCACTTGCTGGCGGCTATCACCGAGCAGTTACAAGTTAGCAATGAGATGCGCGGAGATAAAGTTGTATCGACGATACTTGCGAACTTGGGCTTGGAACGCTATCTAAATGGTAAAAACTTACAGCTTCTTCGCACAAATGTTGGCGACCGCTATGTGGTCGAGCGCATGCGTCGAGAGAACTGCAACATAGGCGGCGAGCCCTCTGGTCACATAGTATTGGGCGACTACTCGACTACAGGCGATGCCTTGCTAGCAGCTTTGCAGGTTTGCGCGATAGTCGTGCGTAGCGGCAAATCGGTCGATACATTCGCTAAACTATTCGACTTGGTACCGCAACGCACTCTAGATGTTAGACTGCAAAATCATAAGAAAGTTCTTGAGCAAGATTCGATAAAACGCACGATCGAACAATTGCAACAACGTCTTTCCTTACAGCAGGGCAGGCTTCTTGTGCGCCCTTCTGGCACCGAATCGGTAGTTCGCATAATGGCTGAGGGGGAGAACGAAAGTCTACTAATAGAGACTTTGGAGGCTACGCGCTGTGCGCTGATGGCTGCATGACGCAGCTACTACACTATTCTTACGACAGAATCGTCTCTGTAGCTAATGCAGTAGGTAGGCGAGATGGTGCTGGTAGTGAAATTGTTACGGCTGGCGGTAGCGTTGCCATTGGTAACTTCGATGGCTTGCATCGCGGACATATAGCTCTATTGAAGAGTATGCAGCAACCTATGCAACAGAATAGTCATGCGGCTCGCTCGGATTGCCATATCTCTGCCCTACCCCGCCCTTGGGTACTGCTGACCTTTGAACCTCATCCTCGTAGCTTTTTCTCATCGCACGAGCAAACAAAAACTCCCTTGCGTTTATCAACTATCGAGCAGAAACATAGATGGTTAGAGGACTCTGAAATCGATATAGATAGCATGGTTGTCATGCGCTTTGACGAGAAGCTCTCGATGATGCCTGCACAAGAGTTTGTCGAAAACTTCTTGCTTGAAACATTAGGTGCTAAACACTTAGTCGTAGGCGAAGACTTCGCGTTTGGTCGCAACAGGGAGGGAACGCTATCTACCTTGCAAGAGATGAGCTCTCGCATATCGCATAACTCGTATGGACGAGATTGTGGCAAGAAAGATAAAGGTAGTAGCTTTCGAGTACATTGCTTTCCTACTCTACTCATGGCATCTGGTCAATCTGCTGCCTATTCATCAACCCGTGCGCGTGAGCTTTTGCGTCTTGGCAAACTACATGATGTGCGAGATATACTAGGTAGAGATTTCGAGATCGAAGGCGTTGTGATAAAAGGCAAGGGTTTGGGTAGCCGACTAGGTTTCCCTACAGCCAACATCGATCCGCAAGATTATTGTCGCCCTTTATTCGGAGTTTACTGCGTGCGAGTTATGCATAAAGGCAAGAGCTTTGAGGCGGTTGCCAGCTTTGGCAAACGTCCTACTTTGGGCGAGGGGTTGCAACCGCTTTTAGAGGTGCACTTTTTCGATTGCCCGCAGGATTTATACGGCTCGAAGCTACAAGTATCTTTCGAAAAATTTCAACGCGAAGAGGAGAACTACGCCTCACTAGATGCGCTAAGATTACAAATAGCAGAGGATGTCAGACTAGCGAAGCAGTATTTCAGGGAAGCTCCTAATAATGGAGATATTCTACGGCATAGCGATGTAGAGCTCAGCGTCGGGTAGGCATGACGCAAGGTAAAAATATACCATTAGTTCCGCTGGCTATTTTCGGTGCTGGCGGTCGTATGGGACAGGCTTTATTGCTAGAGGCGGAAAATGATTCTCGCGTTGGAGAGGTTTGGGCAATTTTCTCACCGCGACAAACAGCGATACCAAAAGAAAAACGCGCAGAAGATACAACCGAGCTACTTTCTTTGAGCAGATTTAGCAAAGCGCGCGAGGCTTCGTCCGCCAACGATGCTATTCGCGCTGCGTCTTCTGGCGGGGCTACGATTGACTTCACTCCGCCTGCTACTGCTATCAGTCATGCGCTTTTGGCTAAAAAGTATGGTTGTCCTTTTGTTTGTGGCACGACTGGTTTTAGCGATACGGAGATGTATAATTTGCGCAAAATCTCTAGAGACTGTGCATTAGTCTATGCGGCCAATTTTTCATTGTCTGTTGCCCTACTCGCCTCATTGGTTACGCGTGCTGCGAGCAGCCTCCCTTCCTCCCACTTTGACGCGGAGATTATGGAGATGCACCACCGCAAGAAACTAGATTCTCCTTCTGGCACGGCTTTGCGTTTAGGCGAGGCAATTGCTATCGGGCGTGGTGAAGAGCATCAGCCGACACCACAAAACGACAGGTCTGGCTTGCGCTCTCGCGGAGGCGTTGGCTATGGTGTATTACGAGGTGGAGGCGTTGTTGGTGAGCATCGCGTAGTATTTGCTGGCGATAACGAGCGCATTACGTTTAGCCACGAGTCTTTCTCGCGGTCTATTTTTGCCCAAGGTGCCCTATCGTCTGCTTTATGGGCTATAAAACAGACTGCGGGATTTTACTCTATTAACGATGTTTTAGAAAATAGCGTAGTTAGCAAAAATTAATACAATCGGATAATAATAAATGGCAAGGGGTGTGAAATAATGATAAGGACAAATTAAATATTAAGATAATCAAAAATTGAATAAATAAAAAACTACTATGAGCTGATCATAATAAGCTCTTTGAGTATTATTGAATATAATTTAATAAAAATTAATACGAATGCAAAGACGTTGTGTAATCCTTATCTAAACAATTTTACAACTCTCAATTTAATACACAAGGAATCCTTACGAGGAAATTGGAGGGCATCAGCAACTTTATTTTTTTATGTTAAACAAAAAATGCTGGGGTGGTAGGATTCGAACCCACGATCACGAGACCAAAACCCGTTGCCTTACCGCTTGGCTACACCCCACTAGCAAGCAAACCTATTAGCCAATCTTCATATCCACAGTACTATAAACCAAATAGCTAACACAAAAAAATACAAAGTTATTTCTTATGCCATAAATTTTCATCCGAGGAATCTTGTAGCGAACACATTACCCAACCCCTTAAGCCTCAACCCTTCTGCTATATTTTCTTCATCGCCTAGTTTAGTCAACCCGAAGCAAGCAGACCCACTACCGGTCATACGAGCGCAAAAGATTCCTTCACATGCACGCAGAGCCTCTATCCTCTTGCCGATTCTAGCATCTAATCTACAAGCGACCTCCTGCAAATCGTTCCGCATATCTATTATTTCTTGCCTATAGTCTTTCCTATAATCTTGGACATAAACTTTTCCGACTTTAGTAGCCTCGCTACCGTCCTCAACAACTTGTTCTGCGAGCGAGTATCGTCTATAGACTTCGCCCGTAGCCAAGCCCTGCCCGCATATTAGAACCACTCCGCAAGCTTTCAAACTCTCTCGCGGAGCAATTCTGTCCCCCGTTCCTTCCACGAGAAGATTGTTTGTTTTTTCTCGTAGCATAAACATTGCGACATCGGAGCCGATTTCTTTTGCGATATCGAGCCATTTTTTTTTTGCGAGAGTAACCTTTTTTTTAGCGTATAGCAAGAATGCTGCAGCATCGCTAGAACCTCCGCCCAGCCCCGCACCTGCGGGGATATTTTTGTGCAAAGTGATTTGACAATCTATCGAGACTTGCGTAGCGCGTTCGAGTTCCCGCGCAGCACGCAGGATGAGATTTTCCTCACCACTTGGAATTTTCACGAAACTTCCCCCTGCTTGCTGATCGATGACCTCCAACATCACCCCTCCCTTCTGCCTTTCTTCCACTATCAAGACATCGTGCAACTTTAGAAAAACGATGGAGCTTCTGATTTTGTGTAATTTTTTGTCTGTTTTTTCTTCACGAGTTTTTTGTAAAGAGTCTACATGTTTTTTGTGTTCGACCTGCAACGACAAATTCAACTTTGCACGAGCGAGTAGCCTTTTTACGGATGGCACTTTTTTATCTTTTATTTTGACAGTCCGTTCTCGAGTTTTTGCTGCACGCTTTTGAGTAACTCTTCATCTTCATTTTCGAATACGAGCACCCTAGCCCACTGATACCTAGCTTCGATCAACCTACCTAATTTCCAATATACATCACCTAGATGGTCGTTTATGGTTGGGTCTTCTGGCTCGAATGTTATGGCTTTCTCCAGCTCTTCTAGAGCCTCCTGATATTCTTGCAAGCGATAGTATGCCCAACCGAGAGAATCGGCGACAGCTCCACTGCCTTGCCGCAAGCTTACCGCTCGCTGTAGCATTTTTAAAGCTTCTTCGTATTTTTCATCATTTTCTAGGTCGAGCCAAGTATATGCGAGGTAGTTCAAGACCATGGGTTGTTCTGGCGACAGTTCTAGGGCTTCTAGAAAATCTTTTTCTGCTTGTACCCACTTTCCTTCCCGCTCTAATGAAATACCTCTTTCGTAGAACAACCTCCAGTATGAGGCTCTCTTGTTTTGCGGTAATTCTTTAGCTTTTTTTCGATATATTTCTACGGCTTTATCAAAGAACGGGACGGCTTCTTTATGCCTACCAGCGACTCGATAAAATGACCCGGCGTATGACCAAGCCATTACTTCGTTTTCTCTCTCTGCCTGCATATTTTTCAGTATCGCCAATGCTTGCTCGAGTTTATCTAGTCGAGGTTCTTTTTGCTGTAGCTTTGCTTGCCTTCTTAAGAGCTCTGCTTGTTGCAGCAGGCTTTGTCGGTAGTATAGGGATTGCTTTCCGACCTGCGACGAGACCTTGGTTGCTTCGTCGTACTGCTGGAATTCGCCTAATGCTTCGCTGAGCAGTATTTTTGCATAATCTGATGATGGATCAGTCTCCACGGCTATTCTTGCGAGCATCAACTTTGCGCCTAATGATCGCTCTGAGCTTGCTAGGTCTGCGAGAGAACGCGATAAGAAGAATGTTGCTTTATTTTTTTCTTTGCTTGGCAATATCTCTAACTCACCCCCTAACGCAATGCGTCTATGTAGCTCGTCGAGGAATAGACTACTCGCCTGAAAGTGATTCTTAAAAGGAGATAGAGTTTCCAATGCGGCTGCATTTTTCTCATTTTTCGCGTTATGCAATGCCTGCGCCCATACGAATGAAAGGTTATTTGATTCATTCGCGCCCTCGCGCAAGATTTGCTGAACGTTTTCCTTCTCCCCGCGTGCCAATGCTGCGTATAGCCGTAGCAGTTGAGCAAAATCTTCTAACGACTCTTGTTCTATCTCGCGCAGAGCTGACATTTCTCCGCGAGAGTCGTTTAGTGCGTATGCGATCCAGAATCGATATGTTGGTGCGCTGTATCGCACGAAGTCTCCAAACCCAGATAGGTCTCCTAAGGTTTTCCGCGCCTGTTTAGGCTTATCGTTTCGTAGTTGCTGCGCTGCCAAAAGGAATCTTGCGATAAATCCATGTATATTTTTTTTGTTTTTGAATTTTTTAGCAATCGGCAAGGCTTTTTCAATATCTCCTGCACGCAAGTGAGCGAGCAGAGCCCTCTGCAAGATTGGCTCGGTTTGTATATGTGCGGTCAATCGAGAAGCTATTTCTGAAGCGAGAGGGAAAGCCTGAACGAACTCTGCGTGCCCTAGTGCGAGGTAATCGCCGGACAAACTATTAGATACATTTTTACCAAAGAGAAAGGAGCGCACCGCCTCCATCATTTGCGAACTTTGCAGGTTTTTGCTCCAAACTATTATTCGCCCCCGCGTGCTTTCGAATAATGATTCTAGCCCGTATTTAGATTCGAGCCTCAAGGGTTCTTTTTGTTCTTGTGCTTCGACTTGTGCTACCAATGCTCCTTGCAATGCTTCTTGCGCCGAGTTTTTTCTAGCACTTGCTTCCGCACAGAGGATGTAGCCTGTGGCAAATAGAACTGTCACGAAGAAGGTAATTGCTTTCTGTAGCATCTTTCTTATTTGCCTCATTGCCATTGCTTGCCTACCACTTTATATCACTTATTTATACTCTTTATGACCTTGCTGCCCATCCGAGATTCTGCTCCATAATTGAGCATATATGCCTCCTTTTCGCAATAGGAAGGCGTGCGTTCCACTTTCGTAGCACTGTCCTTTTTCTAGAACAAATATTTTGTCGGCGTTTAGTATGGTTGTTAGTCTATGCGCGATTGTTATGACTGTGCGCCCTTTCATCACACGGTCGAGGGTTTGCTGTAGCAATCGTTCGGTTTCGTTATCCAAAGCTGCGGTTGCTTCGTCGAGCAAGAGTATCGGAGCATCTTTATATAAGGCTCTTGCTAGTGCGATTCGTTGTTGCTGCCCGCCGGACAAACGAAAACCTCTTTCTCCGACTTCAGTATGCAAACCCCTTGGCAACTCTGCGATGAATTCTTTTGCCTCTGCATCCTCGACCGCTTTCAGCAATTTCTCTTCGTCTATATTCTCGAATCCTAGTGCGATATTTGCGCGCAAAGTATCGTTGAACATTCCAATATCCTGCGAGACTAATGCGATTTTAGATCTCAGGCTTTGCATTGTGCAATCGGCTATATTTTGCCCATCGATCATTACCTGTCCTCTATCGATGGCATAGAATCTTAGCAATACGCTGAGCAAGGTAGATTTTCCGGCACCAGAAGCCCCTACGATTGCTACCTTGCTCCCACCTTTGACCTCGAAGGATAGATTGTTTAGCGCGGGGGGAAGTGCAAAAGTGAGTTCTGCATTAGAATCAGTTTGCGGTATTTTTTGCGATGCTGTTTTTTTGCGATCGCTCTTGTCTTGCGTGCCTAGCTCTTCGTGATAGGTGAAACATACACCCCGAAGAGTTATATCGCCGTTGGAGACTAGCAAGTTTTTAGCGCGAGGTTTATCCAGTATTTTAGCCTTGCGCTCTATTGTGCGATAGAAATTGCCTAACGCTGCAATACTTTCTTGCAAATCGACATTCAAGTTTACCAAAGTTCGCACCGGCTGCAGTAACAGAAGCAAGGCTACAACGAAGGACATCACTCCGCCAATTGACAGCTCGCCGGCGCGAATCTGCAACCCGCCGAACAATACGACAAAGGCGAAGGATAACCCGACCAATATCTCGACGATCGGCATTGCTTTTGCTTGCGCATAGCTAGTGCGTTTATTCCAAAAGAATAGTGCCTCGAAGTACTTGTCTGCGAGTTTTAGGTATTTTGGCTCTGCGTTATATGCCTTTATGTGTTTTATACCCTTGAAGGATTCGTCCAGAAATTTCCCAGTCTCGCCTATTTTTTGCTGTGTCTGCAAGGCTGCGTGTCGTGTCATCTTTGAGAGCCATCGTATTGGCAGGAAGAGCAACAAAATGAAGAAGAATGTTATGGTGGAGAGTCGCCAGTCTGTATAGAACATATTGAATAGATATGCTACTACGAGCACGCTATCTCTCAGTAGTATAATGAATAGGCGCGAGAGACTGTTTCTGATCATATGCATATTAGCGATCATTAGTGAGACATATTTACCGGTTGCCTCTCTTTGCATGAAGTAGACGTCGTTAGAGATTAAATGCCTATATAGGGTTTTTTGCAGGTCTCTGAAGATAGCACTCCCGACATATCCACTTTGCGATATTTGTAGATAGTATGCCCCGGCCCGAAGCACTGAGAACGAGAACATTAATGCCATCAACCAATATATTGATCCTCCGCCTTCGCTCGAGAATCCTCTATCTAGGATAGGCTCCAACAACCTTACTTGTGCAAATGCGGTAAGCGAGAACATCACCAGACCGATAGCTGCTATCACTAGTCGTATTTTATATCGCTTTAGGTATTGTAAAGCGAAGCGTAGCAGGACTACCCTGCGCTCATCTTTCGGGTTTTTCTTTTTTGAATAAGAATTGTTTTTCATGCTCGTCGTTTATTTTTGCCTGCATCATGCTCGTTAGTGATATTAGCCATACTAACGAAGATTCGTTATTGGCAAATATGTGTGTATTGTATACTTTGGCTGTCTCACTTTCGAGGAGGATATAACTAGCATGGAAGAAACATCGTATGATTTGGCAATAGTCGGAGCAGGTCCTGGAGGCTATGTTTCGGCAATCCGCTCTGCTCAGCTAGGATTTCGCACGGCTTTAATCAACAAGTATAGCAAAGCGGGCGGCACATGTCTGAATGTTGGTTGCATCCCTTCAAAGGCTCTTTTGCATTCTTCGTATTTGTACGAGCAGACGAGTAAAGTTTTGCCGAACCACGGCATCAAAACTGGCAAGACATCTTTTGACTTGCCAGCGATGCAGGCACGGAAAACTTCTGTAGTTTCTTCTCTGACCGATGGCATTGCCTTTCTTTTGAAAAAAAACAAGATAACCTACATAGAGGGCGATGCGCGCCTGCGCGCCTCTTCTGGCGGTGATGCAGTTCTAGACATATCTAGTAGCGAGGGCATCCATCAGCTACGCGCCGAGCGCGTCATCTTAGCGGTTGGTTCAGAGCCTACTTTACTACCGAGCAACATTGCCGAGGTTGATGAGAAGAGGATATTGACCTCGACTGGTGCGCTTAGCCTATCGTCTGTTCCGTCCCATTTAGCAATCGTTGGTGCGGGAGTTATCGGTTTGGAGCTAGGCTCTGTCTGGTCTCGTTTAGGAAGTGCTGTGACGGTTATCGATATGCTTGACCATATAGGCGGTCTTGACGCGGATTTTTCACGAGAGTTTCAGAAGATTTTGCAAGATCAGGGATTTAGCTTCAAACTACAAACTAGTTTAGTTTCGCTAGAACCTAAAAAATCCGGCATATCCATTACGACTAGCTCACCTAGCGCTTCTGAAGAGACTTGGACTGCTTCGCATATATTACTAGCGATTGGGCGCAAGGCTGCGACCTCTGGCATGGATTTAGCGTCTTCTGGCGTTGATTGCGATTCTCGCGGCTTTATCGTTGTAGATGAGGACTTCCAAACATCGGTTGCTGGGGTTTATGCGATTGGTGACTGCATTGGCGGCGCGATGTTGGCGCATAAGGCGGAGGAGGAGGGTGTCGCTCTTGTCGAGTCTCTTGCTGGCAATCTGGTCCATGTTGACTATTCGAGCATTGCTGGCGTTATCTACACGCACCCTGAGGTTGCGGTTGTAGGCTTGAGTGAGCGCGATGCGCAATCGCGAGGCATCGAGTATAAGCTTGGCAAGTTTCCATTCCGTGCGAACGCGCGCTCGCGCACGACTGGCTCTGATGCGGGCTTAGTGAAACTACTTGTTGATGCGAGCGATGGCAGGCTACTGGGCGCCCAGATTTTGGGTGATGAGGCAGGCACCTTGATACAAGAGTTAGTTGCGATCATGGCATACCGCGGCACTGCGGAGGACATCGCGCATATCTGCCATCCGCACCCGACCTTAAACGAGTCTCTACGCGAGGCAGCACTAGCGGCTATGGGGCGCGCTATCCACATCTAGCCCTACGGTGCATTACCTGTACATAGCAAAACCTCCGCATCTATGATCAGACGCGGAGGCTTTACGCTTTACTTTGGTTTATTTATTTATCGAATAGAGTTGCTGAGTTCTTGTAGCATTTCGTCTGTTGTTGTGATCATTCTAGTTGCTGCGGAGAATGCTCGCTGCGTTATGATCATGTTAGAGAACTCTGTAGCGATATCGGTAGCGGAGTTTTCGACGGCTGACCCTACGAGGGTTCCAGCTCCGCTTGTTCCGGATATTCTAGCGATACCCATTCCCGAAGCTGCGGTCTCGGCGAACAAGTTTCCGGAGCGCGCGCGCAAACCGTTAGGATTGGCGAAGGTGAATACTGGCACTTGGTATAGAGCTCGAGTTTCGCCGTTTGAGTAGAATCCTTCGATCACCCCACCTGCTGCGACGGATACGGAATCGATTCCGCTAAAGAGCCTTCCGTCCTGATCGACATATTTTATTGTCGATAGAGCCTGCTCTCCGCCGCCGCCTCCGCCACCGTATTGCGTCAATCCGTCTCTTCCACTATCTACGTTTGTGGTGCTCGCGACCGAACCGAGGTTCACGACTAGGTCTACACGATCAGCAGTAAGTCCAGTTCCGGTATCTGCATCATAGTCTACGCTAAGGGTGAATTGCCCACTACCTGTGGTGGCAGCAATCCTAGGGTCCGTAGCAGCGACTCCGGGAAAAGCGGTGGTGGAGGTATCTACATAGTAAGTGCTCGGAACTGTAGATTCTATTGATGACAACCTACCAGATGCGTCGAAAACAACCTGGCCGAGCAACCTCAAGTCATCATAAGCCCCGAACGCCGTTATCCCTTCCCCAGGATTAGGAATGAGATCGTCTCCCCTGTCAAGTAATATAGGGTCAGCCCCTGGATTATCGTCCGTTATCCCTGCGAGCATCAACCAGGTATTCGCTACTGGCGGGTTCCCTGTATCGCTAAGGCTTGGCTTTACGAAAGTAAAGGATAGAGTATGTATGGACCCCTGCCTATCGACGACGGAGCTCTCAACGGAGAAGGCATTTGTCAATCCCACTCCCGTTGCAGCAGCTAAGTTTACGCCGAGATCGACCCTAGAGGTATGTATTGGGTCAAGAGCTTGCTGTTCGATATTTACCACCTCGAATCGCGACAATTCATTGGTTTGAGTGAAGCTCCTTTCGCTAACTCGTGCATCGCTACTCGTTTCTGGTCCCCAGCTCAATAGGTATTGCCCTTCAGAGTTGACCAGATTTCCATTACTATCTTTACGGAATTGCCCCGCCCTAGTATACGAGATGTCGCCACTAGAAACATAGCTACCGTCGTTCTGTCTTGTTACGGAATCGGTTACGACGAAGAAACCGGTGCCCGTTATGGCAATATCGGTTGAGAAGGCAGTCGGCTCTAGTATGCCCTGTTGAGCATTTTCACGCTCGGTTAGGGATACGACCCCGCCAGAGTTATACAAGCCTCTTTGAGAAGATTGCGTTACAAAAGACGAGAATCTAGCGTCTACCCTCTTGTAGCCGACTGTATTGACGTTTGCGATATTGTCAGAGATCATCGCCATGCGTTGCGAATTTGCAAATAATGACGAAACGCCCGATCTCAATGCTCCGTATAAACTCATGACGAACTCCTTTGTTAGTACTTGGTTTGGATAGGTTGTTGCTTGGTTAGGTTAGGTTATGCGCTAAGTTATTAGTTTATTGGTTTAGGATTTAGCCTATTTAGTTGAGCACCCCTAGTGCGTCTTCGGGGGAAATTTCTTCTCCATTGTCGAGTTGCAACTGCAAGCCTTTAGTCTGGTCTGCCAAGATGCCGACAACACGCGAGGTGCTTATGTATTTAATAGGCTCGACCTTCGTCCCCTCTGGCAGCTCGTCGTATGTTATGCTGAACGAATAACGCCCGCTAGCTGCTCTCTGTTTGTCGTCTTTAAATCCGTGCCATACTATCTCCCCATGCTTTGACTTGCCATCATCGAGGTAAGCACGCACATTGAAATTATACTCGCCTTCCGCAGCCCTTTCGCCTAACTGGCTATTTTCACCATCCCAAACGACTAGCCCTTCACCACCTACGACATTTTGATAGACGATGCGCCCCTTGCTATCGGTAACGAAAGCAACCCCTTGGCTTACACCCTGCGGCAATCGATAAGTTAGGCTCTTACCGCCTTCCGTCCCTAAACGGAAAGCCCCGCCACGATCGACGATGTTCAAGCCGATATGCTGGTTAGAATATACGACCTTGCCCTCGACATCCTTTACCTCTATTTGCGCATTACGCACCTCTGGGGGTAAGACGAATTGCAAACTTGCATCCCCCTCCTCACTCAAGACGAATTGGTTAGAATCCCCATGCACAATACGCTTGCCTAAGTAACCTATGCCATCCCCGATGGGCGATTGCTTGCCATCCATCAATGCGACGAGTTTCTCTAAACTATCGCTCTGCTGTATTTGCTGCTCGACCGATGCAAACTGCACCAGCTGATTAGTAAACTGGTGCGTGTCCAAAGGCGATAGAGGGTCTTGGTGCGTGAGTTGAGTAGTCAATAGTTTTAAGAAATTGTCGAAATCGGCAGAGATTTTAACTCTCCCTTTTTGACTATTCGTCTGCTCACTCGCACTAGCAGCAGTTGTTGTAGCTAACGCGGATACTAAATCGGTCATTACTCTTCTCCTTCCCCTTTGCTATATCTGTACGTTCAGGCGCCCATCTTGGCGTAGTTGTAATTTGTCGATGTTTGCAGGCAATATATCTTCATCGGCGATAGCCTCACCCTCGCCATCATTGCCTTCCTCACCTGCTTGCGCTACTTGACTGGTAGTAGCCTGCGCATCGTCACCTTGTGCATCTTGTTTCCCTTGTCCTTGCAAGCCAAACTGCAAGCCTTGATCCTGTGTACGAATTCCTGCTTCTTGCAATGCTTGTTCTAGCTGCCTTGCATCTCGCTGTAATAGATCGAGCGTTTCGCTACGCTCGGCGAGCACTACGATCTGCAAACGCCCTGCTGCATCGCCGTCGAGTCTTATTTCTATGCGCCCTAACATTTCTGGTCGCATTTTCACGGTCATGCTATCGACCTTTCCTTCGATTGCTCGCTGAATGTTTACAAAGACTTGCTCACGAACAAAGGAGCTAGCGGTCGCGAAGTTGGAAGCAGCCCCAGCCCCACCTCTTTGCGCTACTGAGCCAGTAGAACTTTGCGAGAAAGCGTTGCCGCT
Source organism: Alphaproteobacteria bacterium (assembly GCA_014238315.1). Taxonomy (GTDB): domain Bacteria; phylum Pseudomonadota; class Alphaproteobacteria; order JABAAW01; family JABAAW01; genus JABAAW01. The sequence continues at coordinate 22,555 of JABABG010000105.1, forward strand.
GGATGCGTCCGAGTTAGAACCCGTTGAGCCAGAAAAGGATTGGCCAAACCGAGATTCTAGAGACGCTTGAGAAGAACGAGCCCCCGCCTCCTGTGCGAACTCACCTTGCGCGCGATTCCCATTTACAGCCTCACTGCGTCCTCCACCCGTTGCCAGACGCGATGCAAGGTAATGCAGAATGTTTTTAGCACGATTGTTTGGCTGTGTGCTTTTTTCGCTTGCATGGGTTTGACTGGCTAGTCGCTCGCGCGCCTCTTGTGGACGAGTGTTGGCACCATTGTTTTGATTGCCTGCCTCTAGGTTGGCGTTGGGAACGGAGTTTAGCGTAGCTAAACCATTATTGTTCAAAGTGCTTGTAGTAGCTTGACTACCACCGTTGCCCACCTGGGTAACCCCTGATGTAACCCCCTGGCTACCCCCTTGGGCTAAGTTGTTAGGATTAGCCACTAGATTATTGTTGCTACGAGCTTGCGACGATGCTCCAAACGCATTTGCGCCACTCAAGCGCACGGCTTCTGGATTATGCGCCTTTACATCAACTTTTGTCTGTATATCTACCTCTGGCAGATTACTATTCGCCAGTGCTGCGCTAGCGGCACGCTCTGCTGCTGTCGGCGGGACCAGACTACTTGCTGGCACAGCCGCTTGACTGGAACCAGCACCTTGCGAGTTTGCAAGGTTACCATTAGCTAGGTTAGTAGCAGGGTTTTGCGCGAGACTTTGTGTAATGCTGTTAGTTGCTGTGTTAGTGGAGCCAGAAGCGAGGCTCGCCTCCTTAGCCGCTACCTGACTAATAGTGCTGGACGCCGCTGCTCTTGTTATAGCTAGCTGGCTAGCTTTCAAAACATCGCTAGCCTTTTGCTGATCGATAGTATCAACCTGCGTTGTAGCGAGCGACGAGGCTATTGCATTACCATTCTTTTCTATGCCTTCAGCATTTTTTGCGAGTTGCTGGTCTTGGTTAGCTCCGCTTTGCACTTCTTGTGCTACATTTAGGTTGTTCGCCCCGCTGTTCAACTCTCCTGCGTTGAGGTTGGGTTGTAGTTTCTCTACCTCGGATTTTGACGGGGCTGATGATTTTTGCGAAGCTGTTTGCTCTACAGCATTATTTCCAGCCAGAGCGGCGTGAGCATTATTTCCAGCCAGAGCGGCGTGAGCATTATTTCCAGCCAGGGCGGCGTTAGCATTATTTCCAGCCAGAGCGGCGTGAGCATTATTTCCAGCCAGAGCGGCGTGGTCAGAACGAGCTATAGAAGGATTTTTGCTAGCATCCTGAAGGTCAAAGACATCAATCGATTCCTCTCGTATCAGGCTCGCGAGTTGACCGTTATTGTCATTCCCATTAGCCGCGAGAGCGTTTGCTTTTCGAGTATTTTCATCAACGACATTTTCCTCTATTACCTTTCTCAAGTTTTTTTCGTCATCACCCCGCCCTGCTATCGAGTTTTTTCCGACTTCTTTGCTATCGCCCGCCTGCTTGTCGCCTATGGTTTCTTTTGCGTCTGTAGATTTCGCTGTTGCGCCAGCTATGGCGTCCTGTTGTTGTGGGTTATATTGCGCGTCCTGATGAATTTTATCTAGCGCTCCACTCTGCTCTCGATAACCAGCCTCAATGCCATTTTTCCCATCCCTTTGTTGCAGGTATCTTTCTGCGGCTTCTGCGTCCTGCGCCGAGCCGTAATTTTTATCACGCCCTCCCGCACGCCCGCTCCTTTCTACCGAGGAGGCTCTAGCTTGCTCTCTATTTTGCCTACGAGCTTCTTCCAATCGTTCTTGTATCAGTTGTTGCTCTCTAATGTTTTCGCTGAGCCTATCGAACGCTCTATCTGCTTCTGCGTGTGCATTTTCGGCTTGATCTTGCGAGTATTCATTATGTTGATGATTTTGCTGTCTTTGCGCCTGCGCCTCACTTTGTGATTTTGCTATTGCATTATCCTGCGCCAGGTTTTCAGCGCTATCCCTTCTATAGTATGAGATTTCGCGTGCTCCTGCCGAGTTTAGAGCATTATCTTTGAGTTTAGGGTATGGCGGTAGCAAGCCTTCTGTTCTGCTACTTATTTTAGTTATAAATCTCTCTGGTCCTTTCACGCCATCACCGAGCACATCAGAAAACAGACTAGCTCCTTTTTGCACTATTTTTTGTGCAGTTTGCCTTTCAGCCTTCTGTTCGGAGTTCGCAATTGCATTTAGCGAATATGTTGGAAGTGTTCTATCCATTTTATTTACTTTTCTCCCATTAAACTTTCGATTTTCGTGTATTTTTGTATTTCTAAACTGCGTTGCCACCGAGCTTTGCTATTGCCATCGCTTTATTGCGATATTGTTTTCTACTGCGCCGTTTAGCTTTTACCTATCCACCGCACTACCTTTGTATGCAAGCAAGTATTGTGCCAACAGCAAGAGTTTCTTTTTTCTTATTTTAATTCCGATATTACGCTCGATAAAAATTTACACGAACCTCGATCTATCCAAATAGAATCGGAGCAAAATTTATGCCATCCCGCAAAGAGTTTCTTACCCCCCAACCTTTGAGTTACGTATTTACTCCCGCCGTACTTTATTTACAGCGCACGATACAGTTTCCCGCCACTCTTGCGACTCTGCCCGCGAGTTCCATTTCCAGTAAAGCTGACTGCACTTTCTGAGCATCCGACTTCAGCAATCGTATAATATCGTCTATGGGAGTAGGCTCGAAGTTTGTGAGCTCGAAGATTTGCTCTCTTAGTTTGTCTTCCTCTTTTTGCTTTGTTCCGCTTGTTTCGAGTTTGTCTTCACTTTCGGAGATTATATCGTCGATATTGCTGTATATTTCAGCCTGCCTAGCGTGTCGTCCTTTGAGTCTTTCACTAATAGTTTTAGTTCGATTAAGCACGGTGATTATATCTTCTGCTTCTGCTACTAGGTATGCGCCATCTCTGATGAGGTCATTTGGTCCGCTGGACCTTTCGTCTTGCGGCGAGCCTGGCACTGCGAAGACTTCTCTTCCCTGCTCGAGCGCGTATCGCGCAGTTATCATTGCGCCGGACTTTCGAGCGGCTTCGATGATGACGGTACCTACGGATAGTCCGGCGATGATTCGGTTTCGCCTTGGAAAATGCCTTCCGGTCGGGCTGAATCCGATGGGCATTTCGGAGACGATAGCACCTCTATCTACAAGGCTGTGGTATAGTTTTCGGTTATCGTATGGATATATATGATCAACTCCTCCTGCGAGAACGGCTATCGAGCCACTTTCTATTGTAGCGGAGTTAGCTGCTGTATCGATTCCTCTTGCCATACCAGACACGACGACGTATCCACCTTCGCCGCATTCCTTTGCTATTTTTGCGGTGAATCGCAACCCGTTAGCTGAGGCATTTCTAGTCCCAACAATAGATATGCTTGTCATTAGCAAGAGTTGCGGCTGCCCGAGCACTGTTATTACTGGCGGAGCGTCGTTTAGAACGAATAGATTCTGTGGATAGTCTTCCTCGCCCCAAAAGATCATTTTTCCCTTTACTTTATCTACGCGCGCCATTTCTTCGCTTGCTTGAGCACTAGAGTTTGGCTTAATTTTCGCTTTTGCCCCGCCCCTTCTTGCGAGCTCTGGTAGCGCGAGCAGCGCCTTTCGCGCGCTACCGTACCGCTTTAGTAGATGCCTGAATGTTATAGGACCGACCCGAGGACTGCGCAAAAGTTGCAGCCGCTCTACTCGTTCTTGTTCGGAGAAAACCATTATCGCCCGCTAAGTTTTTTGTACTATTTTATGCTTAACACCAGAGTTAGCTATTTTAATTTTACTCGAGGAAATGCTTTACATCCCCTATCAGCCTAGGACCTACTTGCTCGACTATCGCACCACCGAGCCTATTAGCTAACCGCCCTGCTTTAGACAAGCCCCAGCCTTTTGCTAGACCGAATAGTATGCCGGCAGCAAAAGCGTCTCCTGCACCGGAAGTATCGATGCAATTTTCGGCTTTTTGAGGTAGGGCGAATGTGGCTTTTGCGTTCTCATCGAGAAGCAACGCCCCGTCAGCACCGTATGTAATGCATGCTTGGCAGTCTAGCTCTGTGATTTTTTTCTCTAGGTTTGTGCGCAATTTATCGCTGAGTAGCTCCCCTTCGAGTTGCAATAGAGCCTTGCCCTCTGCTTCGTTTGCGAATAGCAGATCGACATGCTGCTCGATGAATTGGCGAAAGTGCTTTTGATTTTGCTCTACGCAGAATGGGTCTGATAAGGAAAGTGCGACCTTCCCTTTTGGTTTTATAGCTTCATGTCGATTTTGTTTGTAAGCGCGAGCCGCAGCCTCGAATAATAGCCGTCCTTTTTCACCTCCGAGAAGATAGCCTTCTAGGTATAGGTATTTCGCCTTATCGATGATAGGCTCATCGACTTCTTGGGGTTTCAGATTTGCGGCGATTCCTAGATGCGTTGCGAAACTTCTCTGAGCATCCTCTGTTATTAACACGAGACACTGCCCGGTAGCGTTTTCAGCCGACCTGTTTTGCATTTTCTTTTGCATTTTCAGTATAGGCTCGACCTTGCATTCGAGCATGGATTCTACGAACCTCTGCCCCTCTATGTCGTCGGCAACCTTTCCTAAGAAAGCGCACTTCGCGCCAAGTCTGCCAAGCAAGGCTATGGTATTAGAGCAAGACCCGCCAGCGACGATTGCTTTGGGCGAGCCTACCAGATTTTTTCGCAAAACCTCCATGCGCTCACCATCGCACAGCACCATTTGCCCCTTGACTAACTTCTGCTCGATTATGAATTGGTCGGTCGTCGAGTATACCGCATCGACCAATGCATGTCCTATGCCTATAACATCGTATTTTTCTGCCATTGCTCCCCTCCTCCTCTGTTATCATTTTATTTTTTGCCAGCTTCTAGCAGAACACGGCATGGAGCAATAACCACAGCGCAATAACCATAGCGCAATAGCCATAGCTTGTAGTTAGGTTAACCGTATTTTATTTAATTGCTTATATCTATTTAATGATTGATTCTGGATTAGTAGAACTATAGCAAGTAGCCTTATAGTATTGCTATATGTAGCAATACTATAACGAGTATATAAGATGACAGAGATTTTCCGCGAGATTGACGAGGCTCTTACCTATGATCGCCTGATGGCATGGTGGCGACGCTATCGCATTTTGGCAATAGCCGCGCTTGTTGTCGCTTTGAGCGTCGGCTTGGGCTGGCAACTTTGGCAACAAGCACGAGACAAACGCCTGCTACAGTCTGGCGAAAGGTTTTTCGAGCTGTTGGCAAAGACGAAACCCGCTACAGCAACAAAAGAGGTCCCCATCGATAACCTAGAAGGTGGTCATGAATTGCTTGCAGGTTATAAGATTCTTTGGGCTTTCAAACGCGCACAAATTCTGAGCGGTCAGAAGCAATGGCAGTTAGCACACGATACTTTAGAGGAAGTTGTAGCAGAGCAATCGAATGACAAGCTCTATCGCAACTATGCTCGGTTATGGCAGGCGTCGAATAGCATCAAACAAGGTAAGCTAGAAGATGCGCTGAGGTTGCTATCTCCGCTAACGCTTTCCAACGGAAGCAAGGATGACGCTTCGCTCCGAGCCCTAGCGCTATACCTTAAGGCGAGCATAATATTAGCAGAAGGAGGCAGGGTTGTGGAGGCGCAAGAGGACCTAGAAAATGCTTTGTCGCTAGGAACGATCGCGCCAGAGTTGCGCACCAAGATAGAACAAGCGCAGACAGCACTTGGGCTAAGCGCCGAGAAGTAAAAAAATAAACTATCCATCAATAGTCCAGATAGAATCGGTATAAAACATGATTGCGAAACTCCCTGCCCTACGACGGTCATCCGCAATATCTAGCGCAATATCTAGCGCAATATCTAGCGCAAGGGTTGATGCTAGCATCACTCCTATTGCAGTGCGGCTGTTGCTTGTGCTTATTTTTGCAAGCGTTGGCATCAGCGGTTGCGCAGAAAAGAAACTTCCAGGCAAGCGCGTAGACCTATCTGGATTCGAAAGCGCACGGCGGATAAAGGTAGCTAATAATTCTGAGCGTAGTATCCATCTACCCAGCACGCTATCAACTTCGGGCTGGCAGCAAGAGCTTTTTTCAGCACTGCACACACCCCCACACCTAAATATCACGCCGCAATGGAAGCGTCGCTTTACAATCGGTGCAGGCGCAAGACGAACGACAGACAAGCCCCTGCAGGCGACCCCTATAGCAAGTGCCTCTCGCTTATTTTCTTTCAACGGCAAAGGAGAGGTTTCAGCCTTCGATATAGAAACGGGGAGGCGAGTATGGCAACAAAACTTGAAAATTAAAAAGGAGAAAGGCTTCGGCGGAGGCTTAGCCTTGTCGGAGCAAAAGCTGATAGTCACGACAGGGTCTGGCAGTATTTTTGCGCTAGCAGCAGAAGATGGTGAGGTATTATGGAGCCATAGCTTTCCCTTTCCCTTGCGTAGCGCACCAGCGGTCAGCGGTCAGCGTATCCTAGCGATAACCCCGACCCATCGTGTTTTAGCATTTTCTCTGGATGGCGAAGTTCTGTGGCAGCACCAATCACCGAACCAAACGACTGCACAACTTACGCTAGCCCCAGCTGCGGCGATTATAGGTCGCTACGCGATAATCGGCTACGGAGACGGCACTCTATTCGCGCTAGATTCAGCCAACGGACAGCCTCTGTGGAAGGTTAATATCACGGCGCGTCGAAACGACGCGCTAACAGACATCCTAGACATCTCGACTCCACCAGTTATCTCAGATGGCGTGGTCTACGCTAGTAGCTATTCCGGTAAGACTGTAGCACTAGACCTCGCCTCTGGAGCGATTCTATGGCGTATTCATTTAGCCGCGGCAAGCTGGCTGGCTCTTTTCGAAAATTATATTTTTGTTGTCGACAGCAATAACATTATATCTGCACTAGACATAAAGGACGGCAAGGTTGTATGGGAGCAGCAACTAACAGCCCACTCGAATGCGAAGAAAAAGGGTAAGTCGGTATTCTGGAATGGACCGCTACTGGCGGACGGCAGGCTTATAGTTAGTGGCTCGAACGGCGAGGTTATAACCCTCAATGCGCTTGATGGGACTATCATATCGAAGCAAAAATTTAGCAATAAATTCACGACCAATCCTATAGCGGTGGGTAAGATGCTCTTTCTTTTGGATAGCAAGGGTAGTATTCACGCCTTCGAATAATTATCGAATAAATTAATACTTTAGTGTGCAATGTATGTGGCGCGCGAACAAAGGGGCTATATAGATAGTGCGCAAAACCGCGGACGATAAAAGGAGCGAAACGCCTCGCTTAGGCGGGCGAACGCGAGGAGGTTTTAAATCTAAAAAAGACGAAACGCTGGAACGAACGCATGACGCCAATCGTAAAATTAGCTCTAGACGAGCTAGTGGCTTTTTGGCAACCACGATAGGAGATAAGCCGCGCGTTCTGATAGTCGGCAGGCCTAATACTGGAAAATCGACCTTATTTAACCGATTGTTGCGCATGCAACGCTCTCCGACGACCTCCGTTGCTGGCATGACTCAGGATTGGATAGAAGGCGAACTGATGCTACCTAATGGCTCTCTGAGCTTGATCGACACTGCGGGAGCCGAGTTAGATGGGGTCAATAAGAACTTAGACAAACAGTGCTACGCTCAAGCTTGGCATAAGACACGCGAGCTGTTAGAGGAGGTTGCGTTAGTTTTATTTGTGCTAGATGCTCGTACGGCTTTGACATCTATTGAGCTTGACCTTGCGAAGATACTAAGAGGCAAAAGGGTAATAGTTGTAGCGAACAAGGGCGAGGGCTTAGAGAATGTACCTGAGCCTTGCACGAGCCTTGGTTTTGCAGAGCTATTGCTAGTATCGGCTTTGCAAGGGCAGGGGATAGGAAGGTTACTCGATTGTATAGATAGATTAACTTTTCCCGAACGACCTTGCGGAGTTGTTTTGCGGGATAGCTACTCTAGTAGCTACTCTGGCGCACCTATCGCATCTAGCGAACCTTTACCACGAGCTTCTTCTTGCTTTTCGCTTGCGCTATTGGGCGTACCGAATAGCGGCAAGTCTACGCTTGCCAACAGGTTGTTAGGCGATGAGAGAATGCTAGTATCGGAGATAGCTGGCACCACGCGTAACGCGGTAGATGCGCTGTGGCATTGCGGAGACGAGTGCGCGACGATAGTTGATACAGCTGGCTTGCGTAGAAGGAGCAGGGTTTCCGCTAGCGGCGATCCTATAGAGGAAGCCTCGTCTCGAGATTCGCTTAGATTTCTACGCATGTCGTCGGTTGTTGCTTTAGTGATAGATTCTCCGAATTTATTTTCGACTAGTTTGCCTTTCGGACCTTATGATTCTAAGTCGTTTATGGATTCGACGACTTCTTTGCCACCGCCAACGTCACCCCCTGCCTCTAGCGAGAGTCCACCGCACGAGCAACCGCCGATGCCACCCCCTACCCCTGGTGCTCGCCCGCCGCACGAGCAACCGCCCCATCAAGCTAGACGTTCTCTGTCATCTTTGGAGGGTGGGGGGATCAAGAAACAAGAATTAATCATTGCGAAACGCGTACTAAATCGTGGAAAACCCCTTATGCTGCTTATGAATAAATGGGACTTAGTTTCGCATGCGCAACAAAAAGTAGTGCTCAAAGAAATAGTAGGTTCCCATGTTTTGCCAGATTTTCAAGGGCTGCCGATAATAACTCTGTCGGCTCTATACGATAGCAACTTCTCGGTTATGTTTAAAACCGCTAAAAAACTGCACTACCTAACTACTAGAAGAGAAAAAACCGCTAAAGTGAACGCATGGCTGGAACAAGCGCAAAAAATACATAGACCTCCAATATATCGGAGTAGACAAATAATATTGCGATACGCTAGCCAAGTAGATGCAGCTCCGCCGCTATTCGTAATTCACGCCAATGCGCCAGTCGCAAATGACTATGTTCGGTACCTAAAAAGCTCGCTCAGGAGATTCTTCGATTGGCCAGCCGTGCCAATAGTCATGAAAGTAATAGTAAAAGAGCAGGGGCGGGCTGGAGCAAAGAGAGTGGAGGGGGTAAAAGCAAAAGAGGTGGCAGGACAAGCAAAAGCAAAAGGGGTGGGGCGGGCTGGAGCAAAGAGAGTGGAGGGGGTAAAAGCAAAAGGGGCGGGACAAGCAAAAGCAAAAGGGGCGGGGCAAGCAGGGATAAAAAGAACAGAAACGAAAAGGGTAGGAGTGAAAAAAGCAAGCGCGAAAAAAAGCGTGAAAAAACAGCATAGGAGTGAAAAAAACAAACGCGAAAAAACAAACGCGAAAAAACAAACGTGAAAAAATAGCGAAAGAAAATTAGTAGCCGAAAAAAACAAAGCAAAAAAATAGCGCAAAAAATACCAGCAAAAAATCTCAGATGGGTTCTAGCGTACAGACCTACTCTCAATCGTAGAAACAAATATTTTCATAGCTAGGAAACCTATCCCGCATAATCCTAATCGTAGCAATAGACTTATCGCCTAGCACAAAATGCCTGCCAGGCTTTCTCGTAGGCTTTCTCGTAGCCTCTCCCGTAGTCCGACACTACCAGTAAAAATCCAGCGCAAAAAATCCAGAGCAGGAAAACAACGCAAGAAATCCAGAGCAGGAAAACAGCGCAAAAAATACCAGCAAAAAATCTCAGAAGAGCTCTAGCGTGCCGACCTCTTCCCTAATCGAGGAAAACAAATGTTCTCGTAGCTAGAAAACCTATCCCGCATAACCCTGATCGCAGCAATAGACTTATCGCCTAGCACAAAATGCCTGCCATGCTTCCTCGCAGCCTCCCCCGTAGTGCCGCTACCAGCAAAAAAATCTAAAACCCAATCGTCCGGCAACGAGTGAACTCGAATAATGCGCTCGACAATAGCAAGCGGCTTTTGATTGGGATAACCCGTTCGCTCCCGACCTTGCGTCGCAACTATCGTCTGCCACCATACATCCGTCGGCGTCTTACCCCGTTCTGCCTTCTCAGCACCAACAAGACCTGGCGCCAAATACGGAATACGATCTATCGCATCGTAGTTAAAGCAGTAGCGAGACGAATCCTTGCTATACCAAAGAATCGTATCGTGCTTGGCAGACCATTTCTTTTTTGAACGCGCGCCAAAGTCGTAGGACCAAATTATCTCGTTTTGAAAACAATCGCGTCCAAAAACCTCGTCCAGCATAACCTTCGCATAGTGAGACTCGCGGCAATCCAAGTGCAAAAATAGTGAACCTTGAGGGCTCAATACTCGATGCGCCTCCGTCATTATTTCTCGTAGCCAAGAAATATAGTCCGCGCGCTTGTCGTCGTAGCCGATCCGTGATACCTCTTCGCGCGCGTAAAGACGATCACCAAAACCACGATAGAAAGATCGGGCGCGATTAGCTACCGTAGAGCCAGAGCCCGTAGCCTCCTTGTCCGATAGTTGTCTACAGCGCAACTGACGCAATTCTTGCCTCTTGCCAGTATTAAAGGGCGGGTCGACATAAACTAAGCCAATCTGCCCATCCGATAAAGAACGCAAAAGCGTCTGGCAGTCGCAATGATAAACGCTATCGGCTTGTAGGAGCAATGAGACTAACTCTTATCCGTAAAACTATAGCCACAAGCACGCGCTAGATGCGCCACCCACAGACTGATAAAAAACAGCTGATAAAAAATAATAGAACAAGCTGATAAAAAGCAATAGAACAATAGGCTCTTGCAAGCAAGGCGGACGCGGGGGAGAGGTAAACCTTGTTGCGCTAGCTAAACCCTTGCAGCTAACCCTTTGGCAACTAACCCTGGCAGCTAACGCAAAGAGAGCTATACCTTACCCTTCCAAGGTACCAAGGTGCGCTCGACCCAACGCATAACTAGGTCAAAGCAGTAAGCTATAAGACCGATAACGATGATACCCAAAAAGACGATGTCCGTCGCAAGATAACGCGCCGCGTTCAAAACCATAACTCCCAAGCCCGCCTTCGCCGCAACCATCTCGGCTGCAACTAGAGTCGTCCAGCCAAACGCTATCGCAACCCGCATGCCAGTCAAAATCTCAGGCAACGCGCCCTTCAAAACCACATGCCAAACAACTTGACGCGAAGTCGCACCCATCGAATACGCGGCATGAATCTGTTCGATCGAGACAGAACGAACTCCAGCACGAGCGTTCAGGGCAAGAGGCGCAAAACACGCAAGGAAAATCAAAATAATCTTCGAAACATCGCCAATACCAAACCAAATGATAGTCAAAGGCAAGTACGCAAGAGGCGGAATCGGGCGGTAAAACTCAATTGGTGGGTCAAAAACCCCTCGCGAAACACGACTCATACCCATCGAAATGCCAATAGGAACTCCAACTATAACCGCAAAGCCAAAAGCGGTGAATACTCGCTGAAGACTAGCAAAGGAATGCTGCAACAAAGTGCTGTCGTTAAAGCCAACGCACTTATCGGGGGTCAAATTGCTCAAACCCAAGTAATTCTGAAACTCTTGCAAATATGTCGGCACACAAGAAATGCGCAAAAACTTCGACCAAACAATCTCAGGCGGTGGTAAAAATAATGGCGGAACCCAACCATAAGAAGTGGATATCCACCAAGATGACAATATCGATGCAATCGTAAAGATGCTAATCAATCCGCTTTTGCCACTACCAGGCGCGCCGTAGGAATCTATAGCCTTAGCCTCGCCAGCACTTCCTTTGCCAGTTCCTTTTGCGCGGCGACCAACAAAAGTACCCCACCACATATCAACGCGCGATGCTAATGAGGTAGAAGAAACTTTCTTCGATGTCGTTTTAGCTGGGCTCATTTTTAGTCTCCTTTATAAAAACAGAAACTCTAGTAAAAGTGCTCTAGTAAAGCACTCTGGTGAAACTAGAACTCTGCCTCCTCCTCGCCATGGATGATAGAAAGAATCTTCTCGCGCATGTCTATGAAGTCCGAACGAGATTTAATCTTGCGAGCGTCTCCCTTGTCCAAAAAATCTTTCCAAAATGTTAGATCGTATTCGTGCGTTATCCGACCAGGGCGAGGCGACATAACTATCAATCTGGTCGCCATAAACAACGCCTCTTCAACGCTGTGCGTGATGAAAAATACCGCCTTATGAGTCTTATGCCAAACATTCAAAACTAACTCTTGCATCGTCTCGCGCGTGAAGGCATCAAGCGCACCTAAAGGCTCGTCCATAAGTAATATCTCAGGGTTCGAGGTCAATGCCCTCGCCAAGCCAACCCGTTGCTGCATGCCACCAGAGAGCTGGAAAATAGGATGCTTTTCAAAATCCCTCAAGCCTACCAAATCCAAATTAGCGCGCGCTATCTTTATCCGCTCCCTCTCTCCCACTCCTTGCAACTTCAAGCCGAAAGAAACATTTTGCAAAACATCAAGCCACGGTAGCAAGGCGTGCTTTTGAAAAACAACTCCGCGATCCTTACCAGGACCCATAACCTCCTCAAAAACAACCCCGCGAGAGCGGTCGGGACCCTCAACCTCAGAGCCCTTCATCAAAATACGACCACTCGTAGGCTTGATGAAGCCAGCCATAACATTCAACAACGTCGTCTTACCACAACCAGAGGCACCAAGCGCAACGATAAACTCGCGCTCCTTCATCGCCAAGTTGACATCGTTCAGAGCGACAACATCGCCAGAACCCAAACTCGCCGGAAAAACAACCCCTATCTTCTCAAGGCTTAACGCGTGTTGTGATGAAACCTTACTCATAAAATATTCTCCCTTCGCCCACTTTGCTCCGCTTTTGCCCCCTTCCCCCTTTGCTTGCCTAATCCTGCTCCCCTCTACTACGCCTACTTAACTCTGCTCGCCCGCCCGCCAGCTCCGCTTGCCATCGCCCGATGTAAAACTACCTATAGCATAGCGGGGTGGCTTGTGCATATCAGAATTCAATTATTAGGTAAATTAATTCCTTACGCTTAACAAGCTCTCATGGCAAGTCCTCCTGGCAAGTCCTCCTAACCGAACTGAATCCATAACCTTAAACACGAATCCCCCCCTCGATCAGACCATAAATAGACTTATCGTGGGGGGGAACTCGCATAGTCTCA
>JABABG010000123.1 GCA_014238315.1 Alphaproteobacteria bacterium
CCCGCCTCGTCCGAATCTATCAAAACCTCTAGGCCACTCGGTAAGTCAGATTGCCTAGTCTCAGTATAACGCGAAACCGGAACCGCAAATGGCGCCTCGCCAAAACCCGCTAGCAAAGGTGAGCTCGCCCGAAGACGACGATGCGGAAATAGACCAAATAACTTCTCGCGCAACGCATGCTTGGGAACTCCATGCCGATGGTAAAGCGCTGCTTGCGCAGACCAACAGATATACAAACAACCCCCCAGCCTGCCCTCCGCAATACGACTATCACCCCAAGACATAATACGCGAGAGCTCGTCCCAGTAAGCAACATCGGAAAAAGGCAGGTGCTCGACCGGCGCGCCAGTGATGATCAACGCGTCAAACTCCTCATTCTCAACACCGGTAAAATAACGATAGAAATCTAGTAGGTGACGCTTCGAGGCTGTCTGCGACTCGTAGCTCGCCGTGCGTAGCAGAACTACCTCTACTTGCAATGGCGTGTTGCCAAGCAAGCGCGCAAACTGAGTCTCCGTAGATACCTTGTCCGGCATCAAATTGACAAACAAAATGCGCAGAGCCCGTATGTCTTGACGCAACGCGTCCGTCTCCTCAATTAAACGCACGCCCTCGCGCGAAAGAATAGCGCGGGCTGGAAGGTCGTCGGGAACCTTAATAGGCATCAGGCAAAAATAATCGCAAAACTATTACTAATCATATAACACAAATCATCCGCCAACTAGCCAGACAATCCTATTGACCAGAGCAACAAGCATCCAACGCCTGCTCGATGTCCGCAAGCAAGTCATCGCTATGCTCTATCCCTACCGATAGGCGAACGTAGCCGTCCGTTACCCCGCTCGTTGCTCGATCCTCCGCCGATAGCTGCGATTGCGTCGTCGAAGCTGGGTGAATCGCCAAAGTTCTCGCATCACCAATGTTCGCCGCGTGGTAGACTAAACGCAAAGAATCGATAAAGCTCTTGCCCGCCTCTATCCCATCCTTCAGCTCAAAGCTGATCAAACCCCCAAAACCACCAGAGAGAATAGCTCGCGCATGCTCGCCCTCAGAGCCCTCGAATAGACCTGGATAGACAACTCGCGAAACCGCCCTATGCTTGCATAAAAACTCCGCTATAACCTGAGCGTTACGGCAGATCGCCGACATGCGCAGAGGCAAAGTCTCTAGCCCTTGCAGTAGCAAAAAACTATTCATCGGCGCTAAAGCTGAGCCAAAATCTCGTAGCAATACTACCCGCGCGCGAAGAATGTAGGCGATCGGACCAAGCGGCTTGACAGCCTCAGAAAAAATAGTGCCGTGGTAGTTCGCATCCGGGCTGTTCAGAGTAGGAAAACGAGAGCCATGCTTGCCCCAATCAAAGCGACCGCTGTCGACTAAAAGACCGCCTATCGAAGTGCCATGACCGCCTATGTACTTCGTAAGAGAGTAGACTATGATGTGCGCTCCTAAATCAAACGGACGACACAATATAGGCGCCGCGGTGTTGTCCATTATCAGCGGAATACCCAAATCATCGCCAATAGCACTAACCGCCTCGATCGGAAATGGATATAACTTAGGGTTCGCCAAAGTCTCGCCATAAAATGCCCGCGTGCGATCATCGCTCGCAGTACGGAAGTTCTCGGGCGTGCTCGGATCCACAAAGCGAACCTCGATGCCTAAGTCCCTCAGACCATTCGCAAATAAATTCCAAGTGCCGCCATACAAATCGGTCGAGCTGATTATGTTGTCGCCACTCCTAGCCAAATTCTGTATCGAAAACGCAGAAGCCGCCTGACCAGAGCTAACCGCTAAAGCTCCAACTCCGCCCTCAAGAGCTGTGATACGCTCCTCCAAAACCGCACTCGTCGGGTTCATTATTCGAGTGTATATGTTGCCGAACTTCTCTAGACTAAACAAGCTGGCTGCATGCGCAACATCGTCAAATTGATAGGCTACTGTCTGGTAAATAGGAACCGCAATAGACCTCGTCGTCTCGTCCCTTCTGTAAGACGCGTGCAACGCAAGCGTCTCTGGACGCAATCGTTCCTTCGGCATTTTGTAATCTCCTTTAGCTTCCAAAAATCCCCCTATAAAAACCCCTAACAGAATCTCATCTGTAGAAACCCATCGCAGAATCCCATCGCAGAATCCACCGCTAGAATTCTACCAGCCCTCCGCAAAAAACCGCCCGCCACCTGCCACCTGCCACCTGTCGCCTGCCACCTGCCACCTGTCGCCTGCCACCTGTCGCCTGCCACCTGTCGCCTGTCGCCTGATGAAAATGATAACCTCCGTGAAGCAAGGCGTCATAAACGCCCACCAGCCCCCCCTCGCTACCACCTTGCTGTAGCTCAGGCAATCTTCGCTAAGGTAGAGTAATAAAAATTTTTGGCAAGTTTTTTCCTAATAAAATCTTATTTTTTGCTACAAAGCGTAAAGCGGTAACGAAAGCATGGAAACTTCTCTCAACGAATACTATTCTATCAAAACTAACGACAATATTTCGTTGGCAGTGCGCGCTCGCCAAAAGGGGCAAGAAAACATCGGAATCTTCTTCTGCTGTGGATATACCTCCGACCTGACTGGTACTAAAGCTACTAGGTTGTTCTCTCTCGCCGAGCAAAAAAATATCGCAGCAACCCTATTCGACTACCGCGGACACGGAAAGTCGGGCGGAAAAATCGAAGAAGCGACAATCGGACAATGGATCGAAGATAGTCTCGTCGTCTTCGATCACGCTTGCTCTAAAGTCGCAGCGCGCTGGATTGTCGTCGGTTCATCAATGGGCGCATGGATCGCTAGCCATATCCTAAAAGCGCGAGGAAAAAATGTCGCCGCAATGATGCTCATCGCTCCCGCACTAGACTTCCCAGAAAAACTGCTGCTGCCATCCTTCCCCAAAAAAGAACAAAAAAAAATAATGGACGGAGGTTGTGGAAAATGGTGCCAAGAAGGAAAAACCCCAGAACAAGGATACATACTAACAAAAAAATTCATCACCGAGGCTCGGAAGCATCATCTGCTCGATAAGGCAAAAAAAATACCTTGCCAAGTACCAGTCAGGGTAATCGCCGCATTGAATGACCAGGTCGTGCCATTTAATCATGTGCTAGAATGCTTCCAAGTCATAGAAGCCGAAGATGCTCTCGCAATAGTCGTGCAACAAGGAGACCATAGGCTCTCGCGCGAGCAGGACCTCAGGCTAATCGAAAAAACCGCTCTAGAGCTACTCGATTGCGTAAAAAATAGCTCCCCGATAATCGATAAATCCTAGAAGTTAAAACCCTTCTAAAGTAAAATATAAAAAATATGAAACCAATACCTAAAAGATACGCAGCCATCGATCTGGGAACAAACTCCTGCAGGATGGTCGTCGTGCAATACATACTGGGGCGGGGGGCGCCTTTCAAAATACTCGACGCAGCTAGCGTGCCCGTATATTTGGGCGAAAAGCTCGCGACTAGCGGAAAACTGTCCGAAGAATCCATGCAGCGAAGCATCAGAGCTCTCGAAGGATTCGTTAGAAAATTCGAAAAGTGGAAGCCTAGCCTTATCATCGCCGTCGCTACAGAATCATTTCGCCGAGCTGAAAATAGTCAAGAACTCGTCGATGAAATTCGGCAAAAACTAAACATCGACTTCGATATCATATCTCCAAAAAAAGAAATGCAGTTCGCTCTGCTCGCTTGCAGAAACCTCTTCAAGCCAGATAAACCCTTCGGATTGCTCTTCGATATAGGCGGAGGTAGCCTGCAGATCGCATGGCTCAATATGAACCAAAATAAAAAACCGCAAATAATAAACATCCTATCGCTGCCAAGTGGCTTGGCTATACTAAAAGAAAAATTCGGAATAGGCACAATCGACGACGAAAAACTCGAAGAAATTAGGCAGTCCATCGCCGATGACCTGAAAGAGTTCAACCAGAAAAACGCTATCTCACAGCATCTCGAAAACAATCAAGTCTCATGCGTAGGAGCGTCCGGCGTCCTAACATCGCTAACTTGCCTGCAATACGGATACGAAAAATACAATAGAAAACAAATCGACGGAGAACAGCTCAACATCGAAAGCGCATGCCATGTCGCTAACCATATCAGAAAGCTCGAACGAGAACAGCGCGCTACCTACGGCTGTGTCGGTGCCGATAGGGCGGATATGCTCGCTGTTGGGTGCGCTATGGTCATTTGCCTCTTCGAGCAATTCCCGCTGGCTAATATCGTCATCGCGGATAGAGGCTTGCGCGAGGGAATCATCGCCGAAATAATCGACCAAGAAGAAAGCAAGTTACAAACTAGCAACCCGCAGACAAGTAGCCCGCAGACAAGCGACTCGCCAGACTCGCAAAACAGCCATGAATAAAGTTAGGTTGTTCGGATTCGCGGTTCCTAAAAAAAATAGCGGAATCACTAAAAAAACTAAAAGAAAAAATATATACCAGCAAATAGGCAACCCTGGACTCGACGGGCATAGGCTCGACGGGCGCAGACTCGATGGTAAGAATAGCTACAGCAAGCCAGATCGATTCGCCCTCGCTAGATTCAATCGACAAAGCCTCCAAGCTGAAAGCCACCAAGGACAAGGGCTAAATGGCGCAAAAGCAAATGGCGCAAAAGCAAATGGCGCAAAAGCAAATGGCGAAGGAGTGCCATATCGTAGTCGCGCCGCCTTCAAGCTGCTAGAAATAGAAGACAAATACCGAGTCTGCTCAGAAAAAAAACGCATACTAGAATTGGGCGCAGCACCAGGCGGATGGTCGCAAGTCGTGCTGGAAGTAGCACCCAACGCCAAGCTACTCGCCATCGACCAAAAAACCATAGCTCCGCTCCACGAAAACTACGCCGCACAGCGTCTGCAGATAATGCAGGAGAATCTGCAAGAACAGAAAAAATTTCCAGAAATAGCCGAAAATATCGTCAAGTTGCTCGGCGGAAAGCCCGATTGCATTATATCCGACCTCGCCCCCGATACCATAGGAATGGCGCGAATCGATAACGATAGGTTCGCTAGTCTGCTAGAAAATATAATGCCGCTCGTCTTGCAATCGTTGCTCAAAGGCGGGGATTTCCTAACAAAACTAAGGCATTCGGCAGCTGAAAAAAGTCTGCTAGACAGCCTGAAAACTCGATTCTCTAAACTGCACCTAATAAAACCGCAGGCTAGTAGAAAGTCGGCAAACGAAATATACCTGCTCGCAAAAAAATTCCATAGCTGAGCCCGTAAAGCACAATAAGCCCTAAAGTCAAAGTCAAAAAGGCGTCAAAGTCAAAAAAGCGTAAAACATCGCATAATATACACCCCAAAGCACGCATATTGTGATACTATATAAAGCAGAAATCCCCACGCTTTGGGAGGGAGAGGTAAGCGTGGGGATTTCGTTATGCGTCATGTTGCAAAGTCGCTCTTGTAGCTTGCTCTTGCAAAGACACTTGTAGTCTAGCCACACTCGAGCCAATGTCTAATCACATGCTCGTGATGGCGCATCACAATTTTTTGATAGAAAATTCATTCTCGCAAAATGCTTCGCAAAATATCTCGCGTTTCGTAGAATAAGCCCCTACAAAATCATCCTTGCAAAATCATCCTTGCAAAATCATCCTTGCAAAATCATCCTTGCAAAA
>JABABG010000040.1 GCA_014238315.1 Alphaproteobacteria bacterium
CGGTATTGCGTCCGAAGCTGGCGATACTAGACGAGACGGATTCTGGTCTTGATATAGACGCGATGCGTAGCGTTGCGAATGGTCTTGAGGGCATGCGCGATGGCAAACGCAGCTTTCTGATAATCACGCACTACCAACGGCTATTGGAATATATCCAGCCGGATCGGGTGCATGTCCTCATCGATGGCAGGATAGTGAAATCTGGCGACAAGTCTTTGTGCGCTGAGCTGGAGGCGAGCGGTTATGGCGACCTGCAGGCAGCAGCGTCAGGCTAGGGAGACTGGACGCTAATGAAACCGCGCGCAACGGCGTAGGCTAGTAGATAGTCTACATAATTTGCGACATGGTAATTTTGGATATGATGATTTGGACATGATGATTTTGAATATGGTCGCTGAGTAGATGGACAAGAATAGCCCCGCCTCGGTGTTGCTACCGAAATTTGAGCGTGGTCTGTTGCGCGATGAGGGGGAGGCACGCGATATTTTTCTCAAATACGGACTGCCACAAAAACACTCGCCCTGCGCTGAGGGCTGGAAGTATACACCCCTCAACAGCTTAGCGGATAGACAGTTACGGCTAGCGACAGACTCTGCTAGTGCAAAAGCGGGAGGGACGGGGGGGGCTGAAGGTGCAGAGCGACTGCTTGCCGATACTCTTGCCAATTCGCTTGCCAATTCTCTTGCCAAATCTGCCTCTGCTAGCTTGGCAAGCGAGCTAGCTTGTTTTGCCGAGAGCGTTACCTTGCTATTTATCGATGGCTGCTTGCAGGATTGCTACTTGCAGAATAGCTGCTTGCAAAATGACCACGAAGGTTTGCAACTGACCCCTTACGCGGACCTAGCACCGGTAGATGCGTTGGAGCCAATGGCGGCGTTGAACCTCGCCTCGCGTTGCGAGTCTTGGAAGCTGGTCTTGGCTGGCGAGCATCCTTTAGTGCATATAGTTTCGCTAGCGAGTAACGATAAACTTGCGGGACAAGATTCTGCCAGCTCCAAAACGACTAACTCCAAGACGACTAACTCAAAGACGACTAACTCAAAGACAACCAGCTCGAAGACAGTCAGCTCTGATACATCCTTGCGCTTGCTACAGACGCGACTACGCGTCGAGGTAGCCTCTGGTAGCAAGGCGGTTATTTTTCAGAGCTCCCTGCAAGGAGCGGCGAACTGCTGTACGAATGACTTTTTAGAAATAGAGGTTGGCGAGAAGGCGAGCCTCGAGCATGTTGTTTTGCATAGCAGTAGTGCGACTAGCCACTGCTTTACGCGCACGGTCGTGCGTTTGGGTAGTTCAGCCCACTACCGCCATATTTCGTCTCTGCGCACGAGTGGTGTGCTTCGTCAAGGTATCAGCGTCTGCTTATCTGGCACGGCTTCGTCTTGCGCCTTACACGGAGGCTACCGCCCGAAAGGTTGTGGTCACATAGACAACAGCACGGAGATAGTGCATGCGCAAGCGGATTGCGTTTCGGACGCTTTATATAAAGGAGCTATCGACGATAGTGGCAGCGGAGTTTTTCACGGCAAGATACATGTAGCGCAAGACGCGCAAGGGACGCGGGGTTACCAGATGAGTCGCGCGTTGTTACTTTCGGACAAGGCTCGCGCCTACCATAAGCCGGAGCTAGAGATTTACGCGGACGATGTAAAATGCAGCCATGGAGCGACCATCGGTTCGCTAGACGAGGAGCAAATGTTTTACTTACGCTCGCGCGGCATCGATGTAGTTTCTTGCGAGCGATTACTACTCGAGGCTTTTTTATGCGAGGCTTTGACTTGCGAGCGCGAAGATTGCGCGACTGCCTTACGCGAACACATCCTATCGTGACGCTACTTATCTGAGCTATTCTGAATTATTAGTGCTTATAATTACCGTTATTTAGGTCTATTATCGCGATAACTGCTTACAATTACCGATTCGACCCGCCATGCGATCCTACCTCGACGATGCCGCCGCCAGCCTCTAGCGAAGAGCGTCTAGCCAGCGATGAGGGCGATTTGTTGAACCCGAGCCCGAGCCCGAAGAACGCGTCTAGTTTTTCGATTGGCTCTATCCGCGCCGAGTTCCCGGCTTTATCGAGCTTGAACGCGGGCAAACCTTTAGTCTACCTTGACAGTGCTGCGAGCGCGCTGAAACCTCGTATAGTTATAGATTCGATATCGAACTTTTATTCGAGCGACTACGCGAACGTACACCGCAGCGCGCATAGTTTAGGCGAGAAGGCGACCGCACACTACGAGGGCGCGCGCGACTTGGTCCAGCGTACGATTGGCGCACGGACGCGCGATGAGATTATTTTCACGAAGAACGCGACCGAGGCTATCAACCTAGTCGCGA
>JABABG010000075.1 GCA_014238315.1 Alphaproteobacteria bacterium
GAGGAATCGCCATTCCGGTTCGAGTCCGGAAGTGGGCATTCCCGCAACTCACCAGAAAACCGCATCGTCGACGTAGAAGCCCTATAAAAAACCCATACGACCATTTTAGCTAATGTAAAGCCCAACATCAACGCATTTCCCCTACATAAACAGCAGGTTTCGTGCCAATTCTATTGCCAAATTACTAACCGAAAGCAGCAGAAATAAGCGACTTGGAATAAGGATGTTGTGGCTTGGTGATTAAATTTTCAGTCTCACCATGCTCGACTATAACGCCATTCTGCATAACGACAACTCGGTGCGCCATCATGCGAATAACCTTCAAGTCATGGCTGATAAAAAGGTAAGCTAAGTCTAACCTCGTTTGCAAATCTTGCAGTAAATTCAAAATTTGCGCCTGAACCGTGAGGTCTAACGATGAGGTCGGCTCGTCCAAAACAAGGAGACGCGGACGCAAGATCAGAGCTCGCGCAATGGCTATACGCTGGCGTTGCCCACCAGAAAACTCGTGCGGATAACGATCACCCATATCTGCAGACAAGCCAACCTCTGCCAAACTTCTGGTAATCGCAGCTTTACGATCAGCTCGTGTGGCAAAAAACCCGTGTATGTCTGGTCCCTCAGCAATGATATCTGCAGCAGACAAACGCGGCGACAGTGACGAAAAAGGGTCTTGGAAAACTATCTGCATCTCTCTTCGTAGCTGCCGCATCCGTAGACGCGGAGCAGTCAAAACATCCGTTTCCCACATTTCTTGTCCTGCATCTAACCCTGCCTCTTTTGTAGCCCCAAAGCATACTCGACCTTGCGCTGGGATAAGCCGTAACAAAGCTAATCCTAAGGTGGACTTGCCTGAGCCAGATTCGCCAACAACCCCCAAGCACTCACCGCACGCAAGTGAAAAGTCTACGCCACTAGTGCTACTACCAAGAGCAAAGAAACTCTCGCGAACCTTGCCAAAAAGCCCGACTCGAAGAGCAAACGAGACTCTTAGATTATGAGCACTGATAAGGCGATTGGTAGAAGAAACAGGCTCACTAGCATCATTTCCCCGATTAGATAACTTCTTAGCTCGTGGCGATTTTATAACCCTAGGAAGTCCCTTCGGCTCCGCTGCAATAAGGCTACGCGTATAGGCAACGCTAGATTTCGTTAAAACATCTTGCAAGCACCCCTGCTCGACGATCCGACCCTCTTGCATAACCGCAACATCGGAGGCAATACGGCGTAAAACTCCAAAATCGTGCGTAATGAACAAGATACCCATACCTAGAGATTTTTGAAACTCTCGCAACAAAGCCAATATCTGAACCTGCAGGGTAACATCCAAAGCCGTAGTTGGCTCGTCAGCGATCAAAAGGTCTGGCTTATTTGCAAGAGCCATCGCGATCATTACCCTCTGACGTTGCCCGCCAGATAACATGTGAGGTAAAAAACGACCGCGATAAGCAACATCTGGAATACCTACTCGCGTCATCCATTCACGAGCCTCAACTCGCGCGCGAGGCTTGCTCAAACCAACTCGATGCGTCAAGAGTGATTCGGCTATCTGATCTTCAACACGATGAAGCGGATTCAACGCGCTCAACGGCTCTTGGAAAATCATAGCAATGCGTCTGCCCCGTAAAGAGCGCATAGCTTTATCCGTTTTTCCCAGTAGTTCTTCGCCGCGATAAAGGACCGAGCCACTCAATATAGAGCCCGTAGGAACTAGCTGCGGAACACTCAAGCCCGTCAGAGACTTGCCTGCACCAGACTCTCCAACAATCGCCAAGCATTGACCCGCGGCGAGACTGAAACTAACATCGTGCAAAATTGCACGACCCGCAATCTCGAGCGATAATCCACGCACCTCCAATAGAGGCATCCGCGATGCACCTACATCAACGTCGCGGGTCGAAGGCATCGCGAAGAGCCTCACCAATAAAAACCATTAAGCTCAACATAAGTGCCATCACAAAAAAACCCACTAATCCTAGCCATGGGGCTTGTAGGTTATTCTTGCCCTGTGCCAATAACTCGCCAATCGACGGAGAGCCTGGCGGCAAGCCGAAACCTAGAAAATCTAAACCCGTCAAGGTAACGAGGGAACCTGCCGCTATGAACGGAACAAAAGTGAAAGTCGAAACCAAAGCATTAGGTAAAACATGGCGAAGCATAACACGCCCATGCGAAGCACCCAAAGCGCGAGCCGCTATAACATAATCGAAGTTGCGCACTCGCAAAACTTCCGCACGCACCAAACCAACAAGACTAGTCCAACTAAACAAAACCATAATCACAAGAAGCCAGCCTACAGATGGTGTGATAACGCTAGCGAGTATTATTAAAATATATAGCTGTGGCATCGCATTCCAAAGCTCTATAAAACGTTGTCCCCATAAGTCTAGCGCACCCGCAAAATAACCTTGCAATAATCCTGCAGAAATACCAATCAAGGAGGCGAAAACCGCAAGCGTTAAACCAAACAATAGCGAAAGGCGCAAACCGTAAAGCAGTCGCGCTAGCACGTCACGCGCTTGATCATCGGTGCCCAGCCAATGTCGTATGTCTGGTGCCGAGGGGGCGGGGCTAGTCAGATCTAAACTATGGCTATCAAAGCTATAGCGAATAGGTGCCCAAAGAGCAAAGCCATACTTGGCAATCTGTTCGCGCAAAAAAGGATCGCTATAGTCACTAGGAGTTAGAAAGGTGCCACCGAAGGTAGTCTCCGGATAATTGTTAAAAATTGGATAGTAGAGCTCGCCCTTATAGGAGAGGAGCAATGGGCGATCATTTGCCAAAAAATTAGCAAATAAGCTGACTGCTATTAGTATAAGAAAAATTCGTAAAGACCATACTCCTCGTGCATTCTTGCTAAAGCGGACAAAACCGGCTTTTCGATGAGGAACAGAATACCATCGTAAAAATGCACCTCGTAAAACAAGAGGGAGTTGTATAATAGATCTAACGAAATTCACTAGTTTCGAGCCTTAAAATCGATACGCGGATCGACGAAGTGATAGGTTAGGTCGGTCAGGATGCCAAGCAGCAGACCAACTAAAGAAAAAATATACAAGCTCGCAAAAAAAATGGGGTAGTCGCGATCAATCATCGCCTGGTAAGTCAGCAAGCCCAAGCCATCAAGAGAGAATATTATCTCAATGAACAGTGTAGAGGTAAAAAAAATTCCTACAAACGCCGCAGGAAAGCCAGCGATGACGATAAGCATGGCGTTGCGAAAAACATGACCGTAGAGGATTCTACGCTCTGCAACACCCTTAGCACGCGCGCTAGTTACATATTGCGCCGTCAAATTCTCCAAAAAAGCATTCTTTGTCAACAACGCTAGGCTCGCCAAACTTCCAATACTCATAGCAATAATAGGTAACAGCAGATGCCAAAAATAATCGCCAATCTTGCCTAGCAAAGATAGCTCGCTAAAATTATCTGAAGTAAGACCACGCAGAGGAAAAATCGACCAGAATGAACCACCCGCGAAAAGCACTATCAATAAAATAGCAAACAAAAAGGCAGGAATGGCACTGCCTACCACCAAAGCAAAACTGCTCCAACTATCAAATGTCGAGCCAGCGCGCACAGCTTTGCGGATACCCAAAGGAATAGAGACAAAATAGGCAATCATAGTCGTCCATAAACCCAAAGAAATCGA
The DNA here is from genome assembly GCA_014238315.1 of Alphaproteobacteria bacterium. Classification (GTDB taxonomy): domain Bacteria; phylum Pseudomonadota; class Alphaproteobacteria; order JABAAW01; family JABAAW01; genus JABAAW01. The sequence goes on from JABABG010000075.1 coordinate 3,653, forward strand.
TATAGGTAGCTTCTCTTTGATCAAATTCAACACGCTCTCGTCGCGGTAAAAACTAGAGCCAAAGTCAAAGCTCAGATAGCTCTTCACCATCAAAACAAAACGCTGTATTGGCGGCTTGTCCAAACCAAACTGCTTTTCTAAAGAATCGATAAACTTCTGCTCGAGACCTCTAGCTCCGCGATAAGAAGAGCCAAAACTATCGCTCGAACGCAGACTATTCTGAACCTCACCAGCACTAGCCCCGGACAAACGTACGCTCGCATCTATATCCGCGTTATGCATGCGCGCAAGCAATCGCTCGACAGGACCGCCAGGGGCAAATTGAACTAACGCAAAGTTAAGCAACAAAATTCCGAGCAGAGTCGGAAAAATCAACAAAAAACGCCGTAAAAAATAGGTCCGCATTTTGCGTTACAGACTCGCGTCAATTTTGATAAGCATAGCAAAGAGCCTATGTTTAGCTAGCATCTCCAGCTTTAATCCACCAGTACAATACGTTAGGAGTAGCCTTAGTCGGGAATTTCTTCGGAATGCCAAAGCGGTTCCAATAAACTATACGCGCACTAGCAATATGAAAATGGGGCACGACAAGAAACTGCCATTGTAAAACTCGGTCAAGTGCTCGCACCGAGCTATTCAAAGATTTGCGATCACGAGCCACAATGATATTCTCGACCAGCGCGTCTACAACTTTATTCTCTAAACCAGCGTAGTTCCTACTGCCTGGTGTTTGCGCCGCCTGCGTTGTCCACAGGACGCGTTGCTCGTTGCCAGGCGAAATGGACTGACCCCACGAGGATACGATCATATCGAAGTCAAATTTCTCTAACCGCGCAACATACTGCGCCGCATCGACCGTGCGAACCTGCATAGTGATACCGAGACGTTTGAGATTTTTTGCAAAAGGCAAAGCTATGCGCTCTTGCAGAGGGTCAAATAGCAGTAGCTCAAACATTATAGGCTTGCCTTGTGGAGAAAAAAGCTTGCCATCTTGCGTCTTATATCCCGACCTGCGCAAAAGCTCATCTGCGTGTTGCAAATTTCGACGCAGGCTCTGTTGCGTTCCATCACTTTGCGGAGGGTTGTAACTTTCTGTGAAAACACGCGAAGGAATAGCATCAGGAAATTTCTCGCGATACCCATTAAGCAGAGCCAATTCTCCTCCTTCAGGCAAGCCTCGGGCTGCAAGAACCGAGTTATCGAAATAGCTACGCGTACGTTTATATTGCCCGTAAAACAGAGTCTTGTTTGACCAAGTAAAGTCGAAAGCATAGGCAATAGCCTCGCGCACAATACTATGCTCAAAAATATCGCGCCGCATGTTAAAGGCATAACCCTGCATGCCCTGCGGCAAGTTCAGCGGCACTAAACGCTTTATTAGCCGACCTTCTTTTAAAGAGTCTCCTTCATAAGATACAGCCCAGGCCTTGGAGGAATTCTCGTTACGGAAATCTATCTTACCCGCCTTCAATGCCTCGACAATAACATTCGCATCAAGATAGTTGTCGTAACGAATTTCGTCAAAGTTATAAGCACCACGCGCAAAACCCTCGTCTTTACCCCAATAATCTTCCACCCGCTGATAGCGCAAAGTCTTGCCAGCCTCAAAATCACCGATGCGGTAAGGACCACTGCCAAGCGGAGGGTCTAAAGTAGTAGCAGCAATATCGCGTTGCTTCCAATCGTGTTCAGCCATAATCGGAAGCTCTCCAATAATTAACGGCAACTCTCGATTGCCTTTCGCAAAATGAAAGGTCACAGCTCTCTCGCCGCTTTTCTCCATATCTTTAATGCCCGCATAGTACTGGCGGTATATCGGATTTGCGCTCTCTGATAGTACCGAGCGAAAACTGAAAAGCACATCCTCCGGAGTAACAGGCTTACCATCGTGCCAACGAGCCTTAGGATTCAAATAAAAGGTAATGCTATCACCAGACGCACTCAGTAGCATCGAGGAAGCAAGACGTCCATAGCGCGTAAAATCCTCATCACCACCAGATTCAAGCAAACTATCAAATAGCAATCCGAGACCCGACGGCGTGCGTCCTTTCAGGCTATATGGATTGAACGAATCAAAACCTCCTTGCGTGCCAAGGACAATCTTGCCACCCTTACGAGCTTTCGGGTTCGCATAAGTAAAATGCGAAAAATCTTTCTTGTGCTTTGCCTCGCCGTAAAGCACCAAGGCATGCGTACGCTTACCATAGACCAGTGCTGACGCGGGCGACATAAGCGTAAACGCAAAGGTTAGCAGTAGCACAGACAAAAATGATAAAGTCATCGCGCAAGAAGGAGAGCGAAAACAGCAACGAGTAATCACGAAATCATCCCTTTAGTTGTGCCGCGTGAAATGCGACATGTTCTGCCATGAAGCTCATGATAAAATAATAACTATGATCGTAACCCCTCTGCAAGCGTAAGTCGAGTGCGATACCCTTACGCTCGCAAGCTTCGGCAAAAAGATGTGGTCTTAACTGTTGCTCTAAATACTGGTCTTTATCACCTTGATCTATCATAATTTTTTTATTCCAAAGCGTATTTTTCACCAATGCGCAGGCATCATACTCTAACCATGCGTCTTTATTTTGTTCACCTAGGTAAGCGGAAAAAGCTTTCTGTCCCCAAGGCACTTGGCTAGGCGCAACTATCGGCGCAAAAGCCGACAACGATTGGTAACGCTCCGACGAGCGCAAAGCCAAAGTTAGTGCGCCATGCCCTCCCATAGAATGACCGCAAATGCCAACCCTATCTGTCGCAAGCGCAAAGTCACTCGACTCTAGTGTCGAGAGTAACTCTTGTTCGATGTACGAGCGCATGCGAAAATTTTTCGACCAAGGTTTTTCTGCTGTTCCTTGCGTTGCATCAAGATAAAAACCAGCCCCTTGCCCAAGATCATAGTCATCCGAATCCGCCACTCCCGCACCACGAGGGCTAGTATCTGGCGACAAAAAAGCAATGCCATGTTCGGCGCAAGCAGCTTGTGCAAAGCCCTTCGTCGCAACATTTTCCCAAGTGCAGGTCAAGCCCGAAAGGTAAAGCAAAATTGGTATAAAACCCTGTTCTCTGCCTGCCGCTAGACCTCTAGATTGAGCATTGATTCGAGGAGGTAAAAAAAGACCGAAACTCATCTCGCATTGCAACACGAGACTCTGATGCTTAATGACAAGCTGCCTGCCTCCACAACAAGCATTTTCGCTAACAATCTCCATCAAAACTCGACGACAGAACGGATCGACTCACCGCTCTCAATCATGGCAAAAGCATCGTTAATTTTCGTAAGAGGCATCTTATGCGTGATCAGAGGATCAATCTTTATTCGACCATCCATATACCAATCGACAATCTTGGGAACATCTCTACGACCCTTCGCACCACCAAAAGCAGTACCACGCCACACTCGACCAGTTACAAGTTGGAATGGGCGCGTGGCAATTTCTGCCCCTGCAGGAGCAACTCCGATAATCGTGCTCTCACCCCAACCCTTATGGCAACATTCTAGTGCTTGGCGCATCGTCGCAACATTACCAATACACTCAAAACTATAGTCAGCACCGCCGTCAGTTAGAGAAACTATATGCCCCACTAGGTCCTCATCCTTGCCTAGCTCGCTAGGATTGAGGAAGTGCGTCATGCCAAATTCCTCCGCCAAAGGCTTCTTCTTGTCGTTGTTATCAATACCGATGATCATATTAGCACCAACAAGCCTAGCACCCTGCACGACATTCAAACCAATGCCTCCAAGACCAAAAACGACCACATTAGCACCCGCCTCTACCTTCGCGGTGTTGATAACTGCACCAATACCTGTCGTAACCCCACAACCGATATAACAGACCTTGTCGAAAGGTGCGTCAGAACGTATTCGCGCCAAAGCAATCTCTGGCACGACAGTGTAGTTAGAAAAAGTAGATGTGCCCATATAGTGAAACAAACTCTGCCCGCCAACAGATAACCGCGAAGTGCCATCGGGCATCAGCCCCTTACCCTGCGTCTCACGCACAGCTTGGCATAAGTTCGTTTTACCAGAAATACAGTACGAGCAGGAACGGCACTCTGGCACATAGAGAGGTATAACATGATCATCGCGCTTCAGGCTTACAACCCCCTTACCAACCTCGCGCACGATGCCCGCTCCTTCGTGTCCGAGCACAGAGGGAAAAAGCCCCTCAGGGTCTGCGCCAGACAAGGTATAGGCATCCGTATGACAAATGCCAGTAGCCTTAATTTCAACCAATACCTCGCCAGCACTAGGTGGGGCTATAGTAATTTTTTCAATAGTAAGAGGCTCCCCCGACTTATACGCGACCGCGGCCTTGCTCTCTATTCCATCAACCATAACATCTTCTCCATAGCTCCCTCATAGTCCCGCTTGCCTCTTGAGTCAACAAGGCTTATCATCCACAGCATATCCTATAGTAAGAAATTAATCACTTTTCCTCTAAAAAACACGGAGCTAAAACTATGCTCACCTCAACAGCAATGCTTATATTTGGTCTAGTCATACTAGTATTGGGAGGCGAGGCAACAGTGCAAGGAAGTCTAAATATCGCAAGGCGATTGGGATGGTCGCCAGCCTTCGCAGGGGTCGCAATCGTCGGCTTCGGGACCTCATCTCCAGAGTTGTTCCTATCCGTACAAGCAGCTTGGGCTGGAAGCGATGGATTGGCTATAGGAAATATCCTAGGTAGCAACATCGCAAACGTATGGCTGATCGGAGGGTTGATCATCTTGTTCTCGCACATAACAAAGCAACAAGAGGCAGTACAGCCATCAAGACTGCATTCGCTGGCTGCAGGATTAGCTCTCATTAGCCTGGCTCTATTCTCCTTGCGCGATGAGATACCCTCATTGCTCGGCGGGCTATTACTGATACCATTCGCAATCTACGCATACGCAGCCATAAAAGAGGCGAGTGCACAGAAAAAAAATCAAGAGAAATTGCCAGATGCCTTCCCTAGCTTGCGGCACGGATTGCTACTAGCCGCGGGAGGACTCGCACTAATGCTAACCGGAGCAGAACAAGTCGTGGCAGGTGGGCAAAACTTAGCTCGACTACTCGGCATGCCGGAAACGCTCATTGGACTATCAGTATTGGCTCTCGGAACATCGCTACCTGAGGTTGTCGCTACCATAGTGGCAGTGCGGCGCAAAGAGATTGCACTCGCTACTGGTGGAATCTTCGGTAGCACAATCTTCAACAGCTGGTTGATACTACCACTTAGCGCGATAATCTTACCTTTGAGTATCAAGGATAACCTGCCAGACTTGCTAATAGCACCAGTAGCGTTAGGCTTCTTCGTCCTTGGAACAGCAAGCCATCGTGTCTATCGTTTCTCTATCGGCTTGGCTTGCGTCGTGTGTTACCTGCTATACTGGGTGTTTCTCGCAACAAGAGTATGAGGCTTATCTTGGGATACAAAAAAATCCCGGCGTGAGAGGCTTCGTTCAATAGCGTAAAAAATCTGCATAACAAACTTCACGCCCCTGTTCCCGCGCCTTTCGCTCGTAGCGTGTCTCACACCAGCCGCTCGGAGCAAGTTGCCAATCCGCTGGCGAATTCGCGCTCCAACGAAAGCAAGGATGAGCACAACAACTCGCCAACGATGATGCCACAAAACTAGGCTCGTCGCTCGCCCAACGTAGCAATCCTTCCTTGCACAATAGGCGAGCAAATATGTCTAATACCCCACTACGCAAAAGCCGTCTGCGTCTATGGCGACGCTTATGCCAAGGGTCTGGGAACAACAGATAAATTACCTTAAAACTCTCTGCCGATAGTTTATCTAGTAGTAGTAGCGCATCGGAGGGGAAAATCAATAGGTTATCGAGCTTGCTCATAGTGTACATCTTTGCGAGTAACGAGGCTACGCCATTCATGTAAGGCTCGCAGCCTATGAAACCAATATGTGGAGCGGCTAACGCTTGCGCCAATAAATGCTCGCCTGCACCGAAACCTATCTCTAATCTTAACTCTGAAAAATGCTTAAAAAATTTTGGATGGCCAAAATAAGACTCGTTTGGAACAAGCGTTATTGGTTGCAGGGCGGTCGCTAGCAAACGGACGCGCCGCGCAGAAAGACCACGTGCGCTCCGCCGCGCAAACGAACGATGTGCTATCCTCGTTCTGTAATATACTCCACAATCTTGAGCACGCATAAAAGCATTCGCGCTAACCCAGAGCGCGAGTTAATTTATCAGCGAGGTCACAACGCTCCCACGAGAAGCAACCCTCGCCATTAGGCTTGCGCCCAAAGTGCCCATAGTTACTCGTCGGCTCGTAGATCGCACGACCCAAAGAAAGATGATTGCGTATGCCACGCGGAGAAAGATCCATCAAACTCTGCAACTGCTTTGCCACTTCAGCGTTCGAAGCTTGCGTTTTACGCTCTTGTAGTTCGACATAAAAAGCGACAGGATGCGCAACGCCAATCGCGTAGGCAATTTGAATCAGGCAACGACGCGCAAGTTTCGCAGCAACTATGTTCTTTGCTAGATAACGTGCAGCGTAGGCAGCAGAGCGATCAACCTTCGAGGGGTCTTTGCCAGAAAAAGCACCCCCTCCATGCGGTGCAGCTCCGCCGTAAGTATCAACGATAATCTTGCGCCCCGTCAAACCAGCATCGCCATCAGGACCGCCAATGACAAAATTGCCAGTAGGATTGATATGAAAATTATCATCAACGCAGACCCAACCATCTGGCAAAACCTCATCTACAACCTCGCGGACAATCCCTTCTATGCGAGCACGAGCGACTCCCTTCTTGTGTTGCGTGGAGACAACAACCGAATGGCTACGCAAAGGCATTAGTGTATCTTCATCATATACTAAAGAGAGCTGCGATTTAGCGTCTGGACCAAGTTCTATATAGTCGCCAGAACGTCGCCGTTCGCTCAAAAGACGCAAAATGCGGTGGCTGTAGTATATGGATGCGGGCATAAACTCATCCGTCTCATCACAAGCATAACCAAACATCAAACCTTGATCGCCTGCCCCATCCTCGCCTACTCCGCGTGCAATGTCTGAAGATTGCTCGTGGATAAAATTTTCAATGCGTAAATCACGCCAATGAAAGCCATCCTGCTCATAACCCAATGTGCGCACGACCGAACGCGCTCGCTCCTCAACATCCGAAGCTGAAACTTGGGACGCTGAGCGGACCTCACCAGCCAAAATAATTCGGTTGGTCGTCGCCAAGCACTCAACCGCAACCCGCGCTTCAGCATCGTTAGAAAGATAAAGATCGAGGATAGAATCTGAAATGCGATCACAAATTTTATCCGGGTGTCCTTCTGATACAGATTCGCTTGTAAAAATATATTCTCCCATAATAGAATCACTAAAGCTCCTTTCAGTTTCCTTTTATAAATGATAACAGATGGAGGTTGACAGACCTCCAAAGGTACAGTTGCAACCTACATCAAACTAAAACTACACATATAACCACATAGAGATGGCAGTGCAAATAAGTTTATACACAAGTAGCTAAATGCAAAAAACCAAATTTATTTTTCACCCTTTAGTTTTTTTGATTTCACAGGCTCTTTAAGACTTCCCTCTTGTTTCTTCTCCATCTCGCATAAGCGTTCTTTCAGTACCTGCACTTCGTTGCGCGCATTTTCGGCAAGTATTTTAACAGCTTCAAACTCCTCGCGCGAAACTAGTCGCAATCTACGCAAACGAGCCTCTAGTAAAGTCTTAACCATGCGCTCGACCTCACCTGCAAGCGAGCCCAAAACACCGCGCGCACCTGCACCTAAGCGCGAAGCATCCTCAAAGAAATCTTTCCCCAACATCATAGTCTCTCATTATCTAGCGTGACGATTTTCCATCATAATTCTTTGTACCCATATTGCAATAACATTTACAACTAGTGCATGACTTACCCTAATAGATTCAACTATTGTACCTAACCTTTGTTACTGCCCTTGGCATTCTTTCGACGCTCCTTCACCAAGCGAGCGTAACAACGCTCTAGCGCAACTCGATTCATACGGGCTTCTGATGAAGAAGGGCGCAACTCAAAATGCTGAATTCGATCTCTTTTTTTTACAGCACTAGTTGCCTTGGCGATGAAAAATACATCAAGCGTACATAAATCACCACGATACTGCCATTGCATTGTTCGACCCTCCCTGCGATTAAGGTCTGGAGTGCCCAGCATTTCGAAGGTAGCCTTGCGAGTCTTCGATAGCATCTCGTGGGGGTCTCGCGTTGTACCAACAGACCCTTCAAACGAAGAGCTAGAAGACGCACAGGCGGCTAGTATAGGCAAAAGTGCGAGGGTTGCAAAAAAACGCATCAAAATAGTCAAAGGAGTAGTCCCTAGTAAAATAGAAGAGTGGAATCGATCTATGCTACAAGATTATTGGCAAGCTTAGCAATTCAATACGAGTAGTATTTGGCTTTAGCAATTGACTTTTAGCAATTGACTTGCAGAACCTTTTACTATAAATCCATAGTGGTGGTCAATGTTAGCAGTGGGGGAGCGAAGCTTGACAGGCATATTATGAACAAGCGTATTACGACAAGCACGCGACGAGTAGTGGGGCACATCGGTGAAATTGGGACATGAAAAGAACTTGGCAACCAAGTAAGCTTTTGCGCAAGAGGCGGCACGGCTTCTTCAAACGCAAGTCTAGCAAGGGGGGATTGCGCATATTGTCCGCACGACGAGCAAAGGGGCGTTCGCGGCTAACCCACTAGGTAATGGTAAAATAAACAAAATATCTGGTAGACTGGCAAAATTGATAAATAAACGAAAAAATAACATAATCTTCTCCCCTTACCAATGTTACCCAAAGCCATGCGCATGCGTCGCAGAGCAGAATTCTTGCAAGTAACTCGATTGGGAAAGCATATCGTTACCCCTCACTTTGTTTTGCAGTTCCATTCGGAGCAAACAGAAATCACCTCTCATAACGCGAGTAGCTACGCTCTGGGTGTGACCGCGAGTCGCAAAGTCGGTGGGGCAGTGCAACGAAACCGTGCAAAAAGGCGGCTACGGGCTCTTCTTAAAAGCGATTTCTTACAAAAATTTCATATCCCAAAACAAGACAAACAGCATAGGCTTGTGCGGTATAAGATTGTGCTAGTCGCGCGGCGCAAGTGCATCGACGCAAAGTTTCTTAGCCTACAAGAAAGCCTAATGGGTGTTTTGAGAATACATTGGCTCTGAACTTAACGCAAAATGCCTCGCTGCAAAACGCAAATAGCGCAAACATTGATACCAAAATCATGCGAAAAACGACACCAGCAACCGAAATAGCATCCCTCTTGTTGCATAGTTTTTTCTTTTTCTACCGCGTATTTCTCGCGCCTTTATTGTTGCTTCTGACAGGCACTCCCAGCCTCTGCCGCTTCCAGCCAACTTGTAGTGCCTACGCGCAAGAGGCAATAGCCAAACATTCTTGGCGTGGAGTAATGCTCGCGGTAAAAAGATTACTGCGCTGCCGACCAACACTATTTCCATCTTCAGAAAAACAGGGAATGCGCTGGGATCCAGTACCGATAAAGCTCTCTCGTTGCCCAATGCCTAGAAAGACCGCAAAGACAAAAAAACTAAACTATTAGGGAAGTATATGTTGCAGAGTGACCAAAAGAACTTGCTACTAGCTGTCATCTTATGCGCAGCGATTATATTCGGGTGGGAATTCTTTTTTCAAGCACCAAAACGCGCACAAGAAAATGCTACTAGGAGTGCTGCGCAGAATGAATCTTCACTAGGTAAGCAAAACCAGAAAACATTAGAGCAGGACGGTACACTACTACCGCTATCGGATGAAAGCCTGCCAGCCCCCAGCACCTCCTCCGAGCAACCATCGGTCGATGCCGAAATCGGTGTCACAGGCGACCAGATGGAGAGCCAAGATAACACAACACAAGTGCTCGACAACACCCCACGAGTAAAAATAGAAACTGACAAGCTAAAGGGTTCCATTTCCCTAAAGGGTGCAAAGTTCGATAATGCGAGTTTACAGAAATTTCGCACGTCGCTCGACCCCGATTCACCGCATATAAAACTGCTACAAGCAGGGCGAAATTCATATTTCGTGCAATTCGCTTGGAGGGTAAATAAGGGTGTAGACGCACCAAACCACACAACTCTGTGGCAGAGCAATAGTAGCTTGCTGACTCCACAAAACCCACTATTGCTACATTGGACAAATAAAGATGGCGTGCGCTTCGAACAACTTATAACAATCGACCAGAACTACATGCTGACCATGGAACAACGCGTGATCAACCGCTCAGCGGTTGCTATTGCGGTACAACCGTATGGAGTGATTCAACGACAAGGGAAACCGCAAACGCTCGATTTCTATATACTGCACGAAGGGTTGATCGGATACCTTGACCAGTCGCTGGAAGAGTTAAGTTATAAAAAAATACTGAAAAAACAGCGGTTGGGGGTGGAAGGGCAAGGTGGTTGGATCGGAATCACGGATAAATACTGGATGACCGCTCTGATACCAGAACCTAGCAAAAAAACGCAAGGACTATTTCGATCCGCTAGCCGAAACGAGCAGAGTATATTCCAAACCGACATAATCTATACACAAAATGATAGTCTTGCGCCGGGCGAAAGTAGCTCACAAACTTCACGAATTTTTGTAGGTGCTAAAAGCGTACCGTTGCTAGACAAATACGCAGAGCAATTTGATATAGCAGGGTTTGATCTAGCAGTAGACTTTGGTTGGTTCTATTTCATAACCAAACCAATATACTCAGCCATAACCTTTTTCTCGAAATTGTTAGGAAACTTCGGATTGGCAATACTAGCACTAACGGTAGTGATCAAACTATTGTTCTTACCACTTTCTTATAAGTCATACGTCTCGATCGGTAAAATGAAAGATTTACAACCAGAAATGCTCGTCTTGCGCGAAAAGAATAAAGATGACAAAAAAGCACTGCAAAAAGATATGCTTGCTCTATACAAAAAACACGGAGTCAATCCAATTGCAGGCTGTTTGCCTATTTTGTTGCAAATCCCAGTATTCTTCGCGCTGTACAAAGTGCTATTCATTTCAATCGAGATGCGCCACGCTCCTTTCTTCGGCTGGATTCACGATCTCTCCGCACCAGACCCGCTAGGAATACTTACGCTGTTTGGTGCATTGCCGTGGCATATACCTCTGATTCTTGAGCCTCTTAACCTGGGGTTATGGCCAATCGCAATGGGATTGAGCATGTGGTTGCAACAAAAAATGAACCCCGCGCCCGTAGACCCAATTCAGAAGAAAATTTTTGCTTTCTTGCCAGTGTTATTTACATTCCTATTGGGGCGCTTCCCCGCTGGACTGGTCATATATTGGACTTGGAACAACTTGCTGACTATAACCCAACAGTGGCTGATAACACGCCATGTTAAACATCGCAAATTGCAAGACGCATAGAACGAAGTAAACTCATGCTTTCACATAAGGCTTTCGCTCAAGGCTTTAAACTACTAGCAAGTGCCGCAGAGATAAATCAATTCCCACGAGAGCAAGCAGGAGAAATAGCTTTCGCAGGACGCTCCAATTGCGGCAAGTCTAGTCTCATTAACGCATTACTCAATACAAGGTCTTGCTCGCGAACAAGCCAAAGTCCAGGGCGCACGCAAACAATCAATTTTTTCGCAATAGGTAGAGGGTTAGAGCAGGTCGTGTTAGTAGATTTTCCAGGCTATGGCTATGCGCGAGCACCGCATTCCTTGATGCGCGCTTGGCAAGCCTTGGTTCTACGCTATTGCCACGAACGCAAAGCATTGGTCTTGCTTTGTTTGGTCATTGATGCACGCCGAGGAATTACACCACAAGACCGAACTTTCGTAAAAAAAATCGGACAACTGCGCTGCCACTTACTCGCAATCATAACAAAGATTGATTGTCTACCATCCTCACACCGAGAGGGTTTAGCAACGCAAATCCATGCTGATCTCGCACAGATTGCTAACGCGAAAACGACCTCCTATGTAGAAACCAGCGCACGCAAACACTGGGGAATCCTCGAAGCGCGCAACGCCCTGATCGCACTAAGTGCTACGAAATTGGGAGCAAAGGTTGTCGCGAAAAATACTCCAAAAAGAAAAAGTTTTGCCACGCAAAACGACTCTCTATGAGAACTAGTGCACACGAACGTCATAGACGATGGTTACAAAAAGCTGGAATTTTGACCGCCGCCTTGCCCTACATGCAACTTTATGCGGGAAGTGTCCTAGTTATCAAAATTGGAGGCAACGCGCTGGAAGAAGCAGAAAATGATCTAGCCACACATTTCGCCCACGATATTGTGCTACTAAAGCAAGTAGGCATTCATCCAGTAATAGTCCACGGTGGCGGGACGCAGATTGACCGCTTCACAGAAAAACTAGGAATCAAACAACAGCGCATCGAAGGGCTACGAATTACCAATCAAAACACAAGAGACTGCGCAGCAATGGTGCTAGCCAGCCTTAGTAAAGGTATTGTAGGCTTACTGCAACAAGCTGGTGGAAAAGCTGTTGCCCTATCAGGGCAAGATGCTAGCCTGATGAAGGTAAGCAAACTTGTAGTTATGAAAGGTAAAATGGAGAGCAAGGTCGATCTCGGTTTCGTTGGCACGCCTAATAAAGTCGAGCCATCATTACTATTCTTGCTCATAGAAGCAGGGATCATACCTGTGCTCGCACCCATAGCAAGTGACGGCAAGGGTGAGATATACAACGTCAATGCCGATGCTTTCGCAGGCGCACTAGCGGTAGGGCTAGGTGCAAGTAGACTGATGCTGATGACAGATGTCGCCGGTGTCAAAGATGCGCAAGGACAAATGATCGAAGAACTAGATGAAAAACGCATCAAGCAACTAATCAAAGATGGAGTGATTAAAGGCGGAATGCTACCTAAAATCGATACTTGTCTTGAGGTTAGCAGAGGCGGTGTTACTTCCGTAATACTCGATGGACGGGTGCCACATACAATCCTGCTAGAACTATTTACCGAAGCAGGAGTCGGAAGCTTGATACCCGCACAAGAAAAAAGTCGAGCCTAATAAAAAAGCCCGAAGCACCAATACTTCTAATCTTGAGCCTCTCGCTCAACCACAACAGAAGCAGGATCTTCGATAAGAGCTTTGCCACGTAGCAATCGCTCTATCCTAGCACTTTGCTCTGGTAACTCGTCCCAAACGAAAACTATCTTTGGAGTGAACTTCAATCCTAAAGGTGCCGCGCAACTCTTTTGTAGCAAATGCGCATTACTCTGTAATGCCTTTAACAAAGCCTGTTTCTCGTCCGTGGTGATTTTATCGTCAATAACTTGGTCATTCCCTCTTTCAGTGTCAGCAATTGCACCTTCTTTAGCCCTCGTGATGTAGACGCGCGCGAAGCGTAGGTCAGCAGTCATGCGTACCTCGCCAACCAAAAGAGCACGGTCGTAAAGCATGGGTTCTGGCAACTCTCCACGCATGAGCTTATCAGATAGAACGTGGCGTAGGAGTTCACCTACGCGTTGCTGACGCTGTGAAGGAAGTGATTCTTTTTTGCTATTGTTTCTCTTGATACGAGACATGAAATTATTACACGCAGTTCACACTTCTGACATATACATCGAATTTTTGCGACTATAGATTTAATCTACACTCTTGCTTCTTCGACATCTTCAACCAAAAAGCATTCGATACGGTCGTTGGTAGAAAAATCTTGAAAATTTTCAAATGCAATACCGCACTCAGCACCTTTCGAAACCTCACGCACCTCTTCCTTGTAGCTCTTAAGGAATTTAACTCGCCCTTCGTGCAAAATATCGTTTTCCTCACCGCGCAAGATACGCGCGCGCGCGCCGCGCCGCATAACACCATCCAACACAGCCGAGCCAGCTATGTTGCCAATTTTGCCAATAGGAAACACCTGCTTGATTTCCGCAAGACCCAGCCTCACCTCACGAGTTTTGGGAGCAAGTATCCGCTTCAACAAGGACTCAATTTCGTTTAAAAGCTCATACAGCACATTGTAAAAGCGTACATCAACAGCGAGACTCTTCGCTAGCGCACGCGCCTGCTGTGTCGGTTTTATATTAAAACCTAAAACACGCCCACCAGAAGCAGCTGCAAGAGAAATATCCGACTCGTTGATAGCTCCAACATCTCCATGCAAAATCACAACCTCCGCCCCCTCAATGGATGCTCCAGCCTTTCCTAACGCCTGCATGACAACTTCCAAAGTTCCATGCGCATCTGCCTTCACAAGAAAAGGGAAATGTTTAACATTTTCATCACGTCGCGCGTTATCAAGAAGCTGCTCGACCGTAGGCTCACCATTAGCGGCAAGAGATGCTGATATTTCATCTTGTTTCAGTTTCTTATTATGTTGAGTTCTGTACTCTCCTACCGCACGCGCGTGTACCTCGTTGGCAACTGTACGGAAAATATCGCCAGATTGAAGATGCCCCTGCAAACCAGAAACCTGAACTGGGTGCGAAGGCTCCGCTATTTCGCAAGCATTTCCATGTTCGTCAAGCATAACCCGAATGCGTCCCCATTGTGAGCCCGCAAGTAAAATATCTCCTTTATGCAGAGAACCCTCTTGCACCAACAAGCTCGCCAACACACCATGTCCCTTTTCCGTGCGGGATTCTAATACAACACCACTACTGAAACCCGTTGCCCTAGCTTGTAGCTCTAGCAAATCCGATTGCAATAAAATAGTGTCTAACAACTTATCAATCCCATCGCCGGTATGCGAAGAAATCTCAACGCACAAAACATCGCCTTTACGAGACTCAACTAGCAAGCCTCTAGAAGCAAGGTCGTTCAAAACTACATCAACACGCGCACCCGCCAAATCGCATTTTGAAATAGCAACAACGATCGGCACGCCTGCCGCTTTCGCATGATTAATCGCTTCAACTGTTTGAGCCTTAACACTATCATCAGCCGCAACGACAAGCACAACAAGGTCAGTCGCATTCGCACCACGCGCGCGCATCAAAGAAAAAGCCTCGTGCCCAGGAGTGTCAATAAAGGTAATACTACGACCTTCAGGCAATAAAACACGCGAAGCACCAATATGCTGCGTGATACCACCTGCCTCCGACTTCGCAACATTAGATTTGCGAATAGCATCAAGCAAACTAGTCTTGCCATGATCAACATGTCCCATGACCGTCACAACTGGAGGGCGGACAACCTTCTCGCCATCCGCTACTTCGTCTTTATCTAGTTTCGCCTCAACATCGGAGAAAGAAACTCGTTTGATCTTATGACCAAACTCACTGACAATTAACTCTGCGCTATCCGCATCGATAACTTCGTTTGCCGTCGCCGTGATACCTAGATTAACCAAGAGACGCACAACATCGCTAGTACGCTCTGCCATACGATTAGCAAGGTCCGCAACCGTGATATTTTCTGGCACTACAACCTCGCGGAGAACTTTCCCGCCGCTTTTCAAGCGTTCCTTAATTTGCTCGCGCTGACGCTCGCGAGCACGTTTCAGAGCCGCTAGAGAACGACCACGGCGACGTTCGATCTCACGATCAACCTCGCCTAAAGCATCACGAATCGTGAGCTTACCCTTGCGCTTTTCAGTACTAGGTTTAACTTTATTTAGTGTATTCTTACCACCAGCAGAGCGCTTGGCTGTTTCTCGCAAAGAACTACGACCACCACCACCACCGCCACTTTTTGCAGTTTTGCCGATAGTGGAGGCTCCGACGGAGGCTACTCCCACTGCTCGTTGAACATCGCTACTACGAGGGTGCTGTGAAGAATTTGCTCCACCCATTGAAGGTCTCCGATAGTCCCTTTGTCCGTCTCTCTGTGTTATTTTTTGCTGCCCATCCCTTTGCGTATCTTTTCGCTGCGACCTTTGATCATTTTGTTCATCCATTACCTCATGCCTTTGCGTGCGTCCATCGGTACGTCGCAAATCCTGCCCACGCAATGAAGAGCTCGGAGATGGGATAGCATCGTCTTGCTCTCTTTTTTCGGAGACGCTACGCATACCGGCAAGATTCACATTTTTCCTTATTCCAAAAACTACTCCCTCATTTACATCACTGCTTTCACTACTTTCCTTGACATTTGCTCGGGCACGAGCAATCAAGTCCTCACGTTGTTTGCGCTCTTCGCTAGAAAGCTGACTATCGCTACCATCTCCGTGCGTTAAATTAGCAACGGAGGAACGTGAAGGAGAAGATTTACTAACCTTGCGTTCAACCTGCACCGTGCGCGTTCGACGGTTGGAAAAACTCTGTTTGACCTGACTAGTTTCAAAATTTCTTGTCGGGCGGCGTAAACCTGAATGCCCAGAACCACGACTATTCCCGTCCGACATGATTTCTCTCCTCATCAAATTGCCTTTGATTATTCGTAACCCCGCTTGGTAAATCACGATCACTACCAATTTGGGCCACAGGTTTTGCTATCATTTTACCAACTCCACTACTTTCCCGCGAGCTTTCGAATAAAACCAAGAAATTTACGAAGCGCTGCAGTTCCTCAAGCGTACATTGCACTAATCCATAAGCCTCTTTACCGGCTTGTCCGCACAACCCGACATAAACTACTTGCTCGCACGCAAAAACTCGACCCAAATCATCAGCATCGAAACAAGCAAAGCTCGGAATTTCATCTGTCTCCTTTTGCCAACCTCCCATACCGCTTCTTTGCACGCGGAGTATCTTCCGCCTCTCGTCGAGAGATGCTTCACGAGTACAAAGCAGAGCATGCAATCTACCCTCACGAGCACAGTGCAGACAAGCACTAGCTCCAGAAATAGCGAGTCCAGCTCGTCTAGAAAGACCTAGGTACAGCAAACAGCGTTGTTCAAGCAATTTTGCGCTGTTCTGGAGAAAGTCTTCAACCTTACGAGGCTCTCTCTCCCGTGCAAGAAGACGACGTATACCAACAAAAAAACTACTCCTATCGAGAGCTAGCCAAGTGCCTCTGCCTGGTAGCTTCTCGGCTAAATCTAAGCAAAGCCTCCCCTTATCATCATATACGAAGCGTAGCATCGCCTTGCGAGATAATTTCTTGCGAGAGACAAAGCAACAACGCGCACTGATACCCAGTCGCGCCTCAGCCTTTGAGACTGTGTCATTGAGGTTGGTCCGTTTCTGATCGTTCGCCATTCTGTAATTCTTTTGTTAGTTTGGAGTCTTGTTTTATTTTTGAACTTGTTTCTTTTGCTTTTTGCTCTACTACTGCCTCTTGTTTTTGTTTTTCGCTCTCGTCAAGAGAATCTTGCGTGATCCAGCCCATAGATAAACGAGCATCGATAATTATCTTACCAACATCTATGCCTTGCAAGTCTTCGTTATGAAATACCCCTTCCTTCTCGCAAAGTAACTCTTCTGGAGTAAGACCCGCAAGGTCCTCGAGAGTTATTATCCCTGCCTCGGCTAGCTTCACGACAAGTGTCAAGTTCAGTAATGGAAAGTCGGCAAGCCTTTGCTCAACTTTTAGCTCTTTTATCTTCTTTTTTTGTTCTTTAATTCGCTTTTCAACAAAAACTTTCGCTCGATTTTGTAGCTCTTTCGCCAGACCTTCGTCAAAACCCTCAATTTCTGTCAGCTCGCCCTCTGCGACATCTGCAACCTCATCTATTGTCGAAAAACCCTCAGTTATCAGCAGACGAGCAATCACATCGTCTACATCAAGCGATGCAACGAACATATCTCGATTGTTCAAAAAATCTTGCTCGCGCCTTTCAGAATCTTGGCTCTCGCTCAAGAGATCGATATCATACTCGGTTAGCTGCGAGGCAAGGCGCACATTCTGTCCTCGGCGCCCGATAGCTTGCGAAAGCTGATCCTCTTCAACGATCACCTCTATCTTCCTATTCTCCTCATCTAACACGACCTTTGTAACTTCAGCTGGTGCTAATGCATTGACAACGTATGTTGCTATATCTTCAGAAAAAGGAATGATATCAACCTTTTCTCCTTGTAGCTCGCTCACGACAGCTTGCACACGACTGCCACGCATGCCTACGCAAGCACCTACAGGATCGATCGATGAATCCTTCGAAATAACCCCAACCTTGGCGCGTGAGCCAGGGTCACGAGCACAACCTCTTATCTCGACAACGCCATCATATACCTCTGGCACCTCCTGACGAAACAACAACACCATGAGCTGCGGATGTGTGCGAGAAAGGAATATTTGCGGACCACGGTTGTCACGCAGTACATCATAGATATACGCAAGAGTGCGATCACCGCGTTTCAGATGTTCTCGAGGAATTAAATGTTCGCGCCTAATTACACCCTCGGCTTGACCGAGATCTATTATAAGATTGCCATACTCAATGCGCTTAACTATACCACTCTCGGCGGTTCCGACTCTATCCTTGAATTTTTCGTATTGCTGTGCACGCTCGGCTTCTCGAACCTGCTCCACTATGACACGCTTAGCGATTTGCGTTGCTATACGACCGAAGTCATCGGGCGGAGGAAGTTCTTCTTTGATGTAGCTACCGATATTTATCGATGCCTCGCGCGCTCGCGCCTCTTTAAGAGAAATTTCGTAAGGCGACTCGGCATCATTAGCTACAACTTGACGATAGCGGTGTAGCAAAATAGCACCAGTGCTACGGTCGATCATTGCACGAATATCGTGCTCGCTACCGTACTTGCTACAACCAGCTTTCTGTACGGCAGCTTCCATCGCCTCAAAAACTTTTTCTTTGTCGATACTCTTCTCGCGCGCGACAGTATCGGCAATAAGGAGCATATCAGCGCGTTGGAACATAAATCTACTCTACCTTATTCCTTCTAAGTAAAATTTAGTTTTTTTGAGGTATGAGTCCGTCGATCTCATATTCAACGAATGACACAACCCCTCATAATCTAAATTCTCTAGTAGCCAAGCCTTGCCAAAAAGCACGAAAGGAATTTCTTGCTGTTTTCCACTCATAGACAGTGTAAAACTCTGCTGAGTAAAACCATTAATCAATTCGCGAAAACGTGTAGTATTAGTGCAATCTGTCAACATTATAAGAGTTACGGTGTTCGTTTCTAATCCGATAAACTTGACCCCAGCTACAATCCCCCACCGAGACATGTTGCCATACTACTCTGCTTCTTTACAAGAGACAAGGCTATCGTACAACTATAGCATAATTCTTGCTTGTTTTTTTAATCACGCACAATACAATATGAAGCTAAATCAAATCTGTGATAGTTCATAAATGCCATCCTCCAAAGTTTTTACTTCGTGTCGTCTGCCTCCCATAATAAATCTACATCTCTAGATTCTTCACGCAGAGAGAGCCGTAATAGGGCAACTACAGAATTTGTAATAGATTCCAAACCCATAGGATTAGTAGCAGCATTCGTCGAACTGTGGCACACAAGAGAAGTTTTATCGAAAATCATAAAAAAAGATATACGGGTACAATACAAGCAAACCTTACTCGGGGTGCTGTGGGTTTTATTCCGCCCTTTAGCTACCGTCGCCATTTTTACAACTATCTTTCAATATGTAATACGCTTCCCTGCCGACGATACGCCATACGCTGTCTTCGTGATGTGTGGGATAGTGCCGTGGATGTATTTCTCTGAAGCAGTGAGAAAAGGCTCAAGTAGCTTACAGGATAATTCTATAATTATGACACGAATCTATTTCACCAGAATTATACTACCAATATGCGCTATAACAGCGTCTTTGCTAGACCTTATGATCGGAGTCCTAGCACTATTGGGAGTAATGCTCTTATATGGGCTCGAACCCAAAGTGCAAATATTACTACTACCTCTATTCTTACTGCTGATGTACCTATTTACTTTCGGCATATCTTTATGCTTATCCCCACCACAAGCACTATTTCGGGATGTCAATATAATACTTACATTCACTCTAACTGCGTGGATGTACATGACTCCTATTATATACCCGTTAAACATTCTGCCGCAAAAGCTACAGAGCATACTTGTTTTCAATCCCATGACAGGCATTGTACAAGCGATTCGATGGTGCGTGATCGGGAATAACTCGTTGAATTGGTACTCGCTACTCGTCGCAATTGCCGTAACGATCATTTTACTGGCTGTAGGACTAATCACATTTAGAAACTTGGAAACTACGGTCGTAGACCAAGTATAAAAAACATAATCATTATGCAGCCTATAATAATCGCCGAAAACATCAGCAAACGCTATTACATACATCCCGATAGGGCATTCCGTACATTGCGCGACAGCATCGCTAATGTTTTTAGTCTAAAAACGCACAATGGAATACCTGATGAATTCTGGGCGTTGCGAGATATGTCGTTTTCTATAAATCGTGGTGAGAATGTCGGTATCGTAGGACGGAATGGAGCAGGAAAGTCGACGTTATTGAAAATTATCTCGCGAATAACAAAACCAACTTGTGGTAAAATTTACTTACAAGGCAAGGTTGCGTCACTGCTCGAACTAGGCACCGGATTTCACCCAGAGCTTACGGGACGCGAAAATTTATTCTTAAACGCCGCTATACTTGGTCAGAGTAGAAAAAGCATGCAGTTGAAAGCCGACGAAATTATCGAATTTTCGGGAATTTCAAAATTCATAGACACTCCGATCAAGCGATACTCATCAGGAATGCAGGCACGACTAGGCTTCTCTGTAGCATCGCATAGCGAAGGTGAAATTCTCATCATTGATGAGATCATTTCATCTGGGGATTTTGAATTCCGAGAAAAATGTAAAAAAAAAATCAACGAACTAGTGCAAAGCGGAAGGACTGTACTTCTAGTTAGCCACAATGATATTTCGATAATGGAGCTCTGCTCGCGAGTAATTCATATCTCACAGGGGCGGCTATTAAATGACACGAAAGATGTCAAGATGGGGGTTAAAACCTATCTTGAAACACCGGCAGGGCAATTATAAAGAGGCTCGAGCATACAAAAAAATCCCAGAAGGTTGTGGTTACCATTTTATTACTACTCTATTGTTGCTTTATTTCCTACACCTCTTCGCGTAAAATAAACTTATGCTGAAGAGTACACAACCTGACACGTGGACAAAAAACTCTTGGCGCTGTTTGCCACGAGAGCAGATGCCTTCGTACAATGACGCCAAGGCTCTGCGCGATGTAGAAAAACGCTTGGAGCTCTTACCTCCGTTGGTCTTCGCTGGCGAGGCAAGAGCACTCGAAAAGCGATTGGCGCAAGCCGTAGCAGGGAAAAGCTTCGTCTTACAGGGTGGGGATTGCGCAGAAAGTTTCGTACACTATAGTGCTGATCAGATAAGAGATTTGCTAAAGGTTATGCTGGAAATGGCAGTGATATTAACCTTCTCTGCAGCTTGCCCGGTCATAAAAATTGGGCGCGTAGCAGGGCAATTCGCCAAGCCTCGATCAAGCCCAACAGAGTCGCACGATGGACAAGAGCTACCCAGCTACCGCGGCGATTGTATCAACGACATCACGCCTACACTCGAAGCTCGCCAAGCCGATCCAGAGCGCATGATACAAGCTTATCACCAATCGTCAGGGACTCTGAATTTGCTACGAGCCTTCACACAAGGAGGCTTCGCCGATTTGCACAAAGTGCATAGCTGGACGCATAAATTCGTCCACGATAGTTCTGCCCATATTGCCTATCGAGCACTAGCCGAACGTATCGCCGAATCACTCGCCTTTATGGAAGCTTGTGGCGTTACTTCCAACTCGGTTGCTCAGGTGCGCGAAACAGACTTCTACACGAGTCACGAAGCCCTGCTACTGCACTATGAGGAAGCATTAACTCGAAAAGATAGCTTGACGGGTTCTTTTTATAATTGTTCAGCGCACATGCTGTGGTTAGGCGAGCGCACAAGAGCACCAGAAGGCGCACACGCAAAGTTCTTACGCGGAGTGGAAAATCCACTAGGCATAAAATGCGGTCCAAGCGCAACAGCCGAGAGGATTCTACCTCTAATAGACATGCTAAACCCAAAAAACCGCCCAGGGCGTATATCCCTTATAGTACGTATGGGAGTAAATGAAATTGCAGAAGCTTTCCCGAAACTATTGCAACAGATAGAAAAAGAAGGGCGCAAGGTCTTGTGGATATGCGATCCTATGCACGGCAACACAATGCGCGCTAAAAATGGCTACAAGACTAGAAATTTCAAAACTATTATGCGCGAAATTGAGATCTTCTTTGCAATCCATCGTGCTGAGAAAACATGGCCTGGAGGAATTCATTTAGAGATGACTGGCGATTCGGTCACCGAGTGTTTAGGCGGTGCGCGCTCATTAGAGGAAGCGAATCTACAGGATCGTTACCATACCCACTGCGACCCACGCCTGAATGCAGAACAGGCGTTAGAAGTGGGTTTTCTGGTCGCAAATTTACTAGCCAATCATCAAAAGAATGTAGGAAATAAAAGAGCTGCTAACTAGCATAGCTATCAGTGACCCAAGCGGCGAACACCTCCAAATATCGAATCGCTGGCACTAGACGGCTCGCCAGCGATACCACGACCATAAGCGATTGGAGCGACACCTATTTCTTGAGTACACAAGAGCTAGTACAACACTACGGTGATTGTCAGGTAACATACGCGCTATTTTTGCGCCGCCCCGTCTTATGCGCCTTAACACTCGCGCTTTCTTGGTTGAAATTGGTCGCCAAAAAAGAGGAGCAAAAAATCGTTATCTCGAAACGCTTCAAAGAAGGCGAGTGGGTCGGTGCCGGCGAGCCTTTATGCTTCATCAAGGGCTCGTATGCATTTTTGTCAACACTCGAAACTTTGTTGCTACAGAAGATCGGACTTTGCTGCGTCACGGCAAATAACGCCTACGATATTTCCATAGCCTTGCCGCGAGTCCAGTTTTTGGCAATGGACGCAAGACATTGTGCAGGATTGGAGATGGCAGAGATGGCAGCGTATGGTGCATCGGTTGGCTCTTTCGCGGCAATGCAAGAAAATGGCGCGCAAGGATTCGTCGGTTGTGCGACTCAAGCAACAGCGCATTTTTTCCCAATTAAGAAGGCTTTTGGTAGCATGCCACACGGACTAATTGGCTACGCGGGCTCTACCTTGCGGGCAGCAGAAATGTTTGACGAAACATTCCCTGATAGAAAGCTTGTGGTACTCGTCGATTATTTTGGACGAGAGATCGCGGATGCATTAGAAGTATGTAGACGCTTTACCTCGCGCGTCGAGTGCGGAGAAGTAGCAATCCGCCTAGATACACATGGCGGTAGATTTGTCCAAGACTTAGACACGGCAAGTAGCTATGCATTACTGGAGCGCAACGCCCCGGAAGCCTTACGAGGCTATCGCAGTGAGGCAATGCTGAAGCACTTGATTGGCACAGGTGTCTCCGCTGCAGCGGTGTGGTATCTGCGAGAAAGGCTTAATGACGAGGGTTACAATAAAGTTACAATTATTGCCTCAAGTGGTTTTACTGCAGAGAAATGTTTGGCATTTGGACTTGCTCAGGCTCCGGTAGAGATGATCGGAACAGGCTCATTCCTACCAGAAAAATGGAGCGAAACACAAGCAACCGCTGATATTGTTTCCTACGATGGTAAAGA
>JABABG010000107.1 GCA_014238315.1 Alphaproteobacteria bacterium
CCTTATAAGCGTTCGAGCCAACCGCGTAGCATAGGTCAAGAAAACCCTGATCAACCCCGAAAGTAGCACTGACGCTCAAGCCCGAAGATATGCGCGCTAAAATCGCCGCCTGACCAGCCGCAACATTGTCCGCCGTTAGGTCCTCGCTCATATAAGTCTCTCCATTGTAAATGTTCCTATACTACTCGTAATTAGCATTAATTTGTCGTGGCAATTACAACTATTCTTCAAAACCCGTCGAAGCGTCATCCGTCAACCCGATTTACCATAGTCGATGCCAGCCTTAGCCCGATCCTCGCGTAGCTCGCGTAGGTCGCGGGCAGCCTCCTCTAGAAGCGCGCGGTGCTCGCGGATCGCATCGTTATACTCCTCTTGCTCCTCCGCTGTAAGGTGCGAGATGTCAACCGACTCAGGATCGTCGAGCGCAGATTCGCTAATGCCAGCTTGCAAAAGCCCCTCGCGGATGCGGGCTAGCTCTCTCGAACGTTGCTCTATCTCCTCGGCAAGCTCTGGTGGTAGGGTGCTCGACGGCGACGGTGGCTGTTTCAATCGCTCGGCGAAAATCTCGCGCCGCGACGAGGCGTTGACACTCGCCAGTAGTCTATCGCCCTGGTTTGTACCCTTTTTTGTACTCTCGTCGCTTACGACCTTACTTGCATCCACGCTACTTGTATCCACGCTACTTGTATCCTCCCTGCTTGCACCCACGCTCGTACCTTTGCTCGTAATGTCGCTATCGTCCGCCACAACCGATTACCGCAATCCCTATCTATTCCTTAACCGCGTCCTTATGGCTCGCGTCGTACTGGCTAAGCGCATCGCGTAAAGCACTAAGTTTGCCTCGTAAGTCATCACTCAACGGGCGAATCTCAGCCTGTAGCTCCGCCCCCCTAACCGCCGCGCGCGCGCGACCTATCTCGCTCAAGTGCAGCAAGCACTCCGCCGCGTGAATAGATGGCTCAGGGTCTTCTATGTCAAACAGCGCCGCCGCTCCATAGGCAACTACCGCGTCCTCAAAGCTCTTCGACATCTGACAAGCCAAGCCAAGAGATTTCACAAACCGAGAATCGCTGGGGTCTAGGCGCGAAAGATACGAGAGAACGTCCCTAGATTCCGAATAGCGACCGCCCTCGTAAAGCATGTTCGCAAAAGCGTAAAGTTGTTCGCGCTCGTCCTTGCCAACCCCTACAAGATCGCCTAGACCGACACCGCCGCTCTCGCAGAAAATCTTCGCCAAGTCATCGTAAAAGTCTTCGCTATTAGGGTCGAGCCTTATACCTTCATCGCTCGATACATTATTGCTCATTCAAAAAACTCCAGAAATAAAATCCCCTACATAAAACGCTATAAAACGCTATAAAACGCTAGTCGTCGGCTATCAAGGCAGGTTGTTGATTATGCTCAGTAGAGTCTGGTGCGCCGCTTTCATGATCGTAGACACCATCTGCATCGACTCGTTGCGAACATTGTTATACTTCTCTAGCTTGATCTGAGCCATCTGTTGGTTGCTGTTGACACTCGATATCTTCGACTTCATAACCTCAATCTGTTGGTCTATCTCAGACTGCGTGAACTTCGTCTTGTAGCCAGGATAACCGGGCGCGTAGACAAAACCCAAATCCCACGCCCGACTAACATCTACTCGAGTACCTAAACGGGCTTCCCCACTCTCGTCGCCAATCTTAGTCTGTAGCTCTTTAATCTTGGTGAATGATACCGTGCCATCCGAATTGCTGGGGCGGAGCTCACGCAAGCCAGATAGGTAATCGTTCATTAGCTTCGTCTGCTTGTTGTTATCGTTCATCTCGTTAATCATGCCAGTCAAAACGCCATCGACAGACTTAACGCGGCTAACCATCAAGTTCATCATAAGCGACGATAGGTTCGTCTTTTTATCGCCTGAGTAAAAACTGCCGTCCTTCGAGCTAACCGTACCTATAGCGTTACTCGACGCATCGCTAACCGTGTTTGTCATAGTTCTATACCCCTGTCTGTTCTCGTAATCGTTGCAATAAAGTTGTAAGTGCTACAGCGAAGTGGCGTTCGGATTCTTGACAGAAGCTCGCCTCGCCAAGTCCACCTCGTCCGTACGACCATCGCCCCTAATCTCCCTGCCCTTAACTTCCTGCCGCGCGGGCGCAGAAGTAACAGACCCAGAAGTAACAGACCCAGAAGTAACAGCCTCGCCCCTCTCGCGCGCCTCCCTTTGCGCCTTCCCTTGCGCCTGCTGACGCGCAAGAACCTCGTTGATGTGACGCTTCGCCTCGTCCTCCATCTCCTTGCGAAGTCCATCGATGCCCTTATCCAAAATAGCCTTCTCCGCCTGATAGCGCGGGTCTTGCTGAATCTCCTTATCGTAGGCTACAACATAAGCACTCGGCGCACCGATATGCGGCTTCACCTCCGCAACCTCGACAGAAGCATCTGGCACATTGTGCAAGTTCAGAGCTCGACGCTCCTCAACTAAAGCCGACTCGCTCGCCGTTGCCTGCTGCTTGCTGCGCGCATACTCCATAAGCCTATTCGAGAAAAGCTCCGCCGCTCGAAACTCGTCCTTACGAGCCTGTGCAAGCTCCGTCTGCCGCACTTGCCACTGGCGAGGGCGGAAAATGCGCATCAAAACGTCCTTAATCTTCGAGCCTAGGCGACCCGCCAAGCCCTGATGACCCTCTCGCAATACAGCCTTGCGCTTCAAAAGCTCAGGCGGTTGCAGTATCTTGTAGTCGCGACCCCTAGACTCGTGTCCCTTAATCTCGTCCAGCTGACGCAACTTGTTCGTCATGCCATGCTTGTCTAAAGTACCCCATTTTACCTCCGCAACATCCTTGCCAGTCGTATCCTTGCCAGTCAAATCCCTGCCACCCGTAGTCTCGCTAGATAGAACCCGCGCGCTATCACGCTCAAAACGCTGTATCACATCGCGCTGGTGCGAATCCCTAGCATCCGCAACGTCTCGCTTATGCTGTGCTAGATTCTTGCCGGTCTCTTGCAGACGCGCTCGGCGAGCCTCGCGCGATTCGGAGGTCGGAGCACGCGGACGCGCTGGCGGGAGGGTGCCTCTAGAGTTCGCGCGCGTGCTTATCTTGCTACGCACAGCTGTCTTGTTTGCAGCCTTGCCAGCCGTGGCTCTGGTTTGGCGGGTTTGGGCAACATTCTCTTTCTGCGCAAGGCGTTTCGAAAATAATCCGCTCTTGCCCGCACTGCTCTTACCTACACCGCTCTTGCCCACACCCCTGCCAGCCCCGCCAAGAGCATCAGAACCAAGAGCATTAGAACCAAGAGCATCAGTCCTAGGTCCCGCTCTGGCTCCGCTACTTATACGCTCAACCATAATCAATCACCTCGTTTGAACAATCCCACTAACCCCCATTCTTTCGTCTAAGCCCCTCGCCCATTCGCCCATTCGCCCCCCAATCATTTGCCCGTAATCTTGAGCTCGAACAGCTCCATGTCTATGTCTTGGAAGAAAATGTTGTTTATA
The DNA here is from genome assembly GCA_014238315.1 of Alphaproteobacteria bacterium. Taxonomy (GTDB): domain Bacteria; phylum Pseudomonadota; class Alphaproteobacteria; order JABAAW01; family JABAAW01; genus JABAAW01. Next base: position 3,482 of record JABABG010000107.1, read on the forward strand.
TTCTCAAGGTTGTGAATCATCGTGTGATAAGCCTCGTCGGGCGTGAAAACCTTACCCTTGTTTTCCTTGAGAAGTGCCTCGGTTTCTTTCCTTATCTGCTTGTAAGTGACCAGACGCTCCTTCCTAAAATTAGCCGATAGAGCATCGAAGTGTTTCATGCGCCGCGCAAATAAGTCCGCAAACTTCTGCGTCCGTACGTCGTAATCGCCTCGCGATTTCATGTGCGCCCGTATCTTCTCATGGCGAGCTGAGCGCAACTCCTCGTGCTCCTTTACCTTAGCCCGTAGCCCGTCCGAAAGGTTCATAAAGCGCGGCACCGCCTCGCCGCGCGCGCTACGAACATTCGTAAAAAGCGAAGAAAGTCTATTGCCTAAACCACGCATCAGAGACTTCAAGCCCGCAAAGCGTACATTGCGACCACCAGCCGTAGCCGTCTTGTCCTCCGCCTTGCGCGCGCTCAAGTCCTTCCCATTCTTGAGAGCAGCCTTCTTCATTCCAGCCGCATCCTTCGAGCTGCTATCGCCAGTAACGATAGGCGATTCAAAAGTAGCCGCACCGCCGTAAATACGCTTGAGCATAGGAAGCGAGACCGGCGACCAATCCGACGTAGCAGCAGTCGCGTCAGAAGCAGAGCCAGAGGCTTTGCCGTTGCTCGCCAGAACATTGCTCCCCCCTTGCTGCGCAATAGTACCCTGAGGCGTGCCCTGCTCGTTGCCAAAGGCTTTAACCGTGCGCGCATACATCGCCGCCACAGCCTCGCTACGAGGTTGCATTTGCGTGCGCGCGTACGCAAGCTCGCCCAGCGAGCGCGGGTTCTCATTCTGCGCACCGTAAACTTTACGGTTTTGCAAAGTCTCCGCTATCCTGTTGTAAGTTTGCTGTGCAGATTCGTCTACTACGCTCGCGCGTGCATGCGATACTGCTCCGCTCGTAATGTCGCTCATGTATCGCTTCTTATCGTAGCGTAGTCGCCATCAACGCTCGCGTAAATCGGATCGGCAAAATCGTCCTGTATTCCCTGACGCTTGGCATCCTCCGCAAAGATATTGTTGATCGCTTCGTTATTCCTATACACTTCCGCATGCTGTTTCGCCGTAATGCCTCCCTTACGACGACCCTTGTTGATGATCGAGTCTATCTCCTTACTCAGCTGGGCTACCTGCTTATGATCCTTCTTGCCAAGACCTTGGTCCTTGCTACGCGTTACAATCTCCGCGCTAAATCTGCTCTTCTCGCTCGATACCTCGCGCGGAACAACGCGCGCTTGGCGCGAGAACAAATTCTTAACCGCTTGGAAAAATTTCTTCGCCGCAGTAAAACGCGGGGAGCGCGGCGAGCCTCCAATAGCCCTGCGATCCGCAAGACGAACCCCCGTATCAATAGAGCCAGAGCGAGAAGTCGATGAAGAATTCCTCGCCAAGTAGGTTCCCTCTTGCACAAGGCGATTCTTGAGCGCAAGGGTATCTACACCGCCGCCAGGTAAAAAGTCGCCAGAACGCAAAGGCAATGGCGGAGCCGACCTTCCACCGCGAGAAGTCGCCGCCGCTCCAGAACGCTGTCCTGAATTCCCAGCAACCTCGTAATGACCGCTATCCGAACTGGACGACGGCGGACGAAGGTTGCGCGTGTTCGCATAGAGCTCATCGCCCTGTCTCGCCTGCTGTCCGTCCTTGGCTATATCCTTAGGGTTCAAAACGCTGTAGCCCTCGTCAACGCCAGACCTATCGACCGGTTGCAAAGTGCTATACTCGGAAGCTATCTTGCCACCGCCATCGCTCGGCAAGCGAGCCAGACCGCCGCTCGTGCTAGCCTTCGCTGTAAGCTGGCTACTCGGAGGAGGCGGGGCTAGGTTGCCATCACGATTACCAACCCCGCGCGCTTGACCTACCTCCGCGCCGCTAACGCTACGACCACCCAAAGAAATAGTCTTCGCCTTATCCTTGTTCGCATCGCTAACCGAAGGGGTGGGCTCCTCCGATCTCGCCGTGCGACCCAGCGACCTCGTGCTACCTATACTATCGCTCATCGTTATAATCTCCGTTCTAGTTTCATGCCTTAGATACCTCGACGATACTCTCCATCTATCTCCTCGCTCTAAACAACATCACGAGCTAGCATCTCGCTCTAAACAACATCGCGAGCTCCTCGCTCTAAACAACATCGCGAGCGAGCATCTCTCTCTAAACAACATCGCGAGCTCCTCGCTCTAAACAACATCACGAGCTAGCATCTCGCCTGCCTCCAGCACTGCCAACCTCAGCTCCAACGCTAGTTTGAGCTCCCTTAGCCCGCGCCTCGTCAAGAGTCTCGTAGACGCGCTCGTCTTGCGGAAAGCTGGAGGGCGCTGAACGTTCCTCAGGAAAGTCCGGCGGGCGCGTCCTGTCATCGTCCGGCGGGCGATAGGCAACGCCAGTATGGTCGTAGATTATCTTGTCTATCGTCGCAAGCGCGCTCGCTACCTTCGCTATAACCTCAGGGTGATACTCGTTGTCGGACAAAATATTCTCACCAGTGTTCTTCAAGGAGTTACGGATGACAAGATCGGCTGCCGAGAAGGTGTCTTGCTCCTTCGCTGTCATCTGAATCGACGCAAGCTCCCTTATGTTGCTACGAAGGTGCTTATGCGCACTGCTCGCGAAAACCATCGAATCCTCCGTAAGCATAATGCCAACCCTGCCGCTGTTAGCTCTAGACGCCATAGCACGACCATAAGCACCAAAGGTGAAGATGTTCTTTACAGCGTCCAGTATACGCTTGCCAATACCCATGCGTGGCGGGGCGGGCAGCCGAGCGTCCGCGTGACGAGCCGCAAGTAACGGGCGGTCGCCAGTACCACTGCCAGGTATGGGCGCTCCAGAAGGTCTGTTGCGAACTAATGTCGCGACGGGGTTAAAGCCTCCAGCAGATAAAAATTTCTCATCACCAGGGGAACGCAGGGCTGGAATAGGCTTCGAGCTAGCAGTCGCTCCAGACTGCTTAGCACCTGGAGACTGCTGCGCGCCTGGAGGCAAGCTAGTAGCAGCGTTCGTAAGAACATCGTAGCCAGAAGTAGCCGTCGCACTCGCAGGCGCGGGCGTAGACGTCTGCTGAGCGAGTGTGCGCGGTGCAGCCCGCGGCGCAGGCGTGGGGACATTCATAATCGTGCGCGGCAGTGTACGCGGCGAGCCAGCACGTTGCTGTTGCTGGGCTGGGTTGCCTGCAACTCTGCGCATACTGGCAGCAGTGCGCGCCGGTTTCGCCGGTCGAGCTTGAGCAGCTGGTTGCGCCGCTGTTTGTTCAGCTTGCGGAGGGGCAGTCGGGGTGGTCTGGCGCGCCGGTTTCGCCGGTGGAGCTTGAGCAGCTGGTTGCGCCGCTGGTTGTTCAGCTTGCGGAGGGGCACTCGGAGTGGTCTGGCGCGCCGGTTTCGCCGGTGGGGCTTGAGTAGCTGGTTGCGCCGCTGGTTGTTGCGTAGCTACTTTTGCTGTACTCTTGTTGCCTACGCCTACTCCGCCTCCGCGACCCTTATAGGCTGCTAGACCCCTGGAACTCTGGGGGCTCTTCTGGAGACCCTGGGCGGAGGGGCGAGCGACCCTAGACTGTTCCTTCTGGAGCGCGCGCGAGGCGTGCGCCGATTTCTCGATCTCGCCCTTGCGTTTCTGGATGCCGCCAAACCTATCTCTTTCCTTGACCCGTGTCTTCGCGCCATCCGCTACCTCGCTCAAGGCTCCAGACGACGCTCCAGTCGGGCGGCTTCTGCCCGATTCGTTGATGCTTGCCATGGTTGTCATATCCTCTGCTGAAAGTTACAATTTACGCGCATCCTTCTGAAAACGCGTAGCCGTCCATACGGCTTGTCTCCCCAATCTTGTCTCCCTCATAGCTTATCGGCTTGTTAGTGAATTTTAGTGGTAAAACTCCTATGCTTATTCTGCTGTTTATTCTGCCAATTTTCTATTCGCATAAACCCAATCTTATACCCTCTTCTGTACCCTCTGTGTCCGCGACTTCCCCCTAAACTCTCGCCCCCCTGAAACCCTTCGCTACTTTTCTCTCCTCCCAATCCTCTGCCCTTCCGCTCCCCTGCCTATCCTGCGCCATTTAAACACTCAAATAATGGATACTAAAGCGATAAAGTTTTTAGTACCTCAACTTCGCTTCGCAATAAACAGCAAGCAACCTAGCGCATATTCTATTATGAGTTGAAAGAGTAATGCAAGGTAAAAAATATATTTTTTAGTAATTCTTTGTAAATATACAATATATTTCATATATAGCAGAATAGTCCGCTGGTGATAGAACTATCGATGATTCTCGGAGGTAGGTGTCGGCAGTTCCCCAGAGCCTGTTTGCCCTAGGTTAACCTAGGTTAACCCTAGGTTGACCCTAGGTTAACCCAGGGCGCAGCCATAGCCTTTACTAGCATCTCAAGCATCGTTCTTTTCTATTGACAAACAAAAGCTCCTCGCACATGATGGGTGCGTTACGCAATTTAGACGAATTTAGGTAAGTGAAATTCCCTCTAAATACCGAATCGATATTTGTAAATGCAACCAAAATGCAACCCAAGGCAGTCGCGGAGGCAGTAAGAGAAAATAGCCATGCTCAAACAACAAATACCGCAGCTAACCGAACTAGGTGAAAGACTCGCAAATGATCCAAAGCGCGAAGTACTAGAAGGGGTGCTCGCGCAATTGCCAGCCGAAGCCGCCGGTGAAAAAAAATCCATCGTAAATAATCCAACGATGACCGAAAAATACCCTCCCGCTAGCAAAGAGCTCGCCGTCAAAAGTGCCAAACACATACTCAAAGTCGTCTGGGGCATGCAAAATGTCGAAAAATTGGACAGAAATCCAGAGCAGAAATAAACGGGAATAAGCACAACAGGGCTAATCAGAAACAACGGGGAATAGCACAACAAGGCTAAACAGAAACAACGGGGCTGAACAGAAACAACAGGGCTGAAATGACTCAAAGCCAATGCGAATAAAAGCCAGTGTGACTAATAAGATAAGTGCCAGACCGAAAGGCTAACCCAACGCCCAACAAGCAACGGCTAAAACAACTAAAAAGCAACTCAACACGCAACTCAACCGCAACCCAAAAGAGAACTCGAAGGAGGAAAAAATGTCGGACAATAGTATCAACCTAGGAAATATCGCAAAATCTGTCGGCTCGGCGGCTAACGAAGCCATCGGCGACGTAAATAATCTCGTCACAGCGAAAGACTTCGATCCCTCTAATCCTCAAGATATGGTCTCGATGCAGATGAAAATGATGAAAATGAATATGCTCGTGCAGTTCGAATCACAAATGGTCAAGTCCGTAGACGATATGGTCAAAGGGATATTGCAACGCATGAACTAACAAACTCTCGCTCAATAGGCTGAGTGCCTGAGGTGAGTAGCCGTGTTAATTATACAGCTGTAGGGAGTTGCTCAACGCGCTCGTATCCAAGTAACAGGCAAGAAAGTAACAGGCAAGCAAGCTAAAGTCCCGAGAGAAAGGTAAAGTCCAGAGGGCTGAAAACCAGAGGGGGAAAGACCGAAGATTAAAAATGGCTAATATAGTTAATACCGCGCAAAAAATAGCTCAAAACATCGTGCAAATGGGCGACACTCAAACAAGCAGACTAGGTAGCGAAGTGCAAGCTCGTAGAAGCGAAA
>JABABG010000108.1 GCA_014238315.1 Alphaproteobacteria bacterium
CTCTACAGACGACCAAACAGGTAACTAAGCGGGTAACTAAGCTGGTAACCAAGCAGGTAACTAAGCGGTTATCTGAGCTTGAGGCTACCAAGCCCGCGAAGGATTAGAGGGTAAGCTCTGAGTTATGCTAAAAAGGCTTCCAACTAAAAAGACTAATAGACGCGAAGATTGTTCGATCGAGCTCGAAGATTTTGCCGTTTTTCTCAACAACTTGTCCAAGAATTCGGTGGACTTGATCCTCACCGATCCTCCCTACACGATCAGCAGGCAGACGGGTTTTATGGCGGTGAAAAATGGCGTCAAGCGTTTTGCCGTTAGCATGGAGTTCGGCGAGTGGGACAAGCAGCAGATCGACCTCAAACTGCTCGGCGAAAGGATGTATCGCTGTTTGCGGCGCGGTGGCACGGCGATAGTTTGGTACGATTTGTGGAAGTTGACCGCCTTGGCTGAAGCGATGACCGCGGCTGGTTTTAAAATGCTGCGCTTGCTGATATGGCAGAAGACTAATCCAGTGCCCCTGAACATGCGCAAGACCTACCTGTCGAATAGTCGCGAGATCGCGGTTATGGGGGTGAAGGGAGGTAGCCCTACCTTTAAGGGCTCTTACGATAATGGTATTTACGAGTATCCGATCCCGCGCCATAATGGCAACAAAGTTCATCCGACCCAAAAGCCGCTCGACCTATTTTGCGAGCTGGTCGAGAAGCATAGCGATGAGGACGATTTGGTAGTCGACCCGTTTCTGGGCTCTGGCACTAGCGCGCTCGCGGCGCTTATCAATGGTCGCCGTTTTAGGGGTTGCGATATAGACGCACGCTATGTTGAGGCAGCCGAGCAGAGCGTTGCTAGGTTGTAAGCGTAGGTAATGGGTGTTCATTAGCTACGCTATATCTCAATAGCAGCTATCGCGTAATGATGTAGTATGGCTAAAAAAGCCTTTGTCTATTTTTCAGCCCGCTTTCTCTTATCCTTGTTCTAATCTCTTGTCCTAATCCCTTGCTCGAATCTCCAGCTCGAATCAATTGCCCAACCTTGCGTCCCCCTTCCTGCCGACCTACCCGCAAGACCCACGCGCGATTACGCGCTTGTCCTTCGAGCGTATTGATGCAGCTTGTCCGCAACTCGCGCACCTGCCCGTATCCTTGCAACCCCTCGTACGCCGTATGGTGCACGCTTGCGCGAATCCAGACATCATTCCGCTCGTCACCACTTCCGAAAATTTTGTCGAAAATATTAAAGAACTTACCCAAGAATCTACTTTGGCGCGGACTCCGATATTGTGCGATTCCTCGATGCTTTGTGCCGCTATCGCCCTGCTCGCGCCGCACGCGCAATGCTTGACGCACGACCACGCTACGAAGACTTTGGCGCAAGAGCAGAACATCACGCGCGCGATGGCAGGTATCGACCTTTATTATGCTCAGCCCGCCGTTAGCGTTGGCAAAACGATATTCCTTTTCGGCTCGGCTCCGACTGCTCTGTTTCGCTTGCTCGAACATTGTCAAGCCGAGCAGTGCGAGTTGCCAGCCGCGATTTTTGCCTTCCCGGTAGGCTTTGTCTCTGCGCTCGAATCTAAAGAGGCTCTTATCGCGAGTGCTCAGCGCAAGCCTCTGGTATACATAACGCTCAGCGGACGTTTGGGGGGTAGCGCTATTGCCGCCGCCGCCTTCAACGCAGTTTTCACAGAGCAAAAAAACTAAACTCGTGAAGAGCATGGTTGCTGATAATGGCTGGTAGTAGCCGATAGTGATGGCTGGAAGTCGTAGCGAGCAACCTAGCAGGGTTTGGCTTTCCGTGGTCGGAATCGGGGAGGAAGGCTACGACGCTCTAACCCCCGATGCACAAGCACTATGCGTCTCGGCGCAACATATCCTCGGTGCTAGTCGCCATATCGCTAGCTTGCCGCGGGAGTTGCGCGCGCGCGCATCGGCTTGGCAAAGCCCTTTTGCCAAAAACCTCACAAACCTAGACGCACTACGCAACAAGGCTCTCAAGGGTCTCTTGTCCAATAGGCAGCAGGGGGTGCGGCAGGGGGTGCAGCAGGGGGTGCAGCAAAGAGTTTGTGTTCTAGCGACTGGCGACCCGCTCTCCTACGGTGTCGGCTCGGTTTTGTCGCGCCGTTATGGTTCGGGCGAGCTACGGATAGTTCCGTGGCGCGGTAGTTTCTCTCTGGCGGCGGCAGAGATGGGTTGGGCGCACGAATCCTTCACCGGCATTACCCTGCACGGACGTCCGCTCGGCTTGTTGCGCCGTTATCTCGCGCCTTGCGAACGTCTGTTGGTTATGCTTACTGGCGCAAAGGATGTTAGCGGAGTCGCGCGTTTGCTCTGCAGTGAGGGGTTGGCGGCGGCGACTATGACTATTTTAAGCCGCTTAGGTAATTATAACCTGGGTAATCAAAGCCTGGGTGATGGACAAGAGTCTCGCTATAGCTGTAAGGCTATCGATATGCGAGCGCGTTCCCTGCCCGCGCGACTGGTTACTGGCTCTCCGCTTTTGCTACTCGCGCTCGAACTGCCCGCGCGCAAAGACGTTTCTGCCAAAGGATTCTCAAAAGGATTCTCTAAAGGATGCTCCGCTCAGTTATTCGGGCAAAGGCTCGGGCTGCCAGACGAAGCCTTTTCCCACGATGGTCAGATAAGCAAGCGAGAGGTTCGCACCCTAACGATTGCCTCCCTCGTAATCGAGCGCGATGCTCTATTGTGGGATATTGGCGCCGGTTGCGGGTCTATCTCCATCGAGTGGTGTTTGGGCGGTGGCAGGGCTTGCGCCGTAGAGCGCGATGCGCGCCGTGTCGCGCTAATCGAGAAGAATCGCGAGAGCCTTGGCGTGCCAGATCGATTGGAGATTATTCACGCAGAGGCGCATGATTTTGTCAAAAGTTCTGTGCTCGCGCAAAAGAGCAAATCCAGACTATCGACACTATCGACAAAGCAAGCTGCGATGGGACGGGTCGCGCCACAGGCGATTTTCCTCGGCGGTTGTTTGCAGCTAGCTCTCCTAGAAAGGCTCAGCTCTCTCTTGGCAGCGCGCGGGCGTTTGGTCGCTAACGCAGTAACGCTGGCTAGCGAAAATGTCCTTATGGCTTTTTACGAAAAGCACGGGGGGACTTTGACGCGCATAGGTGTAGAGCGTCTGCAACAGCTCGGAGCAAGGGATTCCTTCACTCCGCAGCGGCGCGTTTTGCAGTACCTCTACCATGCGCCAGATAAAGCCACACCTTGAGCCTAGTCGTCCCTAATCGTGTCAGCTAGCGGTGATGAAAATAGCGGAACGCGTCTTTATGGCGTAGGCATCGGTCCTGGTAGTCCAGACTTGATCACCCTACGCGCGCGCAAGGTTTTGCAAAAAGTTGCGGTGCTCGCCTATCCTAAGCCACCGCAGTCTAGCTCCCTTGCTCGTAGCATCGCTGCGCCGAACTTACGCTCTTCCTGCAGCGATTGTTCATACATAGAGTTGCCGATTACCATGTCTTTGGACTGGCGTAATTTTCCCGAAGGTAAAGTTTATGCGTTGGCAGCGCGGGCTATCGAAGCTCATGTTCGCGCCGGGCGCGATGTCGCATACTTATGCGAGGGAGACGCAACCCTATACGGCTCTTTTCTCTACTTGCTACCGCACTTGCGCGATATAAAGGTAGAGATCGTGCCCGGTATCTCCGCGCCGATGAGCGGTTCCGCTTTGTGGCTCGCTGCCTTGGCGCAAGGCAACGAGCGTTTTTCGATTTTGCCTGCCAGCGCCTCGCGCGAGGCGTTGGCGCAGTCGCTCGCCGCTTGCGAGAGTGCGGTCTTTATGAAGGTAGGTAGGTATTTTGAAAAAGTTTGCGAGTTATTGACAGCGCAAGGTCGTTTGCAAAACGCATATTACATCTCGCACGCGACATTTCCGAACCAGCAGAGTGCTCTGCTAACGGACTTGTTGGCTGGTTTGCCCGAAGATTTTTGCGCGCCGTATTTTTCGATGATCTTTGCGCCGAGAGATAAGATGCAAAAAGAGAAGGACAAAGAGATGCACAAAGAGAAGGACAAAGAGAAGTAATGGCGATCAAGGATGCAAGAATAAATGCTCAAGCTATAAATGCTCAAGCTATAAATGCTCAAGCTGCAGACTCTAAAGCTGCAAATTCGCAAGCTATAGGTTCGCAAGCTATAGGTTCGCAAGCTACAGGTTCGCAAGCTATAGGTTCGCAAGCTACAGGTTCGCAAGTTTCGGCTTCTTCCAGTTCAGGCTCGGCTGTGCTGTTTTACGCCCCTAGCGCGGAGTCTCGTGCGAAAAACCTCTTGTCGCTACTTGCCGAGCAGAGAAACGCTAGCGCGGGTTCGAGAGAAGATGGCTGGATTTTCTCTAGCCAGCCCCTATCGAGAGAGGCTCTCGCTCAGGCGTTCGTGCGGGGCTCGGCGATCATCGGTCTATGCTCCGCAGCTATTTTGCTACGCTCGCTACCCATATCGCATAAGCACAGGGATAGCCCGTTGTTATGCTTGGCGAGCTCGTCTGCCGTGGGTGGCAAGGCTACTACGGTGGATTGCAAGGTTGTCTCCATCGTCTCTCTGCTCGGCTGGCATCACGGGGGGGCGAGGTTGGCTCGACTGCTGGGTGCTGCTCTCGCGCTGGCTGGCGAGGAGGTAAGAATAGTCGGCGGTTCCGCGAGCGAGGAACGCTGGGGTTTTGCGCTAGAAGATATGCCTCGCGGTTGGCTCGTCGAAGGGGACATCGACAAAACGCTAAAGTCGCTAGCAAGGGGTGTCGGCTACAGCGTTGTCGGTGAGGCTTGCGCGGGCTTCCCGCCACGAAAATTCTTTGCCAATGCCGAAGTATCTATGAACAGCAAGCAGGCAAGCAGCAATAAAACAAGAGAAAATAAAACGAGCGGTAATAAAAAAAGAGATAGTGTCATTCGTGTCGAATTAGGCTACCGCGCGCGCGTTGATGCGGATATACAGATAATACCGCGCAGGGTGTCCCTCGGCATAGGCTGCATTCGTGGTGCGTGCGCTGATGATATATCCTCGCTGGTCGCATCTAGTTTGGACGAGGCTGGCGTTGCTCGTTCGGCTCTCTGCGGAGTGGCGAGCGTTTTGTTGAAACGCGACGAGCGCGGTCTTTTGCAATTCGCCAAGGCTTGGGGCTTGCCGTTGCGCTTTTTCTCCGCCTCGCACTTGCAGGCTATGTCCGCGTTACGGGGTTTGACTGGCAACGATGAGGTCGAGCGCGTAGTCGGCTCGCCTAGCGTCGCGGAGGCGGCAGCCCTCAGCCTCGTTAGCGTTAGCCTCGTTAACGTTGCTGGCGATGGGATGGACGCAGAGCTACTACTCGGCAAACGCAAGTCTAGCGTTGCGACTTGTGCGCTTGCTATCGGAGATAGGGCTTTTGCTGCAAGCGACCTTGCGGGAGAGAAAAATGGTTACTTGAAGTTGGTGGGGTTAGGTCCAGGTGGTGCGATGCTCCGCACCGCTGAGGCAGAGCTTGCGTTGCGCGAGGCGGATGTGGTCGTGGGCTACGCGGGCTACTTCCCGTTGCTAGAGCAAGGTGAGACGCGCGCTGATGTTAAATTTATCCGCCATCCAATTGGCGAGGAGGAGGTTCGATGTCGTGCCGCTATCGCTTGCGCTCGGCGTGGACAAAATACGGTGCTGCTAGGCTCTGGCGATACGGGCGTCTATGGCTTGGCTACTTTGCTGTGGCAGCTGTTGGCGCAAGAAAAGATCGACGCAAATACTGATGCGAATACTCGCGACAGTGAGGAAAAAGCTCGCGGGCGGGAAGAAGTTGGCGGGTGGGAATCGGACGCAGCGGCGGCGCAAGGTTTGCCGATCGAGGTTATGCATGTCGCCGGTATCTCGGCGATGTACGCTCTGGCGGCGCGGGTAGGAGCACCGCTAGCGGACGATTTTTGCGCTATTTCCCTCTCCGATGTTATGACGCCAGAAGAGAAGATTCTAAAACGGGTGACGAGTGCTGCTAGTGGCGATTTCGTGCTGGCGTTGTATAATCCGCAGAGCGAGACGCGCCGCAAGCTGTTGCCGCGCGCGCTCGATATTTTGCGCGAGCATCGTGCCCTCGATACGCCTATTGCTCTCGGTAGGCTCGTTGGTCGCAAAGACGAAGAGGTGCGGATTTCAGCGCTCGGTGAGTTTCGATGCGAGGTTGTCGATATGCACACGATTTTAATCGTCGGCAACTCGCAAACGCGACTATATCGCTCGCCTTATGGCAACCGCCTCTATACGCAACGCGGCTATCGTCTCGTTGGGGCTTCGTCTTGTGAAAGCTGAAAGGGGATGAAGTTGATAGGGATGAAGTCGATTTAAAAAAGAATCTATCTAAAAAATAGACAAAGAGTAATTTCTGGAGCAAAAAACACGATGGCTGTTAGCGAAGATACCGATGCTGATAATTTTTCTATAGACTTTGTCGGGGCTGGTCCTGGCGATGTTGAACTCTTGACCCTGCGCGCTGCTCGCTTGCTACGCTCTTCGCAAGTCCTTCTTTACGCTGGCTCTCTGGTGCCATCTCAGGTTACGGACTTGGCAGAGAATGCCGAGAAGCACGACACCTCTAGTATGGTTTTACCGCAAATGGTCGAGCTGATGGCAGCTCGCGCCAAGGCGGGCTTGCGCGTCGTGCGCTTGCATTCCGGCGACCCATCGATATACGGAGCGATTGCCGAGCAGATTAGCGCGTTGCGAGGTCTGGGCGTCTCCGTGCGCCTGACGGCTGGCGTCTCTGCATACGCCGCCGCCGCCGCCCGTTTGGGCATGGAGCTGACCTTACCAGAGATCAGCCAAACTATCATCTTGACCCGTACCTCCGTGCGAGCCTCCGCCATGCCGCCCAACGAGAGTTTGGCTGAGTTGGGTAGAAGCCGTGCCACGCTCGTAATTCACCTATCGATTAATAACTTAGCGCATGTCTGCCGCACGCTCTCGCCTCTCTATGGGGAGGATTGTCCAGTCGTAATAGCCTATCGAGTCGGGTGGGATGACGAGCTATTCTTGCACGGCACTATCAGCGATATTCGCTTGCAGGTGAAACGTGCGGGGCTAACGCGTACCGCGTTAATCTTTGTCGGGCTTGTCTTTGCCAAGTCCGCGCAAGCAGCGGCGGCGCTCGCTACCTCTAGGCTCTACGATGCTAAACATAGCCATATTTTTAGAGAGTCGAGTTGCGAGGAGAGCAGCCAGTAAGGGCAGGGATAAAGGATAGGGGCAAAGGGTATGGGCAAAGGGTATGGGCAAAGGTAGGTAGGAGAGTTTAAATGTTTGCGCAAGCAGTCGCCGTTATAGAATCTACGAGGGAGAATGCTCCAGAGAAACCCGGCTGCTACCGCATGCTCGACGATAAGGGGCAAGCCCTCTACATCGGTAAGGCTCGCGATATAAAGAAGCGTCTGCAAGCCTATACGCGCCCGCAAAGCCTATCGAACCGCCTGCAACGGATGTTGACAGCGACCCATAGCGTCGAGCTGCTCATCACCAAGACAGAATCCGAGGCTCTGATAATGGAAGCCTCGATGATTAAATCGCTGAAACCACGCTACAATATTCTCCTGCGCGACGATAAAAGTTTTCCCTCGCTGTTGCTGCGTGCCGATCATCGGTTCCCACAGATACTCAAGCATCGCGGTAAGCAGACGATTAAGGGTACCTATTTTGGTCCCTTCGCCTCTAGCGTTGCGGTGAATAACTCGGTCGTAGAGCTGCAAAAGATATTTTTGCTACGCAATTGTTCGGATTCAACTTTTGCCCATCGCTCGCGTCCCTGCTTGCAATACCACATCAAACGTTGTTGCGCGCCTTGCGTTGGCTATGTTACAGACAGTGCCTACGGTCAGCTAGTTTCCTCCGCCAAGGCTTTTTTGCAAGGCAAGTCTGCAGGCGTGCGCGCAAAGCTTGTGGCGCAGATGGAGCAAGCGAGCGCGGCGTGCGAGTATGAGCGCGCGGCGGCTTTGCGAGATCGTCTCGCCGCCTTGACGAAGATTCAAAGTCGTAGCGATGTTTCGCTTCCGCGCGGTAGCGATGGTGATGTGCTTAGCCTATGCTTGCAGGATGGTGAGAGTTGCGTCGAGATGTTTTGCTTTCGCCAAGATCGCAATTGCGGCAACCGCGCTTTCTTCCCTAAGCACGAGGCGACTTTTCCCTCCGCCGAGATAATGGCGTCTTTTATCGCGCAGTTTTACGCCTCGCACCCTCCGCCCGCGATTATTTATGCGCAGCCGCGTCCGCACGAAAGCGTATGGCTTGAGAACTCTCTAAGCTATCTATATAAGCGCCGCGTTCGTATTCTCACCCCGCGCAAGCTAGCGTTGTTTTCGCTGGTCTATGACAACGCCGAGGAAGCCTTGCGCCGTCGTTTAGTCGATCGTAAGCGGTTTGACGAATCCTTTACAGCCCTCGCAAAGCTGCTCGAACTGCCAGCTCCACTAGAGCGCATAGAGGTCTACGACAATAGCCATATTTCCTCCACCCACCCCTACGCGGTTATGATCGCAGCCGACAAGCGAGGCTTCGATAAAAGCTGTTATCGCAAGTTTGCGATTCGCAACGAGGATGCCTTTGGCGATGACTACGCGATGATGCAAGAGGCTCTGGCTCGCCGCTTCGCTCGTAGCAACGAGTGGCCTCTTCCCTCTTTGTTGATACTAGATGGTGGCTTGGGTCAGATTTCATGCGCGCAAAAGGCACTCGCGGACTATCCCGCTCTGCCTCTCCTCGCAATCGCCAAGGGGGTTGGCAGAAAAACCGACGCAGAGAAGATATACTTCGCTAGCTCAAGGCGCGAGGCTGGAGCCTCCCCGCGTCTCGTTCCTTTTCCAGCCCGAGCAACGTTATTTTACTTTTTGCTACGCTTGCGCGATGAAGCTCACCGCTTTGCTATAGGTACGCATCGTTCCAGCCGTTCGCGCGGGCAACAGGCATCGCAACTCGACAGCATCGCGAATATCGGGGTCACTCGCAAACGTTTGCTGTTACAGTATTTCGGCTCGCCGCGCGCAATCGCAGACGCCTCGATCGACGATCTACGCGCAGTGCCTAGCCTAGGCGAGAAGGCGGCGCAAAGCCTCTATCGCCATTTCCACGACTAGCGTGAGGTGTATAGCAAGGATTGCAGCAACGGGCGACAACAGGGGACAACAAGAATGAAGAGTGAGGGTATTTTTTTCAAGCTCTTAGCTTTGCCGAGTTAGCTAATCTTCTTGCCTATTTTGGCAAAAAAAGGCAGAATTGCAATGGTATGTTGAAGGATCAAGAGACGCTCGAGAGCCCCTCTGTTGCCAGACGCTTTGTCGATGGTTGCGGTCGGACTATTAGTTATTTGCGCTTGTCGGTAACCGATCGTTGCGACTTGCGTTGCCGCTATTGCATGTCAGAGCGTCCAGATTTTTTACCGAAGAGCGATGTTTTGACTCTGGAAGAGCTCTACCGAGTGGCTTGTCTCTTCGTAGCGCATGGCATCGAGACGATCAGGATTACTGGTGGCGAGCCATTGGTGCGTAAAAACCTTATGGATTTGTTGCGCCCTCTGGGCGATATGCTCAAAGCGCGCGAGGGCTACTCGTCGCTGAAGGCTTTGACCTTGACTAGCAACGGCACGCAGCTTGAACGTTACGCAGAGGATTTATTTTCTTGCGGAATTCGTCGAGTGAATGTTTCGTTGGATTCTCTCGACGAGAAGGTTTTCTCACACCTGACGCGCGGGGGGTCTCTGGGGTTGGTTCTCGCAGGGATAGATGCCGCTTTGCGCGCAGGGCTGAAGGTTAAAATAAATTGTGTCGCGCTCGATGGGGTGAACGTCGATACGCCTGAGGTCGATCGCTTGCTCGCTTGGTGTGGCGAGAGGGGATGCGATTTGACCTTCATCGAGGTTATGCCTATGGGCGATATAGGCAACGAAAAGCGTTTGCAGCAGTTCTATCCTTTGACGGAGTTACGCCGTTCAATCTCGCAACGTTGGACTCTGGAGAAAAGTAGCCATCGTAGTGGTGGTCCAGCGCGCTATGTTCGTTGCCTAGAGACTGGTAAAAACATCGGTTTCATCTCTCCCCTGACGGAAAATTTCTGCGACGGCTGTACGCGCGTTAGAGTCACTTGCACGGGTATGTTGTATCCTTGTTTGGGTCAAGAAAGCGGTGCTAATCTACGCAAGTTATTGCGTAACCCGCAGTCCGATGGTCGTGCGGACGCCGCTCTCTCGGATAGAATTGCTAGCGTTGTATTGAAGAAGACTCGCGGGCACGATTTTGTCATCGATAGTAGCAACCGCGCCTCCGTTTCGCGAACGATGAACGCTACCGGCGGTTGAAGGGGTGGCTACAAAAGAGGTGGCTACAAAAGAGGTGGTTGCAGAAGGGGTCGATAAAGGTGTAGCTGAAGAGTCGGGTTGGCGGTTTTTGTGTCGTCTTTGCGCGTAGCGATTTTCGCTGCCGATACGCAGAAGGCACGGCATTGCCAAGCCTGTATCGAGTCTGCATTGACGCCGACCTCGCTCGATAGCGCAGACTATGTGCTCGCCTTGGGCGGCGACGGTTTGATGCTAGAGGTTTTGCGCCGTTACGGAGTTCGCAAGAAGAAGGTCTACGGGATTAATTGCGGTAGCGTCGGCTTCTTGATGAACCCTTTTGACAGCGAGGATTTTGCCAACCTAGAGAACAAGCTACGCTCTGCTTCCGCCTACCGCATCTCCCCTCTGGTGCTAGAGACTACGCAAGTGGATGGCACCGAGTTATGCCATATAGCCTTCAACGATGTTTCGCTATTTCGCCGCACCGCGCAGGTGGCAAAGCTTCGCGTTATAGTCGATGGTAAGGTGCGCCTGAAGGAGCTGCTATGCGATGGCATTAACCTATCGACCCCTGCTGGCAGTACAGCCTACAACCTTTCGCTACACGGACCAGTTTTGCCGTTGAGCTCTAATGTCATGGCACTGATGCCGATAGCACCTTTTCGTCCGCGCCGCTGGCGTGGGGCTTTGTTGCCGCGTAAAGCTAGGTTGCAGATAGACGCGCTAGAGAATAAAAAACGACCCATCTCTGCTGTTGCGGACAACGCCGAGGTAAAAGATGTTATTCGCGTGCGTATCCGTCAGGATAAAGATAGTGCCGTGACGGTTTTATTCGATTCTGAACGCGACCTGCAGGAGCGCGTGATTAAAGAGCAATTCGCTGAAGATTTTTAACTCGGACACCAGTATCCTAGCCTTCGCATTGAGAATAGGTATTTACTTATGACCGAGTTATGGGATTTTTGTGTCTTAGGTGCGGGCTCTGGCGGTGTGCGTGCTGCGCGTAGGGCTGCCTCTTATGGTGCCAAGACGGCACTGGTCGAAGAGGTTACGCTCGGCGGCACTTGCGTCAATCGTGGCTGCATTCCCAAGAAGCTATACGTCTATGCTGGCTCGCATAGGGGGGGTTTTAGCGAGGCGCGTTTGTTCGGCTGGCGAGGATTTGCCGATGCGTCTTTTTCGCTTAACTATCTGCGCTCGCAAAAAAACGCCGAGATAGCGCGTTTACAAGCTCTTTATGCAGAAAGTTGCGCGTCTGCTGGGGTCGGCGTTTTTCGTGGCAAAGCTAGTATTAGCGGGTCTAGTCTCAAGGGTAGAAGTCTCAAGGGTAGAAAAGACGACTATTTCGTAATCAGCATCGAAGGGGCAAAGTCGCAGGCTAAAGAGTTGCGGGCAAAATCTGTGCTCGTAGCGACAGGTTGCGAGCCATTGCCTCTCGCGGAGGCGGTCGCTACAGGGTTCGTCGGTGGAGAGTTGGCGAGCACCTCCGATGCGGTATTTGAGCTAGAGCAGTTGCCAGAGCGGGTTGTAGTTCTCGGTGGCGGCTATATCGCGCTCGAATGCGCTGGCATTTTCAACGCACTCGGTGCGCAGACGACATTACTACATCGCAACGACAAGCTCTTGCGCTCGTTCGATCGAGGTATCGTCAAGCATTGCCTAGAAGGTATGGCGGCGCGTGGCGTCGATTGCAGGCTTTCTACTCGCCTGCTGGGTTTGTCGCGCCAGTCTCCTCAAGGCAGGGAGAGAGAGGGGGCAGGAGATGCAGACAAAAGGGGCGGGGAGATATACTTGCGTATCGAGGATGACTTGCCTATACCTTGCGATTTCGTCTTGGCAGCTATCGGCAGGCGCGCTCGTACGCGAGGGTTAGGGTTGGAGGCTTTGGGCGTTGCTATGGATAAGCGCGGTAAGATTATTACCGACGCAGATTTCGCGACCTCGGTTGCTGGCATCTACGCTTTGGGAGATGTTACCGATTCGCCAGAACTGACGCCAGTTGCTATTCGCCAAGCGGAAGTGCTGACGCGGCGTCTATTTGCGGGTAGCGATGAGAGCTTTGACGCACACTTCTTACCTCGTGCGGTGTTTGCGAGCCCGACTATAGCTAGCGTCGGTTTGTCCGAAGAGGAGGCTCGCGAGCAGGGGGCGGTGCGCGTATACGAGTCGCGGTTTGTGCCTCTGCGTGCTAGTTTTGCCGCACGCGCGGGTTCGTGCGAAAGGGTGATGCTGAAGTTGATCGAACGTGGCGGCGGCGAGGTCGGTAGTGGTGAGGTGCTGGGTTGCCACATGGTAGGCTCGGACGCGCCAGAGATTATTCAGGCGTTGGCTCCGTCTTTGCGCCTCGGTGCGCGGAAAAAAGACTTCGATGGGGTGATAGCACTACACCCAACTAACGCGGAGGAGTTCATGACCATGCGAGACTTTCGTCAATAATTTTTGCGTCAATAATTTTTGCGTCAATAGTTTTGTTACTCGCAATTACGGCTGTAATTTTTTGTTATTATTTTTAACTCGAATAAGAGTTGTTTTCGGAGGTTTTATAACCCATGCGCGGGTATTTTGGAGTTGGCGTTGCAAATTTATCTAAGGCTCACAATGCTGGAGCATTGTACCGCACCGCGCACGCCTTTGGTGCGGATTTTGTTTTCGCCTTTGGCGAGCAACTGCCAGCCGCCTTATTGCAGCAGGTAGATACATCGAAGGTTGGTCGCCATGTGCCCTTCTACTGCTACGCTCGGTTTGAGGAGCTAGTCTTGCCACAAGGTTGCGCTCTGGTCGGGGTAGAGCTCTGCTGTTCCGCTCGCGAGTTGCCAGAGTTCGAGCATCCATCACGCGCGGTTTATGTGTTTGGACCAGAGCGAGGGGATTTGTCTCCAGAAATTCTGCGCCGTTGCCATAGTGTCGTTAAAATTCCAACGCGCTTTTGTCTGAATGTCGGTGTCGCTTGCGCTATTGTTATGTACGACAGAAAATTAAATTTAGGCTCTTGGCGAGCGCGACGAGGGTTGGGAGCTGCGAAAACAAGCTCAAAAATGTCAAAGTTTTAACTTTGTTTTAATTTTTTGCGCCTCTTCCCGCGCGCTTCGCAATTCCTAGTATATATCGTTCGGTCAACAGCCACTGTAATGGTGCTCTACTTTTTATTAGCTTCTCGCAATCTAGTCCTGCGCCTAGTAATTTTAGTAGAGACGCTGCCTCCCAACGCCTCACCTGCCCGCCTAATCTTTCGCGTAAGTGGAATAGAACGAAAGGTCGCCAGCTCGCAATCGCGCTGCGCAATTTAAAACTATCTCCGCCGCTCGCCATCCGTAGAGTGCGCAAGCATTGTATGTGCCGCATCGCCGATCTAATGATAACGATGCCGCCGACTTGCGCTATCTTCAACTTACCCAAATTACTTAGACAATTCTCGCTGCGACCATCGAACGCATCGTACAGCAGTTCGCCAATCTTCCCGCCCTGCCAATCGCTCAGCAGCTGCCAAACCTCGTTGTCAATCTTCCCGCCAGCACCATAGTATAAGACAATCTTTTCTAACTCTTGCAGAGCTGCCATGCGATCGACAGACAAAACCTCCGCCATATCTTGTAGTAAAGAATCCTCTACTAGAATCTTTTCTCTATCTAGAACTTCTCGTAGCATCGGGATAACATCGGCTCCGCTTTCCTCATAGCAAGCGAAGACGGTAGCTTTTTCTGTAAAAATTTTACGCAAAGCCGCGTCCTTGCGTAGTGCTGCTGCGCGAACTATCAGGCTACCGCTCCCTTTGCCTTTGGCTAGTTCTTCTAGAGCATTTTCGAATATTTTTTTAGCATCGAACCTCTCTCCCTCCATAACCTCTAGCAGAACTACTCGCTTGCCACCAAATAGAGACGGAGAGCATAGCAGATCGGAGAGTTTATCCCCTCCCTTTGTGAGCGATTGCAGGTTTGTACGGACCACTCCTTCGATGTTTTTCCCCTCGCTAGCATCTCCAGCCAAGTGAGCCGTGAGCACGCGTTGCTCGTAGTAGCGTGCCAAGCCTCCGTTGGCACCATATAAAAGTAGCGCGTTAGGTAGAGAAGTTTGCCCTTTTCCAGCCAAGCTTGCGTCCAACTCGGCTCGTTTTATAATCATGCGTCAGGTTTTTTGTTATTAATTTCCGATTTATTTTTTTGTTTTTTTGCGCCCTCGGTGAAGAAATATAATCGCAAGCGCAGTGCTATTTCTCCTGCAACCCGATCGAGCGCGTGCCTTAAGGCTTCGTTTTGGGCATCGCGCATGGCAAAAAATTCGGATAGCACGGTGTAGTCGCTCCGCTCTGAAAAGCTAGCACGCAATAGAATTTCGTTATCCTTAGTTTTGTTTGTCGAAAGGGTAAAGTTAGTATTGACCACCACCTCGCCTATTACGCGTTCGCGAGAGAAGTCTCTTTCTCCCTTTCGAACGCTCAACGAGATTTGTAATTTATGCGTTTTTCGTTTTTTGCTATCCGTAGCGAACCGCTGCTCTAGTAGGGTTCGTAGAATTTGCCCTCTACGCTCTTCTATCGGTGTTACTAGTATTTTTGATAAATTATTAGACGCGCTTTTTAAATTACTCTTTTTATACGGCGCAACCGGCGCAAGGCAAGCAACTAGCCCCAAGCACAAAGCAATTGCGCCAGCAACAGTAACGAAACCTCTACCTAGTAAAGTCGCTTTGCATATTTTAGGCATTATCGAGGCGATAAATTTTCTACAAGCTATGAGGTTTTTTCGGCGATTATGTTTACGATTTTATTAGGCACGAAGATTATTTTTTTGATACTCGTTGCTTCCAAGTTTCTCTGCACATTATCTTGCTGCAGGGCTTGTTTTTCTGCGGTTTCTTGCTCGCAATTTGCTGGTAATTTTATAGCAGCGCGCATCTTTCCATTTATTTGCACGGCTAGCACGACCTCTTCTTCGCGCGCCTTGTCCTCCTCAAAACTAGGCCACGCGGTTTCTGCGAGCATTTTTTTCTCGCCGCTCTTTTGCCATAGCTCCTCGGTTATGTGCGGGATGAACGGATGGAAGAGCCTCAACAAAGTAGCAAATGCACGCGAGCGTTGCGCTCGTGCGTTTTTATCATTGGCGCGACAAGCCTCGATGTTGTTGTATAGGCTACGTAGTTTGGCGATGGCTCGATTGAATCGTAGCTGCTCGATGTCGTCGGTGGTGTCTCGTATGGTTTGATGGGTTATACGCTCTAACTCTTCTGGCGAGATGGTCTTTACCGCCTCGCCGTTTCTTTTTGCATCCTCGTTTATTTTTCTTGTGCCAGCCATATTTTCATCAGCCAACCTCCATAACCGATGCATAAACCTCGCCGCTCCCTCGATTCCTTCCCCGCTCCATTCGAGATCCCGCTCTGGTGGTGAGTCCGATAGCATAAACATGCGCGCCGTGTCCGCTCCGTAGTTTTCGATAACTTTTTGCGGGTCGACTATATTTTTTTTCGACTTACTCATTTTTTCACTGCGTCCGCACACCACATTTGCACCAGTTTTTCTGTCGAGCCATCTGTTTTTTTGCGCGCCCCTTCCTCTCTCGACTTGCTCTGGAAACAAGAATTTTCCGCTTTTTTCATCACAATATGTAGCGTGGCAGACCATCCCTTGCGTAAATAGGCCCTCGAAAGGCTCTTCTAGTTCTTCTAGGTATCCACAGTCTTTGAGTGCTCGTGTGAAAAACCGAGAGTATAGCAAGTGTAGGATTGCGTGCTCGACGCCTCCGATGTACTGGTCGACCGGTAGCCATCTCTGCGCTTGTCTTGAGATGGCTTGCTGCTCGTTGCGCGGGTCGCAAAATCTTAGGAAGTACCACGATGATTCCACAAAAGTATCGAAGGTATCGGTATCACTATCAGCGTCGTCGTTGCAAGCGGGACACTTCGTTTTGCGCCACTCTTCGGCTCTCTCCAGAGGGTTGCCAGGTTTATCGAAAGAGACATTTTGTGGTAGTTCTATGGGTAGCTCGTTGTGTGGCACTGGCACGATTCCGCATTTTTTGCAATGCACGACCGGAATCGGGCAGCCCCAATACCTTTGTCGAGAGACTCCCCAATCGCGCAGGCGCCAGGTAGTCTTTCTTTCGCCCGCTCCTTTTTCTTGCAGAGCTTCGATTGCTTTGTCGATGGCGGCTTGGATAGTCAGTCCATCGAGAAACTGTGAGCGAAACAATGTCCCATCGCCAGTCCAAGCCGTGTCCGTTATGGCGAAGCTAAGGCTGTCTTCGCCTTTGGGTAGGACTACGGGTTTGACTTCCAAGTTATGCGTTCGAGCGAAGTCTAGATCTCTTTGGTCGTGCGCCGGGCATCCGAAGATTGCTCCCGTTCCGTATTCCATCAAGACATAGTCGGATACGAAAAGAGGTATCTCGATATTCTCATCGAGCGGGTGCGTTAGCCACAAGCCGCTATGTATGCCACTTTTTCCCTTTTCGTCTCCTTTGCTGGCGTTCTTATCCTTGCTGTTTGCTCGCTTTATGTATGTTTCGATTTCTTTATTAGCTTTGGCTAATTTTTCGCATAGGGGGTGGTTGGGCGATATTGCGCAGAATGTGGCTCCGAAGATTGTATCTGGTCTGGTTGTGAAGGTGGTAAGATTATCCTGCACATTTTTTTGCAGATTCTCTGGGAAATTTTCTTGCTTCGCTTGGTTCTCTTGCTCCGCTTGGTTCTCTTGCTTCGCTTGGTTTTTTTGCCTTACAGAGAATCGTACGGTGCAGCCTTGAGATTTTCCGAGCCAATTCATCTGCATGGTTTTGACTTTTTGTGGCCATTTTTCCAAGGAATCTAGAGCCTCTAACAGCTGCGGCGCGTAATGGGTAATTTTGAAGAACCACTGCGCGAGCTTCCTCTTTTCGACGACCGCGCCCGCCCGCCATCCCTTACCGTCGATGACCTGCTCGTCTGCCAGCACTGAGTTTTCGCTAGGGTCCCAA
>JABABG010000103.1 GCA_014238315.1 Alphaproteobacteria bacterium
GAATCTCCTTATATTTTAGTTTAACCAGTGATAGAAACAATCCTGATGGTTCAGCCTCAGTGAGGGCAACCTCGGTGAGAGGTCAGCCTCGCTCGCTAGCCAAAACTAGCACCAAGTCTAGCTACAAGTCTAGCTACAAGAAGTCTAGCTACAAGTCTAGCTACAAGAAGTCTAGCTACAAGCCAGACTACAAGTCTGGCTATAACTCTGGCTATAATTCTTGCACCTAAACTAGCACTAATGCTAGCCCTCGCAACAAAAATATTGCCGACTATTCGTGCCGATACTCGCAATAAAAATGGTGCTAATCCTAGAAAACCTGAAAAATCAATACATCGCCAAGCCGCCATTGACATGCAAAGTCTGCCCAGTCGTGTAAGAAGACTCGTTGGACGCGAAATACAAAGCAGCACTCGCTATGTCGGAAGCCTCCCCATAGCGACCAACAGGTATCGTCTCTAAAATCCTATCCTTTACAGAAGACGCCAAGTCCGCCGTCATCGCCGTGTCGATAAAGCCAGGCGCAATGCAGTTTACCGTAATCGAGCGCGATGCTAGCTCCTTCGCTAAACTCTTAACTAAACCCACCAAGCCCGCCTTCGCCGCAACATAGTTGCTCTGACCCTTATTGCCCGTAAAACCCACAACAGAGCCGATCATGATAATTCTACCCCAACGTTGCTTGATCATCGGGCGTAAAAACTTCTGCGTTAGACGAAAAACGCCAGTCAAGTTGACATCTAAAACCCTCTGCCAAGAATCCAGCGGCAGGTTCAAAGATAAGCCATCGCTCGTCAAGCCTGCGTTATTCACTAGTATGTCGATACCGCCATGCTCTGCGATAATATCCGCCCCCATCTTATCCAATGCCTCCACATCGCCTAGCTCACAAGCATAGACGCTCGCGCGCTCGCCTAGCTCAGCCGCTAGCTGCTCTAACACATCCCTACGCCGTCCGTGCAGAATGACGCGCGCTCCGCGTGCCGCGTAAATCCGCGCGATGCCGCCGCCAATGCCGCCAGTAGCCCCAGTGATAAGCGCACGTTTGCCCTCTAGTGAAAATATCTCAAAACTCGACGCCATCGTAAAATCCTCTATCCTTATTTTATATGTCCGTTATACGATACAATTGATTACAAGTGTGCTTGCTGGTGCTTACTGGTAATTTTCTCACCGATTCAGCTCCTTCGCCATCCGCTCTAGCGAGTCTAGCGATAGCACCGCCTCGCAAGTAATCGACGGGGTCGTGCGTTTGACCATACCGCTCAAAGCCCTGCCCGCACCTAGCTCGTAAGCCGAGACAACCCCCGCACCCTCTAACGCTAGCAGAGTCTCGCGCCAACGAACTCGCGCGCATATCTGCTCTACTAGCAAATCACGCAGACGCGCGCCAGAACGCTCGGCGCTTGCCGTGACATTAGGGTAAATCGTAAAGCGTGCGTCCGCAAAGCTAACCACAGACAACGCATCGCGCATTATAGACTCCGCCGAGAACATCAGCGGACTGTGAAACGGAGCAGAAACCTCTAAACCGATAGCCCTCTTCGCGCCACGCTCCTTCGCCAAGTCTATCGCTCGTTCGACCGCAACCTTGTCGCCGCTGACCACAACCTGTCCTTTCGCATTGTCGTTCGCAACAACGCATACTCCAGCACCAGAATCGTTGCTAGAATTGCTGCCAGCCGCCTCCGCTACCGCCTCAACGGCGGCTATCTCTAGACCTAAAATCGCCGCCATAAGACCCTCCCCGTCCGCAACCGCCTCCTGCATCGCATCGCCCCTGCAGCGCAAAAGGCGAACGCTATCCCTATAAGAAAGCACATCAGCGCAAGTCAATGCGCAATACTCGCCCAGTGAGTGACCAGCCATAACTAAATCTAGTGTGGAAAAATTAACCGAAAAATCCTCCCGTAAAACTCGCATCACCGCAACGCTAACCGCCAGCAGCGCAGGTTGCGCGTTGCGCGTAAGGCGCAAGGTAGACTCGTCGCCAGAAAATATCTCCTCGCTCAATCGCTCCGACAAAACATCGTCGAGCTCAGCAAAAACCTCGCGCGCGCTCGTGAAGTTCGACGCTAGCTCCTCGCCCATTCCCACATACTGCGAGCCTTGTCCAGGAAATAAAAGTGCTATCCTACTATCGCTCATAATAATCCGCTCGTAATACTCGCATAAATGCACAAACTCGTTCGAAAATCATAGTAAAGTCATAGTTCAAAACTATAGCATAAGCCTATAGCACAAACTCACAATCTATAGCCAAAACCATGCACAAAGATAGCCAACATAAAGATGCTCAAAGCGACGAAAAAGTGATCGTCATCGGCGCCGGCTTGGCGGGGGCAGAGGCTGCTTTCCAACTCGCTCAGCGCGGAATTCAAGTAGAGCTATGCGAAATGCGCGACAAAAATTCTCCCGAAAGCCTAACCCCAGCCCATAAAACAGAGCTCTGCGCAGAGCTCGTATGCTCAAACTCCTTCCGCAGTTCCCTGCCAGAAGCAAGCGCGGTCGGCATACTCCAGCGCGAAATGAAAGAGTGCAACTCTATAATAATGCAGTGCGCCGAAAAAAATAAGTTGCCCGCAGGGAGCGCGCTCGCCGTAGACAGAGTGCGATTCGCTCAAGACGTTACTAAAAAAATACAAAGCCATCCCCTAATCGAATTCAAGCGGAAACGAATAGACCAGCTACCAGAAAAACGCAACGCAATAATCGCTACAGGTCCCTTGACAGACCAAAAACTCGCCATAGAAATTCAGAAAAACTCAAACGAAAAAGCCCTCGCCTTCTTCGACGCTATCGCTCCGCTCGTATACTACGAATCGCTCGATACTAGCTATCTATGGATGCAGTCGCGATACGATAGATCAACAGACGAAAAATCGCTCGGAGACTATCTGAATGTGCCTCTCGACAAAAATCAATACGAACAGTTCGTAGCGCGACTGAAAAGTGCAGAAACCCATCCTCTGCGCGAGTGGGAAAAAAATACTCCATACTTCGAAGGCTGCCTGCCTATAGAAGTCATGGCAGAAAGAGGCATCGAAACTCTGCGCTTCGGTCCTATGAAACCAGTCGGGCTGACTAATCCTCACGAAAAAAATCCTATCGAAGCAAATCCTATTAGAGAAAATCCTCTCAAGGAAAGTAGCCAAACGGAAGACGACAAAGCTAAAGACGATAAAACACGCCAGACGACACAGAGTAAAGCCAAAGAAAAAAAACTATGGGCGGTCGTGCAACTAAGGCGCGACGATCGCGAAGGTAGGTTGTGGAATGTAGTCGGATTCCAAACTAAAATGATATACAGCGCTCAAGCAGAAATACTCAAGTCGCTGCCAGGATTCGCTAACGCAGAGTTCGCTCGACTAGGCGGCTTGCATCGAAATACATTCATAAACGCTCCGCAAATACTAGACCAATTCCTCAATCTCAAAAAAATGCCCAATGTGAAAATGGCCGGACAAATAGTCGGCGTCGAAGGATACCTGGAATCCGCAGCAATCGGTATGCTCGCCGCAATCTTCACAGCTCAAAAACTCAAACAAAAAATACCAACACTGCCTCCGCAAGAATGCGCGCTCGGTGCTCTACTCGCCCATGTCTCAGGGCAAAAAGGCGCAGCAGAGACAGAAAAAAAACAAAACTATCAGCCCATGAACATAAACTTCGGGTTGTTCCCAAATATCCATAAAATTAGCACAAATAACAAAAATAACAACAAAGCTACGCTCAAAGTCAAAGGACGCGAGAAAAAAATACTCCTCGCGCAAAGAGCCGAAAAATCATTCCAATGCTGGTGGAGCCAATACAAAGTCACCAAAACTAGCGAACAAGAGTGAGGTGCAGAAGTGCTGGCAAGAGCGGTGGGTAAAAGCGGTGGGTAAAAGCGGTGAGTAAAAGCGGTGGCTAAGAACGGCAAGTAAGAGCGGTGGCTAAGCAGATTTTTTTCCCAAAAAACCGTTTTTTTGCTTGCATGCCAAAGTCGTTCGTATTATGTTCTATTTCTAGTCGCAACAAAAGAAGCGTATAGAGCAGA
>JABABG010000099.1 GCA_014238315.1 Alphaproteobacteria bacterium
GCCTCGATGCCACCCACTCGATAAGTGGTAGGTTCGGCGTGCTAGAAATCGAGGCAAATGATACTAGACGAGACAATATCGCGCGCGCGCGGCTCAAGGTGTCGTCCGTTGAAACTATACTATTCGCCGTTAGCTCGTCTGACATGCTACTCGTCCGTTAAAAGCCTCAAGGCTCGCGCCTCAGTTCTTGTACCAATGAAAAGGCAAAAATAGCACAAGAAAACTCATAAAAACAACCACGCTGAAAAATCTCGTTCGGCAGTCTGTTAAAACAGCAACGCACCACCGAGAGAATATCTCGGCAGTGCGTGCTGGTAATCAGCGTTTTAGCTAGCCGTTAGGCGCTCTTCTTCTCCAGACCTAAAGCCTGTTTCGAGTTCGAGCCGCCCGAAATCGACGGGCTCGTCTTAGCGCTTATCACCGTGCTATCGTTCGCCGCGTTGATCGGAATGCGGCGAGCCTTCGCCTCCTCAGGCACCTCGCGCAGTAGCTCGATGTGTAGCAAGCCGTTCGCAAGGCGAGCTTGGTCAACACGAACATGCTCGGCAAGGCTGAACTGGCGCGAAAATGCGCGCTCCGCTATGCCGCGGTGCAGAAAGCCGCCGCCATCGCCGTCGTGAGCGGCAGACCCGTTCGCAGGCTGCTCATCGTCGCCATCGCTCTTCAGGCGACCTTGGACGGTCAGAAGATTCTGCTTCAGCTCAAGCGTCAAGTCGTCCTCGCTAAAGCCCGCAACAGCCATCGAAATGCGGTAGCGGTCATCGCTCAACTTCTCGATGTTGTAGGGCGGATACGCAGAAGTCGGCGCGTCCGCCATCTCATCAAATAGCCTGAATAGGCTGTCAAAACCCACAGTCGTGCGGAAAAGGGGGGTGAGGTCAAATCTCGTCATAGTTCTATCTCCTTATCTAAAGCAAGATTGATGTTACTCATCGAGTAACAGCGAGGCTTACAAAAGCCCTCGCGTGTGGCTCAACGAGTGCGACTTCCAAAATCTGGCGTGTCGCTGTGTTACTATATGTGGGGGTAAGGTGGCGAGATTTCAAGAGGGGGGCTCGGAGGATGCCCATAAAGGCGTCGCGAGCTTATTGTGCGAAGGGCGGAAAGGCTACGAGAGCTATACTACAAGTTCTGAACTACAGCCTCTGAACTACGGGTCGTGAACTATACTACGCCTGAACTACGAGCTCGAGCCCGCCTTGAAGTCGCCAAAACGCTTGCGGAAACGAGATAGCTGACCCGCCTCGATTAACTTCTGCGCGCCGCCAGTCCAAGCAGGGTGCGAAAGTGGATCAACCTCTAGGCGCAACTCATCGCCAGACTTGCCCCAAGTCGAGCGAGTCTCAAAGCTGCTACCGTCCGTCAAGCGAACAGTGATCATATGGTAGTCCGGGTGTATGTCCTGCTTCATAACAAGCTCACTCTAATACAAATAAGCAAGACTGTCCAATAACTTTCTAAAAATCTTACTCGGAAAATTGGCTGCAGGGAATACGCTCGGAAAATCCTTCGTCAAGGAAGACGCTCAAAAAATACTTACAAATACAGCTAGCCAATTTTGTACCTAGATTAGTAACGCTCTCTGTCCTATTATGCTAGCAGAGCAACAAGCAATAAAGATACGAGGGTGCAACGCAATGGTTCGTATCGAAAGTAGAAAAAAAATCGCTAGTAGCACAGCGTTAAGTAGCTCCGCAGCTAGCAAAAAAAAAGCACGCGCAAAAGCAAACGCAAGAGTAAGTTTCGCTAACTCTCTAGCAGGAATCGCAGGTAGCTCAAGCACTGAGAGCGTAGAGCAAATAGAAGAAGCTCACGAAAATGAAACTAAAATAGCAGCGCGCGAAGCTATCGCAGACATCAGCATGCTCGCCATACAAGAGCAGAGCGCAAATGACCAACAGAAAAATGCTCGCAGAAAAGCCATAGAGCTCGGCGGAAGTTTGCTCAATAGATTAGAAGAGTTGAATGTAAGGCTGATATCCGGAGTCGTCTCCGACGATAAGCTCATACAGCTAAAGCAGTTCTTCGCTCAAAAGCGCGAGCACGTGCAAGACGATAGGTTGCACGCTATACTCGCAGAGATAGATTTGCGCGTGCAGGTCGAGATCGCTAAAAAAAGAAAGTGAATGGCTAGCTCCCTCTGTGAAAAATAGTTGGAAAGTCGACAAGAAATAGAGAAAGGCAAGCAAGCGGTAAAGCAAGCGGTAAAGCAAGCGGTAGGCAAGCGGTAAAGCAAGCGGTAAAGTAAGCGCATAGAGGTTGCTAGGAGCTACTAGCCTTGACCGCTCGCTCTGGCGGGGTGTAAGCTGTAGGGTGTTAGGTTGAGGGTGTTAGGTTGGCTGGCGCGGGGGGTTGCGGGGGTATGGATTACAAAGTGAAGGTGGCGCGTGGCGCGAGAAATTAAATGAGATGCAGAACAGAAAAAATGTCGATAGAAAAACTAGATAGGCAAAAGCTCGACCCGATAAAATTTACCAAGAGGCAGCAAGAGCGGATAAAGAAAAAATACCAAAACCGCTGTGCTCTTTGCTGGCTCGGTACTGGGGATGGGGTTGATATTTGTGTTACTCATAAGCAGGAAAGCATCGATGGAGGAAGCTCTTCGATAGAAAATGGACTCGTCCTATGCACAGAGCACAGCAAAATAAGATACGACGCCGAACTCAATCATACAAAAACTTATACTGCCCTAATGCTAAAAGTAGCTAAACATAGAAAAAATAAAAACATGGAAAATCTCTATTC
This sequence comes from Alphaproteobacteria bacterium, assembly GCA_014238315.1. Lineage (GTDB taxonomy): Bacteria > Pseudomonadota > Alphaproteobacteria > JABAAW01 > JABAAW01 > JABAAW01. The sequence continues at coordinate 2,746 of JABABG010000099.1, forward strand.
TGAAGTGTTGGAGATGCACGAAAAATACAATATCAACAGATAAATTGTATAAGAAGAAAATAAATAAAATCTATAAAAGTTAGAATAGCTATTATTCTATTATTGTAAGGTTCCCACGAACAGGGTTAACAGGTTCGGCTTTTTTAAATTTTAATAACTTCAATTTATTAATCAGGTCGTTCATATCATTGGATTGTATGTAATAGAAGTAATCAACGCCTGCTATTTTGTTGCCTTCTATGTCTCTATTCCTAATCATCGCGCTGTTTTCCTTGTTGGTTATGACATAAGCCTTTGCCTGCCTGTAGACTTGTTTTAAAAAATAACCCTCAAAAGCAGACTGCCTCCACCTTTCTGCTAATGAGATCTTTGCAGAAATAATCACAGGTGTTTTTTCATCGAAGCACAAAAAATCGAATTTGGAATTGGGGACACCCCACATCATAGCTTCCATATAAAAAGGGGTAATGCCGTGCTGCTTAAGCGTCTCCGCAATGATTAATTCAAAAATTTTTCCAGATACGGATTTTTTCTTCTGTCCGATGTCTATAACATTCCCGTCTCCAGAATAATTTGAGGGCTCGTCCATTTGCTGGCATACGTAAGCGGCAAAGTCAGCTGGACTTAGATTGCCTGAACAACCCTTTAAAAATCGTTTGTACAGCTTCCCAGCTTGATTGTTTAGCAATTTTGCGGGTAGAATGCTTTCCAAGATATACCTCTATCGTTTCTCTGCTACGATAATGTATTCGGTTGGGTAGGCAGTAACGATGTTTGTTTCGTTAGCCTTGGCAAACCGACCAGTTTCTTTGTTTCTTGTCGATGGTAAATTCTTGGAAGGAATTTCTCTTTTAGCAATACCAGAAATCTGTAAATTAATACTTTGTAATTGCTGTACGAAAACTTCCGCGTTTAATATCTCAACGCCTTTTAATTTCGTGTTACCTATAACAATGCAAACCTTGCCTCCAGGTTTTAAAACTCTACGCATTTCTTCAAAAACTTTACGCATGTCAGTAAAATATACTGCAACACTATTAGCTTGTTTCCTATCTTCATTATTCAGTAGTTTATAAATATCGTGGGCGATATCGCTACCAAAATTCAAATCGCTTTCTTTTTTATGTGCACTACCGATGAATTTTTTTCTGAAATCAGTTAAACTTGTTATGTGCTCCAACCAGAATGCTGTTAGTTGGTGGACGTCCGCGTACTCATAAGATGTGACATACGGAGGCGAGGTTACAATACAGTCAATTAATTCACCTTTAATCTTTGTTTCTTTTGCA
>JABABG010000109.1 GCA_014238315.1 Alphaproteobacteria bacterium
CCCTCTAACTTCGCACCAGCCTCGATCGCTAATGTCTCATGCGCAATGTCACCGCGAACCCGAGCAGTCGAAAAAAGCTCGACAATCCGAGCCGTAATGCTGCCGTCAATACGACCCGCACAGCGAACATGATCGCCAGATATATTACCCTTAATGTGCGCCGTACTGCCTAACGTGACCGTGCGAGCACGCATGTTGCCATGCAACTCCCCCTCCATATGTAAGTCGCCGTTCTTCTGAACATTGCCCTTGATAATAATACCCTTGCTCAATACAGATGGAGCTCCCTCCTCCAGCTCGATAAACTCGTCCTTCAAGTCAACATCCTCGTTAGAAGCAGAAACGCCGCGGGACTTACCCTTAGCCCTAGAAAACATTCCTAACTCCTCGTAAAAATGGCTGAGGGTCAAATGGACTGTTGCGAAGTCTCACCTCGTAGTGTAGGTGAGGACCAGTGCTGCGACCAGTGTTGCCTACCTTGCCTAATACACTGTCAAAGTCTATCTCATCGCCTACCTTAACAGAAATCGAACCCAAGTGCGCGTAACGAGTCTGAAAGCCACAGCCATGCGATACCTCAACTATACGACCATAGCTGCTCTTGTAGCCCGTGTAGGTGACACGTCCCTTGCCGCCAGAATAAACGTCCGTGTCATACCAAGAGCCAAAGTCTATACCATAGTGAACCGCCGGCTCCTTCGTAAAAGGATCCAAGCGAGGACCATAGCCGCTAACTAAACGACCGCCGCCACGCAACGGGTGACCTAATGGCATGCAACTAACTAAACGCCGTAATGAATTAAAACGCTCGAAACGACTGTCTAGATCAGAAAATGTCTGCTTGTAACTCGTATGCGGCGAAGTATCCGACTTGTCGTCCTCGCCCAAGGGACCACCTATACCTATGCTAACTAAATCCGTATCGTCTGAAAAAGAGGAAGACGAGCCGCTCAACGACGCAACAGATGAAGAAATGTCGTAGCCTAGTCCCTCTAAAAAGCTCGGCTCAATGCCAACGCTGAAAACCGTACGCTCAAGACCAGAAATCGCGTAGTCTAAATACTCCGAGTAGGCTAGCAGCTTCGCTCGGCGGTCGTCCGACTTATTCGCAAAGGTCTCCGCTAGATCGCGAATCGCAAGCATCGGGTCTTGCGATGACGAAATTATCTCCTCCGCACCTAATACATCCCGCAAGTCACTAAGCAGGGAAAAGGCACTCGTTTCTATGTGCGAAAGACGATCCTCGGCAGCTCGCGTGCGCCGAGAGGCTTCGCTCAAAGCCGTTTGCTGAAAACGCAAATCCTTGCGGTGCGCCTTTAAATCTCGCTCTAGACGCTCATACTTCTTCTGTAGGTCCGCCGTCTCTAAAGACAGCGTGCCGTTGCGATGATTGGAAGCGCGCAAAGCCCTGCGCGCACGCCGTAAGTCGCGTTCGATGCTCGCACGATCACGTAGAAGTTCGATGTCCGAGGGCGAGGCATCCTCGTCTCCGACCTGCGACGAGCCAGAGCGAGGCTCTAGAAGCGAGAGCATCTTGCGCGAAAGGGCTAGCACTGAAAATGCTTGCGTTTCGCTCTCCGATCTAAGTCCTAGCGATTTCGCGCTCGCATCCGGGTTAAGCCCAGAGTAGTCGTCTGAAAAAATGTTGTCGCTACCATCAACTAAAACGCTATGCGCCTGACGCAACAACGCTGCACTATCCACCAAACGGCGATACTCGGTCGCTAGCTGGTGCTGGCGGTACAGTAAAAAGCCCGAAAAAACAAACAAAACAGCGAATAAACTACAACAAGCTCCAAAAATAAGTCTGTGGCTAGCCGCGTTAACTCTAAACCTACGCACTCCGCCGCTCGTCTGCCAAGATAGCACACCGCCGCCAAAACGCGAGCCAGGCTGATTACAAACTTGCCTCGGCGAAGTCTTATACCTAGTCCGTCTCGCAAGCAACGAGGGCGAAAGCCTCGATAAAAGAGACGGCTTGGCACCGCGCGCCGCAACACCCGACAACGGCGCAAGTTGCTCTAACGGCGCAAGCTGAAAAGAGCTACGGGGATCGCTCGCAGGCGCCGGGGCTGATACCGACCTTACCGCAATCGGCGCAATCTTCTTATTAGAATTACGCAACGAGGCAGACGCGCTCAGCGAAACGTCGGGAGGACTAGGAGCTACGCCTATAGTAGAAGCTGGCGTAGAGCTAGCAGAAACCGCCTTCTCTATAGACGGCTTCTCTATAGGTGACCTGGGTTGCGCGGATGCCGAGTTGGCTAATAAACTGCGCTTGCTCGCGCGGTAATCCCTATTGGTAGGCATGAAACTCTCGTCCCTCCAAATATAAGCTAGCCCCGAAATAGAGGCGATACAATGTAGTTAAATCTTGGTAGTTAAATCTTGGTAGTTAAATTTAGCTGTTAGTCTAGTCTGTTCAAAAAAATGGTGTCGTTCAATTAAAGTCAAGATTCGTACCAAGACGAGCAACTCCATTGTGATTCTACGATAAAATTCGACCTTTGCAATAGGATTTTTGTCAATTTTTGGCTATTTCGCACTAAATATCCAATTATTAAGGATGTTTTGGTGGCTAGCAAAGCATAATAGAGCGACAAAGACGGCTCAAGCGGCAAAATTTGCAGGTTTCCGCAGAAATAGCCGTAAGGTTTATTCAAGCAAAAGCAAGTGCAAAGGATAGTAGCAAAGAGATAGAATTAGCCCGATAGCAGTTCCCTAAGCAGCTCATTGACTACCTTCGGATCCGCACGACCCTTCGTCAAAGACATCGCTTGCCCGACAAACCATCCGAAAACCGCTACCTTGCCAGAGCGGTACGCCGATACCTGCGCGCTATTAGACGCCAATAAACCCTCTAGTAATGGCAAAAGCTCCTCCCTATCGCCAAGCTGCTGCAATCCTAGCGCCTCGACTATCGAACTCGGCGAAGCGTCGCTATCCTCTAGCATCTTCGACAAAACCTCCTTGCCCGCTCGCGCCGATATCTTGCCCAAGCCTATCAAAGACAATAAACTCGCCGCGCGAGACGAAGATAGACCATAGTCGCTAACTAAACCCGCAAGACCTACGCCGCGCTCGCGCTGGCACGAAGACAACTCGCCCAGTAGCCAGTTCGCAACATCCTTCGAACTTAATCCCTCAACCTTGCTCGATAGCTCCTCAAAGTAGTCCGATAGATACTTGTCCTCCGCAAGCAAGCCCGCCGTGTAAGCAGCAAGGTTATGCGTTCCAACCAGTCGAGCAATCCGAGCATCCGGTAGCTCAGGGAGAACAGCGCGCAAACCCTCGATATACTCGCTCGTTAGCGTAACCTGCGGAAGGTCGGGGTCGGGAAAGTAACGATAGTCGTGCGCCTCCTCCTTCGTGCGCATGCCGCGCGTAACTCCCTTCTCACTATCAAAAAGTCTCGTCTCCTGCGAAACTCTGCCGCCAGAAGAAATTATCTCATACTGGCGCATCGCCTCATAAGCTATCGCCTGGCGTAAAAATCGCAACGAGTTCAAGTTCTTAATCTCGCAACGCGTGCCTAGCCGACCGCCAACCGCCCGAACCGATACGTTCGCATCAACTCGTAGAGAGCCCTCCTGCATATTGCCATCGCACGAACCTATCGCCATCAAAATGCTGCGCAACTTCGATACATACGCAGATGCCTCCTCGCCAGAATGTAGCATCGGCTCCGAGACTATCTCCATCAGCGCAACGCCAGAACGATTCAGGTCCACGCAAGTCTTGCCCGCCAGCATGTCGTGCAGAGACTTGCCTGCGTCCTGTTCTATATGCAGACGCTCGATCGATATTTCCCTGCTCGACTCTCCCTCTAACGCTATGCTAACCTTGCCGCCGCGCATCAGAGGTTCCTGCAACTGCGAAATCTGGTAACCCTGCGGTAAGTCCGCGTAAAAATAATGCTTGCGCTCAAAAATCGAGCAACGGCTAACCTCGCCGCCTAGAGCGTGCGCGCTCAGAATCGCCTTCTCAACGCAAGACCCGTTCAAGCTCGGTAGAACGCCAGGTAGCGCACAATCGATAAAGCTAACATGCTCGTTAGCCTCTATCGAAAACTTGCTCGTCGCTCCAGAAAATAGCTTCGAGGTGCTCGATATCTGCGCATGCACCTCTAGACCTATCACGGTCTGCCAGCCTGTCGGTAAGGAGGGGGGGGGGCTGCTCATGACACTGCTGCTAGATACTTGATCATCTTGTTTGGCTCATCTTGCTTGGCTCATCTTGCTTGGCTCATCTTGTTTGGCTCGTTGGAAATGTTGCTCAAGGCCATGCGCTACATCAAATAGCTGGTCCTCTTGGAAGTAGTTGCCTATAAGCTGCGCCGCAAAGGGTAAGCCCGTCTCCGCGTCCTCGCCTAGTGGCAACGATAGGCACGGCAAGCCCGCAAGCGATGGCGGGACAGTGTAAAAGTCTTGGAAATACTGGAGCGGGTTGTGCTTGCCGTCCGTCGTCAACGCGGTTGCAAAGTTGTCGGGCGAAACCGGCGAGATAAGAATGTCGAAGTGTTCGAATAATAGCGTATAAGCCTCGCAAATAAGCCGTCTAACCTTCTGCGCTTGGCGGTAGATCGCCTCGTAGTAGCCAGACGATAACACATGCGTGCCCATAAGGATGCGCCGTTGCACCTCCGCGCCAAAGCCCTCTCCGCGACTAGAGCTGATCATCTCGTGCAGGCTAACGCTCGATCCTTGCGAGCCAGAATGCGAGCCAGAATGCGAGCCAGAACGGGAACCCGAACGGGAACCCGAACGGTAACCATAGCGCACCCCATCGTAGCGAGCCAAGTTCGACGACGCCTCCGCCATCGCAATGATATAATACGCCTCCAAGATGCCGCTATAAGGGTCTAGTAGCATCGAGTCCCTTGTCCCCTCGCTCGCAGATACTAGGCTCGACGATAAGCCCTCTAGCCCCTCTAGCTGCAAGTCTAGTTGTTGCTGCCAAGCCGATAGGTGCGGAAAAGACTCGTGATATTCCTCGCCAGGCATAATAACCCCAATCTTAACATTAGCCCTAACCTTGTCTAGACTCCTAGCCTCCTCTTCGATGCGAGCAACGCTGGTCATATCGCGCGCATCGTGACCAAACATTTCGTAGAGCACCAGTCGAGCGTCCGTAACGCTACGAGCAAAAACGCCAGCCTGATCCAGCGACGATGCGTAGGCAACGATGCCAAAGCGCGAGCAGAGACCATAAGTAGGCTTGACGCCAACGCAACCCGTGAAAGCCGCCGGCTGACGCACCGAGCCTCCCGTATCCGTGCCAAGCGCCGCTGGCACTACACCAGCCGCGACCGCCGCTGCCGAACCTCCAGAAGAGCCACCCGCGCTCAACGGCTCGGACGGGTTTTGCTTATTCGTAAGCGGGCTTACAACCGCACCGCTAAAGCTGCTATTGCTGTACGAACCCATGGCGAACTCGTCTTGGTTACACTTGCCGATGCAGATAGTACCCGCAGCCTCCAGCAGCTCGACTACGTGCGCGCTATAGGGTGGGATAAAGTTATCTAGCATCCTAGAGCCAGCGGTAGTCCTTACCCCATTCGTGCAGAACATATCCTTGTAGGCAAGCGGAATACCCTCGAGCGTTCGGATGCTAGAGCCGCCTTGCCCGAACCGCTTTCTGCTCTCCTCAGCCTTTTGGCGCGCGCCAGCCTCATCGAGCGTGATAAAGGCGTTCGTTCCGTTATTCGCACCGACGTGCGAGCGCGCTACCGCAAGCGTACGTTCGATTAGCTCGCAGGGATCGAGGCTTTGCGGATCGGATTTATCTAGCCTAAGTCGCTCGTACATCTCTACCAGCGACAACTCGTTATCGGACATGGGGGTTCTACAACTTTACTCTACGAATCTACTCTACGACCCTACGACCCTACTCTACCACTTTCGGAACGATGAAAAAGCCATGCTCGCTCTCAGGCGCGTTGGCAAGTAGGTCCTCGCGCTTAGCATCGGCGCGGGCAACATCCTCGCGCAAGGCTAGACCCTCCGCATCGTTAGTATCCTTGTGAAACTCGCGCGTGTTGACCAGAGGTCGTTTGCCCTTCGTATCTAGCTCTCTAACCTTCGCAAACCAGCTCGATATCAGGGTGAAGGTTTTCGCTTCCATCTCTTCGCGCAAACGATCTGGTAATCGCAGGCTGGATAGACGCTCTAGTCGAGCGATAGCCACCCCAGAATCGCCAGCATTTTTACCAGCTTTGCCAGTCTTATCTTTAGCCTTATCGCTAGCCTTGTCCTTATCTTCGTCCGTCATGCCGCCGCTACTGCTACCTCGTCTAAGTTTTCCCGCGCATCCAGCTCATCTTTTGCAGTCACATCTTTTGCAGTCACATCGCTAGTCCCATCATTAGCATCGTAGCCTATAGTCTTATCGATAATCCCGCCACCCAAGACGCGCTCGCCCGCGTAAAAAACGCAAGCCTGTCCGCAAGAAACACCCTGTTGAGCGCGCGCAAAAGTAACCTCGCAACGTAATTGAGACCCCTTGCCAGACCCCTTGCCAGACCCCTTGCCAGCCCCCTTGCCAGAACGAGTGAAGGTAACCCGCGCCCTCTCCGCAGTCATCAGCGAGCGGAACTTAACCGATAGCTCGCCATCGTCAAAGTCCGCAAGCGCGCCAAGAAGGTTCAGCTCGCGCAACACAACCCCGCGCACCGACAAAGCCCAACGTTCGCCAACATAAACCCGATTGCGCTCCGCGTCCAGCGAAACTACATACAGCGGTTCGCGCAAACCCCCCAACCCCAAGCCGCGCCGCTGACCAACCGTGTAGCATTCGATGCCACGGTGGTAGCCCAAAACACGACCAGACAAATCGCAAATCTCGCCTCTGCGCCGCGAAGAGCTAGCTAGCTCAGGGAAAAGCTGCGTGTAGCGAGACGAGACAAAGCATATATCCTGACTCTCTACCTTGTTCGCGTTAGGCAAGCCCATCTCGCGCGCTAAAGCTCGGGTCTCGTCCTTGCGCAAGTCGCCCAAAGGAAAGTGCAGAAAGGCTAGCTGCTCGCGGGTCATCGTGAATAAAAAATAACTCTGGTCCTTCGCCAAATCGCGCGCGCGCAACAGGTCAAACTCGCCATCATCTCCAGCCTCGCCATTAGCCTCCTCGCCGTTACTAATCGACTCAACCTTGCTTGTCGACTCGCATCTCGCCTTGCTACTAGCTTTGCCGCCAGCTTTGCGAATGTAGTGACCAGTCGCCAAGCCGCAAGCCCCCAAATCGCGCGCAACAGAAAGCAAGGACGAAAACTTAACATGCTGGTTACAGCGAACACAAGGCAACGGAGTCTCGCCACGGCGATAGCTCGCCAGAAAGTCTTCGACGACAGTGCTCTGAAAACGCTGCTCAAAGTCTAATACATAGTGCGCAATGCCAAGCTGGCGCGCCGCCGCTCGTGCATCCATAATGTCGCGACCAGCGCAACAGCTCTTCGCCCGCAACGCGCCGCTAGCCTGCCCAAGCTCGGAAGGACGCCTGCGCTCATCGTAAAGCTGAAGCGTGATGCCGATAACCCTATGACCCGCGCGGCAAAGCAAGCCCGCCGCTACCGACGAATCAACCCCGCCAGACATCGCCACAACCAGCGGCCGAGAGCCAGAACGGCAAGCACGAGCAGTAGTGCCGTAAGCTACGCGGGAAGCTACGCTAAAACTAGGGGAAGGCAAGCTCATAAAAACACCATAAAGCTAATTGCGCGAAAATACTATACAGACACTCAGCATAAACAAAAATACGCTCGTGGGATAAATGCAAATAATATAAAACTCGGCAGAAAAAAAGTAATGTGCTAGTATGAAACTCGGCAAGAAAAAAATGCAGAAAAAAATGTAGAAAAAAATGCAGAAAAAAGTTGCAAAAAAAACCAAGCAAAAAACAAAAGCCATGTGCTAGTATCGGGCTCGCTAAAAACAAAGCAACGCGCTAGAGTCGAGCCCACAAACATAAGCTAAAACCAGTCGTAAAAAATCACACTCAAGCCAGTCGTAAAAAATCACACTCAAGCCAGTCGCAAAAAATCACTCTCAAGCCAGTCGCAAAAAATCACGCTCAAACTAATCGCAAGTCAGTCGTATCAGTCGTAAAAAATCACACTCAAGCCAGTCGCAAAAAATCACGCTCAAACTAATCGCAAAAAATCACTCTCAAGCCAGTCGTAAAAAATCACTCTCAAACTAATCGCAAAAAATCACGCTCAAGCCAGTCGCGAAAAGTCACTCTCAAGTCAGCCGTAAAAAATCACGCTCAAGTCAGTCGCTCAAAACCACAGAACGCGAAAACGCAACGCTCGGAAAACCTAGGAAAAACCACAGAAAAATGCCTCATTACGAAACAGTCATAGTCCTAAGGCAAGACTTGTCTAATGCGCAAGCGCAAGAAATCGCTGAAAAAACTAAAAAAGAGCTGCTCAAAGCCGATGCTAAAATATCAAGGGCAGAAAATTGGGGGCTGAGAACTCTTAGCTACCCAATAAGAAAAAATAAAAAAGGACACTACTTCCTCATAAACCACTCCAATAGCTCAAAAATAACCCAAGAAATGGAACGCCTGCTCAGGCTCAACGAAGACCTGTTGCGCTTGCTGACCATCAAAACCGAGACACCCATACAAGAGCCCAGCCCCATCAGCGCGCAAGAGCAAAATCCAACTCAACACGAAGCGCGAAGCGATAGAGGGTATCAAGCCCGAAGCGATAGGCCATATCAAGCCCGAAGCGATAGGCCATATCAAGCGCGAAACGATACGCCAGAGCTCAAACAGCCAGCTGAAAAACAAAGCGACGAACAAAGTAGCGAGCAAAGCCAAGAAGACCAGCAAAGCGACGAACAAAGTAGCGAGCAAAGCCAAGAAGACCAGCAAAGCGACGAACAAAGCCAAGAAGACCAGCAAAAATAGATGAAAACCAAGACTCACCTACAAGGATAATGCTACAAAGATAATCCTAAAAGCCTAGTGCTAAAGGTAGTCCGAAAATCTAAAGCAGAAAGATAAAAGACCAATCAAAGCTCGATAAAAATCCTCACCGAAAAATCCTCACTGAAAAAATCGTCAAGAAAATTCGTCAAGAAAAATCGCCCGAAAAAAACTCTTATAAAAGACTCTTAAAAAA
>JABABG010000110.1 GCA_014238315.1 Alphaproteobacteria bacterium
GATTTGCAAGATACTGCTCCAGCTGGCACTAAATTTTTGGTAATTCCTATGGCTGAGATTAGCCGAGATAGCAACGTTGCGGGCGAGCTTGCTGGTGAGAAGATGGCTCGCTTTTTGTCTTTGTATAGGGTAGCGGATTTTAGCGAGGCGCATATTTTGTCGAGCAAGATACTGAACTATCAGGGAGCTGGGCATTCATTAGGTCTTCACACAACGAAGTACGAGCGAGCTTCTGAGCTAGCGATGCTTGTGCCCTCTAGTCGTATTATAGTAAATCAAGGACATTGTTTTGCTACGGGCGGTTCTTTTGAGAACTCGTTACCTTTCTCGCTTTCGATGGGTTGCGGTTCTTGGGGAGGAAATTCAATAGATGAGAATTTGCACTGGCGGCATTTTGTAAATTGTGTTCGCGTAGTCCGTCCTATTACTCCGTGCGAGCCCAGCCTTGATAGCGTTTTTGGCGACTACTGGCGCGAGGTCGAACAGTGATAATTACGAGCAAATCGGTTTTGCAGCTAGCTGTTTTCGGACAACTTCGCTAGTAATATGACAGAGCAGGGTAGGGATAGAGTATCGACATTGCGCGGTTTGGTTGACGATTGGGCTAGGGATTACCCCAATGATACTTGGTTAATCTCTCCTGATAGTGGTGTCAAATTGACCTTTAGCGATGTTAGGCGTTTTTGCAGGCATATATCGTCTTCTATCTCTGCTTGTGGCATTTCTTTTGGCTCATCTGTTGCGATAGCCTCACCGAACAGCATTTCTTCTACGATTGCTTTTTTAGCGACAGTTTACGGTGGTTATCGGGCGACTCCGCTGAACTTGGTCGCTGGCTCGAAGTCCATCAACTATGTGCTAGGTCACTCTGGCGCGCGCTTGTTATTGCTAGCGGAGGCTGCTGTGCCAACGATCGAGGCTGCCTTGTCGATGGAGACCAAGCCCTCGGCGGTGGAGACCAAGCCCTCGGCGGTGGAGACCAAGCCCTCGGCGGTGGAGACCAAGCCCTCGGCTAGCGAGGCACCAGCCTTGCAGTCTTGGAAAGATGGTTTGAAAATAGTTATGATGCGCTCTGCTGACAATCCAGACGAATGGGATTGGGGAGGTCTGGCTAGCAGGGATAACGATAACTTGCCCGCAACAGATTTTGATGGTGGTGAGGCTGGCTATGCTACCCAAGCAACGATAGACGCTGATACGATTGGTTTACTTCTCTATACCTCTGGCACGACTGGCAATCCGAAGGGAGTCCTTTTGACAAACGTTAATCTTATCGCAGCGGGTTCTAATGTCGCACTAGCGCATCGATTGACGCGCGAGGACATAGGATTGTGCGTTTTGCCTACCTACCATATCAACGGGTTATGCGCTAGCGTTATGGGTACGCTGGTATCTGGTGGCGGTCTAGTTATGGCGAGCCGTTTTTCGACGCAGGCTTTTTGGCAACAAGTTAGTGATTTCCGTTGCACTTGGTCGAGCTTGGTACCGACTCTGTTTTCGTATCTTTTGAACGATGAGGCTACTGCTAGTCCAGAGACTAATAGCCTTCGCTTTTTGCGTTCTGCCTCAGCCCCGCTAGCTCCTGAGACGCATAGACTTTTTGAGAAGCGGTTTTCAATCCCGATTATAGAAACGATGGGTTTGACGGAAACTGGCTCCCAGATTTTATCGAATCCATATCCTCTGCCTAATGACGAGCGCAAGATCGGTTCTGCGGGTATCGCGTATGGCAACGAGATCATGATTGGCGATAGGTCTGGTCGAGCTGTTGGAGTCGATGTTGAGGGCGAGATTTTGGTCAGGGGAGCGAATGTTATGTCTGGCTATTTGAATAACCCGAAGGCTACGAAGGAGGCTTTTACTTCTGCAGGCTGGTTGCGTACGGGTGATTTGGGTCGCATGGATTCAGACGGCTATGTTTTTGTGACAGGTCGCCTGAAGGAGCTGATCATCAAGGGAGGCGAGAACATAGCTCCGCGTGAGGTTGACGAGGCTCTTTTGCTACACTCCGATGTTCTAGAGGCGGCGGCTTTTGCTTGCCCGTGCAGTCAGTACGGGCAACGGGTTGAGGCTTGTGTGATTTTACGCGATCGGGTGGCAAGCGAGGTTAGCTGTGAGGATGATCCTAGCAAAAGCTCTAAAGAGTTAGAGGCAGAGTTAGTCGAGCATTGCCTTACGGCTTTGGGTAAGTTCAAGAGTCCAGATCGTATACATATAGTTGAAAAAATGCCGAAGGGTCCTTCTGGCAAGGTACAACGCTTGCAGCTATTGTCGATGCTGGAAGGCAGGGATTAGCTCCCGCGAGCGTATATTTAGACGATTGGATTGAAGCATGCTAGTTGTCTATCTGCGGCAACTTCTGTGGGTGGTGCGTTTGTCCTGCATATATTGCTTGCGTTTGCGCATCTTGGGTTAAAGGCGCATCCTTTTGGAGGATTTAGCGGCGAGGGGAGTTCTCCCGTTAGGGTTATCCTTTTTTTGCGAGCTGCGGGATTGATTGTAGGCGTTGCGGATAATAGGGCTGCTGTATAGGGATGGCGTGGTTTTTCGAATAGCGACTTTGTCGGAGCGGCTTCGACGATTTTCCCTAGGTACATGACCATCACATCGTCTGCGAGATGCTTCACGACGGATAGGTCGTGGCTAATGAAGACATACGCCAAGCCTCGTTCTTCTTGCAGGTCTGTTAGTATGTTTAGCACTTGCGCTTGAATTGATAGGTCGAGCGCGGATACGGGCTCGTCGAGCACGAGCACTCTTGGGTTCAAGATCATTGCTCTAGCTATTGCGATACGTTGTCGTTGTCCTCCTGAGAACATGTGCGGGTAGCGATCGTAGTGTTCTGGTCGCAAGCCTACGCGCTCCATCATTTTTTCAGCGAGCTTGCGCCTTTGCGCGTGCTGCATTTTGGTATTCAGCAATAGAGGCTCTTCCAGTATTGTACCCGTTTTATGCCGAGGATTCAGCGAGGCGTATGGATTTTGAAAAACGATTTGCACGGACTTACGATTTTCGATTGCTGGCAAGAAACGTTGACCTTGAGATGTTGGCTTGCTAGCTATTTGTCCATCGATTTCTAACGAGCCTCTAGTAGGAGCTTCGATCATTGCGACCATTCTAGCGAGCGTTGACTTTCCACACCCCGACTCGCCCACGACCGCGAGCGTTTTCCCAGCCTGTAGTTTGAAGCAGACGCTCTCGAGAGCTTTAACGATTCCTTTTTTCTGGAGGAATCCTTTTTTGACAGTATAGTGTCGTGTCAGGTCTTTAGCTTCGATTATAGTTTTGCTCATGCTTTTGCACCCGCATTTTTTTGCTGGGTGTATGTAACGGGGAAGTTACAAAGAGCCTGCCCTAATAGATTGCTCTGTTTTTTCACTTCTTTGTTGCACAGACTTGTTGCAAAAGAGCAGCGTGGCGCGAACAGGCACGCTGGCGGTCGGTCGAATTGCCCTGGCACTAATCCCGCTATCGACGGCAACTTACGTCCATCTGCTCGTTCTGGCAGGCTGGATAATAGTGCTAGCGTATATGGATGATGAGGTGTTTGGAATAAACTTTCGACTTTCTGCTCTTCGACTTTTTGTCCGGCGTACTGTACTTGCACGCGGTCGGCAGTTTCTGCGACTACTCCCATATCGTGAGTTATGAGGATGAGTGCCATGTTTTTTTCTTTTTGTAGTGATAGCAATAGGTTGAGTATTTGCGCTTGGATTGTAACATCTAATGCGGTTGTGGGTTCATCTGCGATCAGCAACTTTGGATTGCTAGCGAGCACCATAGCGATCATGACTCTCTGGCACATTCCGCCAGACAGTTGATGAGGGAATGCGTTCAACCTAGTTTCTGGTGCGGGTATGCCGACCAACTCTAAAAGTTCGATAGCTTTTTTACGGCGTTGAGCACGGTTTAAGCCTAGATGCAACTTGAGCGTTTCAACGATTTGGAATCCTACGGTAAAGCATGGGTTCAGGCTTGACATGGGTTCTTGGAAAATCATGCCGATATGCTTACCGATGATTTTTCTTCTTTCTTTTTTGCTAATTGCGAGCATATTTTTGCTATCGAATTGCATAAGCTCTGCGGATACTTTTGCATTCCAGGGTAACAACCCCATCAATGCGAGCATTGCGACGGACTTACCTGAGCCGGACTCACCGACGATTGCTAGAACTTCACCGCTATCGCAAGTTATATCGATTTGGTCTACGGCGCGGAACAATCCTCCGGCGGTTTGAAAATCGATGGACAGGTTTTTAATATCGAGTAGCTTTTTCACGATCTCCTTAGTTTGGGGTCAAGAGCGTCTCGTAGCCCATCCCCCATCAAATTGATTGCGAGCACTGTTATGAGGATAGCGAGTCCTGGCAGAGTTACGACCCACCAAGCGCGTAGTATAAATTCACGAGCCTCGGCGAGCATTGTCCCCCACTCTGGTGTTGGCGGTTGAGCCCCCAGCCCCAAGAATCCGAGAGCTGCCGCATCAAGAATTGCGGTCGAAAAGGATAGTGTAGCCTGCACGATTACGGGACTTAGGCAGTTTGGTAGTATTGTTCGAGTTATGAGGTATATTGTCGATGCGCCTGCGACTCGAGCGGAGGTCACATATTCTCGGCTTAGCTCGTTGATTACGGAAGCACGCGTGAGGCGCACGAAATGAGGTTGTAGCACGATAGCAATTGCGATCATTGCATTGATCAACCCTGGTCCCAGTATTGCGACCATTACGAGAGCCAATAGGAGAGAAGGGAATGCGAGTATTACATCCATTATTCGCATGATTATTGTTCCTAGCACCCCTTGGAAATATCCGGCGATCAGCCCTATGAGGATTCCACCAGTAGCAGCGATAGTTACGACGACAAGACCTATGAACAATGAGAACCTAGCCCCGTACATTAGTCGAGATAGAATATCTCTCCCGACGGCGTCTGTGCCGAGTATGAATTTCCAAGAGCCATCCTGCTGCCACACTGGTGGCACTAGCAACGCGTCTCGGTATTGGTCGACTGGTCCATGGGGTGCTGCGAATGGTGCTATGATTGCGATCAAGACTAAGAATAGGAATACCCATAAGCCTATGACAGCCCCTCGATTTTCCGAGAAATAGAACCAGAACTCTGCGAGAACGCTAGAGCGAAGGTTGCGCTTTTGCTTTTGTTTTTGTAGCGAGTTTTTTTTCTGATACGAGTTTATCGCCATGGCTTGTTCTTTAGTTATGCCTGATGCGCGGATTTATCAACCCGTATGTCATATCGACCAACAGATTGACGGTCATCACGATGGCTGCGATTAGCAACAGTCCGCCTTGCACGACTTGGTAATCGCGCCTTGATATTGAATCGACCATCCACTTACCGATTCCTGGCCACGAAAATATCGTTTCTGTTAGAATAGCCCCCGCGAGCAATGTTCCGACGCTAAGACCGATGACGGTTATGACTGGTATCATTGCGTTGCGCAGTGCGTGAATTCCAATGACTCTTCTACTAGGCAAGCCCTTCGCCTTTGCGGTGCGAACATAGTCTTCCCCTAGCACCTCCAGCATTGCCGACCTGGTTTGCCTAGCGATTACGGCAAGAGGTATTGTAGCAAGCACTATTGCTGGCAGTATGATATGGCTAAGAGCTGATTGGAATGCGCCTTTTTGCCCTGATAGTAAACTGTCTATGAGCATGAATCCTGTTTTAATTTGAAAGAAGAATACGAGGGAAATTCTTCCAGATACGGGTGTCCATCCGAGCCATCCTGAGAAAACGATTATTAGCAACAAGCCCCACCAGAATATCGGCATTGAATATCCGACGAGCGAGACGCCCATAATGGATTGATCGAGGATAGATCCGCGTTTGCTTGCGGCGATGATTCCTGCGGGTATTCCGAAGGCGATAGCGATCAGCATTGCGCATAGAGACAACTCGATGGTCGCCGGGAATAGCGTGAAGAATTCGTCGAGCACTGGTTTTTTAGTAATGAAGGAATTACCGAAATCACCCGTTAGGAGGTCCCCGAGGTACTCTATATACTGCTGCCATATTGGTCTGTTAAAACCGAATTCTTCCAAGAGTTGTTGATGGCGTTCTGGGGTTAACCCACGTTCTCCGGCCATCAACAGAACTGGGTCGCCTGGCAAGACGCGTACGAATCCAAAGGTTATGATGGTTATACCTAGGAACGTTGGCACGAGAAGTCCTACCCGCCTTAGTATGAATCCGAGCATTCTATATCAACCTACGATCATCAACTCGCGAGGGAAGCTTGTGAGACATTCGCTGGCACTTTCGGTCTGGACTACGACATCTTCGATACGCACTCCACCTTGTTTGCGATATAATCCTGGCTCGATGGTATAGACCATACCTTCTGTCAATTTTTGATTATTGCCTCGCATAATATAGGGCTCTTCGTGGACATCTAACCCCAACCCGTGCCCTGTTTTATGCCTTGCGCAGTCGGCGAATTTAGAATTTTCGAGGACCGATTGCACGGCATCATCGATCTCCCCCGCGGTGAGCCCTGGCTTACTGATTTTTCTGCCCTGTTCATTTGCCTTGAGCACGGTTTGGTAGAATTCTTGGTTGTCTTTCGATACTTCCGAGACGAAGAAGGTTCTAGTTATATCGGCATTATAGCCATTGTAGCTAGCCCCGAAATCGATTAGTAGCGGGTCGCCCTGCTTTATTCTATAGTCTAATCTGGCTTGTGCGTGCGGTTGAGCAGAGTTATCCGCCGCGGCGACTATGGGATTGAAGGCTATTCCGTCAGCATTGTGAGAGAAGATTTGTTTCAGCAAGATTGCTCCGATTTCTTTTTCGCTCTGCCCCACTTTGATCTCATCGATAGTTGCCACTAGGGCGTTTTCGGATATTTTGATAGCTTTTTTGATTTGCTTTATTTCGGACTCTGTTTTCTTTAGACGGATAGAAGAGATTGCGACATGCGCATCGATGAAATTGGCATCGGGGAATGCTTCCTGCAGAGCCATTTGCTCGAACGCCCGCATTCTTTGTGCTTCCAGCCCAAAACGTTGAGCTTTTTTTAGCTGTGGCAAGCTATCAGCGGCGTTGAGAAACGCTTTTCGATACCCCGCTTGGTCGTGCCAAGGAAAGATTTTATCAAAAATTTTTCCTTGGGGAATTATTTTTTCAAAGGCGGACATTTCCAAACTAGGAACGATTGCAACGGCTTTACCTTCGGCGGGAATGATTACCAACAATGGTCGTTCCATCAGGTGGAAATCGCGAGCAAAGATTTTTTTAAAATTGGCACCTGGAACCAATGCAACTGCCTGCAAGCGCATATTTTCCATCACGCCTTGAATGGCGGCGAAGCGATTTCCGTCCATAGCCGCCTCCATCAGAAACACTCGCCTGTATAAGCGCGTAGAGCCTCTGGATATATAATATTTAAGATACGCTCGTCCGAGTGTCTTCCACTCGGACGAGCGTATAGTATGACTTAGTTAGAAATAGTCACGCCGTCGAAACGATGGCTACCGAGCGGGTCCATTTTATACCCACCCACTTTTTTAGACATCGGCATGAACACGACGGAGTGAGCGATGGTCGCCCAAGGAGCTTCTCTTTTGAAGACGACCTGCGCTTTTTTATAAAGCTTAGTTCTCTTGCTAATATCAGAGATTTGCTTTGCCTCATTTATCAAGCTGGTGAATTCCTTGTTGCACCACTGAGCGCGGTTCGAGCCTCCGACTCCATCGCATCCGAGTAGCACAGCCAAGAAGTTGTCTGGGTCGCCATTATCGCCCGTCCACCCTAGCAAGACGGCACCGTCTCGTTTAACGCTTTTGGATAGCTTCAGATACTCGCCCCACTCGTAAGAGACGATTTCTACCTCTACCCCGATTTTAGCTAAATCGGCTTGAATGACTTCCGCCATGCGCCTAGCATTTGGGTTGTATGGTCTTGCTACTGGCATAGCCCATATTTTCATTTTCAATCCCTTAACCCCTGCTTCTTCGAGCATTTGTTTAGCTTTTTCTGGGTTGTGAGGATCGTCTTTTATGGCTTTGTTGTAAGACCACATTGTTGGCGGTATGGGATTTTTAGCGGCTTTTCCAGCGCCTTGGAAGACAGCATCGAGGATTGCCTGCTTGTTAATCGCCATATTTAGAGCTTTGCGTACCTTTACGTTATCGAACGGAGCGACTTTTGTATTGTATGCAAGGTAGCCAACATTTAGCCCTTCTTGCTCCAGCACGCGCAATTTTTTATTTTCTTTCAAGCTAGCGATATCAGCTGGGTTAGGGTATGGAGCGACCTGGCACTCACCTGCGATCAATTTCTGTATCCGCACGGAGTTATCGATGGTAATAGCAAAGACTAGATCATCGATAGATTGTTTCCCAGCCCAATAGCCTGGATGAGCTTTATATCGAATGACTGCATCTTTTTGGTAGTCGACGAATTGGAATGGTCCGGTTCCGATGGGTTTTTGGTTTAGGTCTGCCATCTTTCCGCTTTTTTTGAGTTTGTCTGCATATTCTTTAGATACGATGGATGCGAAATCCATAGCGAGGTTAGCTACCATTGGCGATTCTGGCTTATTCAGAACGAATTTGACGGTCATATCGTCTACCTTGACGATATCTTTGATCAAAGCAGGCATTCCCATGCCGTCGAAGTATTCCCATGCTGCGCCTCGAGTATACCTGAACCATGGGTTATTTTTTTCGCGCTGCCGATTGAATGAGAAGATTATATCATCTGCGTTGAGGTCTCGGGTTGGCGTGAAATA
>JABABG010000084.1 GCA_014238315.1 Alphaproteobacteria bacterium
ACGCGAAAACGAAAGCCAGGGGTGATGTACAGAGAAGTCGAGCCGCTGTAGCCAGAAGATAGACCCTTAGAGGATGCAGGGGGGGATGCAGGGGGAGATGCAGGGGGGGATGCAGAGGGGGATGCAGGGGGGGATGCAGAGGATGCGTTATCAGTAGAACCGTCGCCAGAACCATCGCCAGAACTGTAGCCCTCGGCACCGTTGCGATAATCGCCGCCGCCATCGGCTATATGATTATGCTTCAGAGCAGCACTTTCTAACGCGCGCACGACCGTGGTGCCTACCGCGAGCACCCTCCCGCCCCTCGCCTTACAACGCGCAATTTGCTCTAATGTATGCGCGGTAACCTCGACCCGCTCGCTCGCCATGCGGTGAGATTCTATTTTCGGCTCGCGTAGTAGCCTGAAGCTACCGATACCCACGTGCAAGGTTATGAAATAGCTAGCAACGCCCATATCGCGCAAGGTCGCCAGCAGGCGCGGCGTGATATGACGACCCGCCGTCGGAGCTGCTACAGCACCGCGCTTGCGAGCAAACAGGGTCTGGTAGTCGAGTAAGTCGCGCTCGTCCGCTTGGCGTTTCAAATATGGCGGTAACGGCATCGAGCCGATAGTAGCGAGAGGGTGCGCCTCTGGAGCAACCTCTGGAGCAACTTCTGGAACAACTTCTGGAACAACTTCTGGAGCAACCTCTGGAGCAACCTCTGGAGCAACTTCTGGCTCGACTTCTGCTTGCAATTCCGCTTGGTTATAGCCCGCTAGTTGCACCTTGCCTTCCAGCACATCGTAAAGCCTCTCACCCGCCAGATGCTCGGCGAAGCGCAAGCATAGCATCCCGCTCGTATCGCGCGGCTCGATGACGGCATCGAAAACTACGCGTCCCGCGGAGTCGATAAAATCGAGTCTAGCCCCGCAAGCAAGCCTACCAGCACCCCGCACCAGCGCGTGCCAACGCACATCGTCCAATCGCTCGGCGAGCGTTACCGTGAGCTCCTTACTACCAGCCCCAGCCCCAGTCCCAGCCCCAGCCCTATAGAGCGCGCGCAAACGCACCGGCAGCACCTTCGTGTCGTTGAGCACGATAATATCGCCAGCACGCAAAAGGCTAGGCAGGTCGCTGATACGCAAGTTCGGAAAAGGAGCAAAGGAAGCACGCCCGCTCGCCGCCGCTCCCGCCGCTCCCGCCAAGCAGTTGAGCAAGTGCGCGCTATCGCGAGGAAAGCGCGGACGCCTAGCTATCCTCGATTGCGGTAGGGAAAAGTTGCAGTCGTTGAAGTCCATCGCACAAGCCCGCTCGCAGAGCCAGGAAAATGCCTCACCCTCTAGCTCGCACGAGCAAACGGAACGGCAGCAGCAGAGCCAAGACGAACAACAGCTTTACCAAAAGGTCGCCCAACGCCAAGCTCTGCCAAGGTACTTGCGTGCCAAAAAAAGCCAGAGAGAAAAATATGTAGGTGTCGAGAATGCTCGCTAAGATGCTTGAGAAAAGCGGAGCCTTCCACCAATGCGACGCTCGCAAGCGCGTGAAGATTGCTATGTCGAGAAGCTGGCTGCAACCAAAGGCACTCAACGAGGCAAAGGCTATGCGCGGGGTCGACAAAAATATCGAACAGATGCCAGCTATGATAAAACCACTGGCGACTACTCTTCGAGCCTTACGCGCTCCGTAGACGAGGTTAGTGCAGTCGGTAACTAAAAAGACAAAGGGATAGCTGAAACTCGCCCACAAAAAATAATCGTTGATACGGTAAGGCTCTTGCGCCCAAAAATTCGATAGAGCGACAACCGAAACCATCGCCAAGCTGGGAACAAGTGGCAGAGAGAAGCGGGCGCGTAAAGCCGAAAATCGCCTACTATTGAAAGTGATAAATTGTAGCATGAAATCTATGGATAAAAATATAGACCAAAAAAGCCCCATAAGCTGGACTGCTCGCGAGGATTTTATGCTCTAATACCTATAATGCGTCATACAATTGGCAGCATCAACTATTATCGAACCATCGGTCGATGATGCGTGTATAGACAACCATTATAGACTTGAGGCAGTAAAATAGGGACGGTAAAATTGACGCTAAAGATCATGCCTGATTGCGACCATAAGAGCGAGCAAACAATCGATACGCGCGGGCTCGTATGTCCGATACCGGTGCTGAAAGCTCGCAAAAAAATACAGCAGATGCGACAAGGCGAAGTGCTAATCGTTCTATGCGATGACCCGAGCTCGCTACAAGACTTTCAGCATTTTTGCCAGACGCAGGGGCATAGCCTGATAGAGCAAACACGAGACGAAAGCACCTCTCCGCACACGCTAATACATAAAATACGCGCATAAAATACGCCATTTAGCATGCGCAAAAATAGCTAGACTGAAAAACCACCCCAAACACTTAGCCAAACACTTAGCCACCCACTTGGCCACCCACTTAGCCACCCACTTAGCCACCCACTTGACACTCAACCCTTAATAACAAGGCTGTTATTGCATTCAACGATGCCTCGTGCTAGCATCTGCAGCCATAGGCCAGTGGAGCGTAGCTATGCTAGATTTTTTCACCAAATACGGCGTAGCCGAGATAGGAATATATTGCGAGAGGGTAATCGCAGGCGATTGGCAAGAGCCTTTCAATACCATTAGCTCATTAGCCTTTGTCGTTGCGGGATTGCTTGGGCTGAGTTTGTGCTTTAAAATTTCTGGCGATTTCTTGCGCGTCGTGATGTCGCTATTCGTAGGTGTAATCGGAGTTAGCAGCTTTCTGCTCCATAAAAGCGGAGTGCCCATACCCCTCGCGTACGATATAATACCGGTGCTACTGTTCGATGTATGCGCGTCGTGGGCTATCATCTCGCGCGGCTACAAAACAGACCCCTTCGCGACATTATTACTGGTCGGCTTTGTCGTCTTGACGAGCGTGGCACTCTCGCCAGTAAGCAGGACGCTAGGATTTTATTTCAGCGGTATCGAGCATCTCGGCTTCGTATTATGGATGTTGCTATTCGCAGTTGTATTGTCTTTGCGAGGTATGCTCAACAGCGGTGCGACATTGTTTCTTGCCTCCGCAGCCCTGCTCACCGCGCTATGGTTTAGAAGTATCGATATCGAGCAATGTATAGACTACACGCACGGAACGCATTGGCTCTGGCACGTTGCAAACGCCATTGGCATTTACCTAATCATCCGCGGCGTGCCTTTGCTAGAAGGCAAGGAGAGGGATTTCGAAGTTGAAACGCAGTTATAAAAACTGAGGCAAGCTAGGCTGACTTGACGAAACGCAAACTACACTCGTTTGCGCCCGACGAGCTGTCGATGCTGAACCCCACATTGTTAAATTTTTTTATCTCGTCGATGCTAACCACTTGGTTTTCTATGATAAACTTCGCCAGCATCCCGCGCATGCGCTTTTCCGCCATACCGAGACGCCGCTCGCCACCAGCCGTACGTCTAGCGAAAGAAACCTTGAGCAACGGTACGGGCAAACGAGCACTATCGACCGCAGCCATATACTCGCGCGAGGCGAGCTCTACGACAAAACTAGCACCCGTTGCGCGAATGTCGTCGATCAGAGCGCGGGTTACCACCTCGCGCCACCAAGCAGACGGAGTGGCGAAAGTGCCGAAAACTTGTCCGTCCGCACCATTGCTGTTGCCCTTTAGTCTAACCTTGCCCATCGCTAAGCCCATCTCTAGACGATAGGGTTGCACTTCGTCGAGCGGACGCAACAAGCCGTAGAGACCAGAGAGGATGCGTACAGTGCTCTGGGCGCGGGCTATGGCTTCTTCGTCTAAGGCGTACGCGTTCAAGCCTATGTATGTGTCTCCGTTAAACGCGTACATGGCAGCGCGTTTACGCTGACAGCCAGCCTCGTCGAAGGCTTGAAACTGGTCTTGGCTACGCGTGGCTAGCTGTTCGGAGACGCCCATAAGCCCGCGCAAAGAATCAACATCGTAGGCGCGCATGGCGTGCGCGATGCGCGAAGCCTCGCTGGCAAAGCGGGGGCGGCTGCAGGTGAAGCTATCCGTAAAAGCGGCTGGCAAGGCACGCTGATACTCTAGTCTCTTGGCTGGAGACAAAAGGCATAGGGCTACCATCGATGCCACTCCTTGAGTTGATTGCTATCCTCTAACTTATAGTCTTGCTAGCACTCTTGCTAGCACCCTTGCTCATATTCTTGCTCATATTCTTGCTCATATTCTTGCTCATATTCTTGCTCATATTCTTGCCCGTAGCCCCCGAGTTGCCCATAAGACTATCGGCAAGACTATCGGAGAGACTGCTCCTAGCTAAGTGGCAAGACTGCTCCTAGCTAAGTGGAAGGCCCGCATCAATACCATCACCATCGGCAAACGTAAACTGCTCCGCGCCTCTTGCAACAAAGGCGTCAAGCGTATGAAGCAAGGCTCGTTTGCCAGATACCACTCGTCTATTTTCTCGCGACCTTTCGTAGCCTCGAAATTCTTGCTTTTCGCCAGACCGGCGAGTGCATGGTCGGTGAAAAACCACTGCGCCTCCCACAAGTCGTCTATCGCATTAGCGAGAGCCCGTTGCTGCCACGGGTCGGCGCTCACCTGCATACGATCGAGGGTCGTGCGCAGAATGTCGAAGCCAAACTTTTCGCTGATCGAGTAGTAGCAAACTCCAGCAAACACTGCATCAACGCCATTTTTCTCCGAGAGCAAAGCGATGTCGCAAAAAGTCGAGCGCAACTTGAGCAAGGAAAGCTCCTCGACTAGGCTCGTAGCATCGTCGGTATCCCCCGCGTGCGGGCTAAAGAGCTTCGCCCTTTCTTTAGCCTCAGCCTTAAAGTATGGTGGCAGGTGCGGCGGTAGCTTCGCAAGTGCGGCTATTTTTGCCGCAAAGCGAGTCTCAACGCGCTCTATCGACGATAGGTCGATAGAGCGGTACAAGAACCACGCATCGAGGCGGAAGAGCAGGCGTTGCGATTCGTAGCGCATCCTCGTCGTGCGCGCCGCCGCGACCTTGTCGTCTAGCTTATCGATGCGAGCCCATAAGTTTGGTAGAGAAAACAAGCCCATAACGATAAAGTTAGCGCGAGCTATATCGACAAAAGTAGCACCGGTCTCGCGACGAATCTCGGCAAGAAAGCTCGCGCCAAGATGGTCTACGGTGATGCTGGTTAGACGGGTAGCGATTATCTCGCGCCTCAGGGGATGCTTTTCGATGTATTTCAGGAAGCCCTTGCGCAACTTCTCAGGGAAATACTCGCACAATAGTGTGAATAGGCGCGGGTCGTTCGGCAAATCGGATTCTAGGATACGCTCGTAGAGCTCGTTCTTCGTATAGCATAGCAACACCGATAGCTCAGGGCGCGTGAGAGCTTTTTTCTCGTCGCGCCTGCGGTCTATCTCTTCCTCGTTCGGCAGCTCCTCTAGCTTGCGCTCCAGACCAGCCTCGCGCACGAGGTCGCGGATCAGCAGACGTTGACGCTCTATGTTGCGCAACCCCAAAGACTCCATCATAGATAGAGCCTGGCTCTGACGGTAGTTATGGTGCAGGACGGAGCTGGCTATATCGTCCGTCATGCTCTTGAGTAGCTCTTCGCGTTTCGCCGAGTTGAGCTCGCCGGCCCGCGTGGCAAGTGCCAAGAGTATTTTGATGTTGACCTCATGGTCTGAGCAATCGACGCCAGCCGAGTTGTCGATCGCGTCCATATTACAACGTCCGCCGGCGAGCGCGTACTCGACCCGCCCGGCTTGCGTCACCCCTAGGTTAGCTCCCTCGCCGATGATCTTCGCGCGCAACGAAGAGCCTACCACCCTCGTCGAATCGTTAGCGTGATCGCCGATGTCCGCATCGTTCTCGCGCATCGACTTGATGAAAGTGCCGATACCGCCAAACCACAATAAGTCTACATCCAGCTGTAAGATCAACCTGATCAGCTCGTCTGGCGCGATGCTGCTTTGCGAAATAGCGAATCGCTGGCGTATCTCCTTCGTGAGTTCGAGCGTCTTCGCGCTACGCAAGAACAAACCACCACCAGCAGATATTAGACTGCTGTCGTAGCAATCCCAACCAGCCTGTTGCGGATTTTTGAAGAGCCTAAGACGTTCCTTATAGCTCTTCGCCGCGTCTGGTTGCGGGTCGATAAAGATATGCTTATGGTTGAAGGCGGCGATGAGACATATTTGCTCCGAGCCCAGCATGCCGTTGCCAAAGACATCACCCGCCATATCTCCGACCCCGGCCACCGAAAAAGGCTTGCTATTCCAAGCATAACCGCGCATCTCGCGGAAATGCGCGGCGACACACTCCCATGCGCCGCGCGAGGTAATACCCATCTGCTTATGGTCGTAGCCGAGCGAGCCGCCAGAGGCAAAAGCGTCTTGCAACCAATAACCGCGTTGCACGGCTATTTCGTTGGCTATGTCGGAGAAGCTGGCGGTTCCCTTATCGGCGGCGACGACGAGGTATGGGTCGTCGCCGTCCCAACGTTGCGTGCGTTGCGGTGCTACGACCTTATCGCCCTGTAGGTTGTCGCTGATTGCCAGCAAGGCGGTTATGAATCCTTGGTAGCAGGCTATTCCCTGCTTCTGCCGCAAGCTAGGATCGGAAGAGGGATTTTTGATGACAAAGCCTCCCTTGGCTCCGACGGGAACGATAACGGCATTCTTCACCCTCTGCGCCTTGACTAGACCCAGTATCTCGGTACGGAAGTCGTGCAGGCGGTCTGACCAACGCAAACCGCCACGCGCGACTGGACCGAAGCGTAGATGCACCGCCTCGAAGTCGCTAGCAGAGACAAATATCTCACGCCAAGGACGAGGGCTCGGCAGAAACTCTAGACGGTCGGAGAAAAACTTGAACGAGAGGCAGAAACCCGATTCGATGCCAGCAAGCCCTAGCCTACTCGCCTGCTCGTCGTGGAAGTAGTTACTACGAGCAATCGCGGATATCGTCTGCCACAACAGACGCAGGATACGGTCGTCCTCGCGCGTCTTGACCGCGAGCAATAGCGTTTCGATCTTTTGCTCGCAAGATTCTATTTGCTTGGCGCGAGCATTCTCTTGAGCATGCTCTTGAGCATTCTTTTGCAGGTCTGGGTCGAGGCGCGCGCGGAATAGGCTAACTAGAGCCTCCGCCAAGTTGGGGTAGCGCGCGGTCGCTTGGCTGATCAAGTTCTGCGAGAAGGGTACCGCGGCTTGGCGTAGGTAGCGCGTCAGGGCGCGTAGCAGTGCTATCTCGTGCCAGCTGAGACGCGTGAGCAAAATCAGGCTGTTGAAGGTATCGGCAGGTAGCAACCCTTTCTGCACGCGGCGAAAGCAGGAGGCAAAGCGTTGCGCTAGGTCATCGATATGCGCGGGCTTGGCGCGCGAGGCGAGGCGTACGCGGTAGAGGGTCGTATGCCGCTGCTCGCCATCGATGATCGGGGTGATGAAATGCGGAGTCTCGGTGATCGTCTTGAAGCCTAGCGATTCCAAGATCGGCACGAGGTCCGAAAGGGACAAGCCGTCGCGTACGCTTAGGGCTAGCGAAAAGAACTCCTCGCCTGCCCCACCTGCTGCTACCCCGTCTGCTGCTACCCCGTCTGCTTGGCTCACCATAGAGTTTACCGCCAGACCATCCAGCTTGTCTGCGCTATGGGTAAGACGGCTAAGTTTGCGCGAGAGCGAAAGCGCAACCCCGTCATCGCGCGAGAAGCTCTCCTCGCATAGTTGCAAGTCTTCGATGAGGTTATTGTCTTCGATCATCTCGTCTGCGGCTTTCTCGTCGTGCTCGTGATCTTGTAT
>JABABG010000112.1 GCA_014238315.1 Alphaproteobacteria bacterium
CAGCTACATCGGCGCGAAGGTTGCTCTGTACAGATAGGCGGGGCAGACCAGTGGGGTAATATACTCTGCGGGGTCGAGCTGATACGCCGCATCGATGGAGCAAATAGCTTCGCCTTGACAACCCCTCTATTGACGACAGCCTCTGGCGAGAAAATGGGCAAGAGTGCCGATGGAGCTATATGGTTGAGCAGCGAAAAGTTATCCTCTAACGACTTCTGGCAATTCTGGCGCAACAGCGCAGACCAAGATGTCGGACGATTCCTGCGCCTATTTACAGAGCTACCTATCAAGGAGATAGAACGGCTAGAGAAGCTAGAGGGAGAAGAAATAAACGAGGCGAAAAAACACCTCGCTACAGCCGTAACCTCGCTATGCCATGGCGCAAAGGATGGGCTCGCAGAGGCAAAGCGCGCCGAAGATATGTTCGCAAATGGCGACCTATCTAAAGCACCAGAACATACCATCGCCTCTGGGATACAGCATTTTCTCTACGATATCCTACGAGAAAACGGGATGGTGCAGAGCAATAGTGCCGCTCGTAAGCTCATACGCGCGCAAGGCGTGCGCCTAGATGGAGAGGTGGTAGCAGACGAAAAGGCGCAGCTATTACTACATCCTCAACAAAGCGCGGTTATATCACTAGGCAAAAAGACGCATTGCGCCTTAGTAGGAAAAGAAGCGTGAGCTCTTATACATACGCTAGAATATAAATATAATCGCCTTTGCGATTGGAATATCAATATAATTAAATATAAATAATTGAGTTATTAATTAATATTACTCAATAACAATGTTAATTAATAATATTGAATAGCATTAGTTAGATTCTATCTGCTCCCCTCCCCTTCCGCTCTCGCTCTTTTGCTTAGCTTTATCGTCCTTCCTTTCTTTTTCCCTACGAGCGATATCATCACGCTCTAGCTGTTGCGCCTGCCTGATTTCATCGCTTTCCAAGAACTGCAGGGGGTTCGCTACCTTAACGATGCCAGGTAGTAAAAAACTAATTGGCGATGCCTCAACCTTCGGGCTACTCCAATCCCCCTCGGCGTTGTAAGAGAAGGCAAATAGGTTATTTCTCTTACGACCAACCAGCACATAGCCTAGTATTGGTATGCTACGCAAAAAATTAGAAACGATAGGGAGGGAGGCAACCTCGCCGCGTAAGTCTATTTTCTTCGCATCAACATCAACGCTACCACGCGCGGTAAGGGCGGTTAGGTTGTTTGCCAGCTTAAAATTATCTAACGACAGAACCCCATCCCAAAGAGATAAGTCTGAACTGACATTCAAGCGTCTAACTCCCTTGCTAAAAACTCCTACCAAGCCAATGGAATCCCAAAGTTTAAACAACAGCGGCATATCATACAAAGATATATCATCGACCTTACCATAACCGATAAAGCGAGGTTTCGGACGCTGGTCTGGTCTATGCGAGCGCGAAAATAAGACTTCCGCCTTGCCACCCTCGGCAAAGCCGACGCCGTGAATTTGGTGCAAAAAACTACCCAAGTCGTCGCTCTCTAACAACAATAGCTCCTCATCGTCTCGCAAGTCGTAGAGTATATTTGTACTGGCTTTTTGCGCCTTGCCCTTCTTCTTATTTCTTTTGCCTGTAGCGGAGGCAACGAAGGTATCCCCACTGCTCGAAAAAGTAGCCCCTCGCAAAACCCCACCACGCCATGCGAAATCGCTTTGAACATTCTCTAGGAACTCCGATGACGAAACAGAGGCAACAACAGAGGTGGCAGTTGAGGTCGTGGAAGAGGAGGAATCCTCATTCCTATACAAGCGCAGGCTTGCAAGGCGTATCGCAAGGTCAAGGTTGATATACGACGACATCGGCAAATCAGTTTCGAGCTCGCTACTAGAGCCCCAATCGTCATCTGCTGCTCGCAAAGCCTGCCACGGCTGCTCGGCTACCCAACTCGATAAGTCTAGAGTTTCGCCGCTCGCTAGCAAACGCCAGACTGGAAGTTGTAAGCCAGAGCCATCTGCATCGTTGCTCGTGGCGTCATTCTGTAACAAAATGCTGAACGGCTCTTGAGAGTGACCAGGCGGCGAGTTGCTATTCGATGTAGAGGTATTAGCCACAAGCGAGGGGGTGGGTTGTAGCTGACGCAGCAACAGGCTGCTATAACCTTCGGGATTATAGTTACCCTCGATTTTCCAGCTCTTAGCATTTTTATCGGCATCGATACTGCCTCCGAAAACCCTCAGTCCCTTTGAGCCTCCGAGATACTCGCTTCCTACCCTCATACGCCCAGCCCCCGTGCCAAAGGATAAGTTTGCGCGCGCGGGAGACAAGCTATGATTGCGATAGCCAAATAGCAACGGGATGTCGGCTACAAACCACGCGCTCGGCAGGTAGCCAAAGTCGCGCGCAAGAGCCGCCGCATCGAGCGTGCCGCTGAGATCGATCCTTTCCTCAGAGACCTCGTCTAACGACGGGCGCATCACGGTGCCATCTGAAATAGCGTTATGCCACGAAAGTGTCAGTTCGTTGCCACCGCTACTCGATAGGTTCAGCGAAAGGTCGAGAGGGGTAGAGCTGCTAGAGGCAACCTTTGCCTCGCCTTCGTAGAAGCGCAGGAAGGGCGCAGCGAACCTAACCCGCTCAAAGTCCCAAGCCGTATCGTAGTACAGCGGTTGCGGAAAAAGAATATCGGTAGAAGTATCACTAGCATCGCCAGATTCTATAAACTTGAGCTGTTTCGTAAAGGCTCGCAGGTTAAAGCTACCCTTGCCAAGCGCGCTCGGAGAGGGGGGAACGAAGCGCGCCGCGCGTTGCAAAAAGGTCAAGCGTTGTAAGAACGGAGCTCGCCTAATTAAAAAGCGTAAATCCTCCGCAGCTCCAGTTCCCTCAATCGAGGCATCCATAAAGACTCTATTCTTGCCAAGCAAATCCTTACGCCGCCCGAAAGAAACCTCGCCAGAGGTCACAAGAGAATTATCGCGGTAGCGACCGCTCGATATATCGAATGTGATCAAGTTTTTTTCAAAGGTCGCAAAAGAGCTAACATCCCGAAAGGTCAGGGGCTTTGCAAAAACGCGCAAGCGTCCAGACTGCAGGTGGAAGCTACCGTCTAGTTTGCCAAGTCTCGCCTTTTTCGCGGCAAGGTCGAGCGAGGAAGCTAGGGAAATCTTTAGCTCATGCACCCGCCCTCCTCGCGCTACATCTATCACTACCTTACGCGCCTTCGACTTAAAGCCCGGCGGCCATAACCCAAGCACAGTCTCGACGTCTATACTGGCTCTGCTATCGCCCTGAAGCTGTAGCTGCATTTGCGAAAAAAGCGCCTGTATGTCGGTAGCACTATCGGTAGCTAAATCTTGGCTACTCGCTGAGGGCGCGTTGGGCGGAGCTGCAAAGGGGTAGCTGCGGCTAGCAGCCGAGCTTTCTTCTGCGGAGGAAGCAGGGGCTGCTTGGGGCGTCAGCTCTATCGTTGCGTCCATCCCCGCATCGCCCTTGCCCGCATCGCCCTTGCCCGCATCGCCCTTGCCCGCATCGCCCTTGCCCGCATCGCCCTTGCCCGCATCGCCCTTGCCTAACACATCGA
>JABABG010000114.1 GCA_014238315.1 Alphaproteobacteria bacterium
GTCAAGGCGATTTCCACGCGTTTTGCGTTGGGGATATTTACGCCAGCGATTCGCGCCACTATGCGCCTCCCCCAACCGACATTTGCCAAACCGATACTTGCATAGTTTTTATTTCCAGCCTTTAAAATTTCTTTTATAACACACAACATAGCATGCACAGTCAAACGAGTCTGCTTCCAGCGAGCCTGCTTCCAGCGAGCCTGCTTCCAGTAGATTTATTTTCACAAGAGCACTCGCGCAAACAACCCACTCGAATCGATGACCCGAAATGCCACTATGGTGCAATAAAGATTTAAGGAACGAATCCTATAGTGAGTATTTTAAAAACTTTTAAGGCTTTTAAGTCAAGGAATATGATTTCAGCTTGTAGTTTAGAACTTATGATTTTGTATATAATAATGTCTATGCTTTACTATGCTAGCTATGCCTCGCTCCCGTCTTTACCCAAGGCTTTCTTTTGATTGCCTGATTTTATGTATACTTGATGGTTGGGGCGAGGCGTCCAGTGCCTGTGACGCGGTTGCGACTGGTAACGCGATTGCTTTAGCCGAGGCTCCTACTTGGCGCAAGCTTTGCGGTTCGCGCTTGCAGAGTCTTGTTGCGACTAGCGGAGCCACGGTTGGCTTGCCTGCGGGTCAAATGGGTAATTCGGAAGTGGGTCACCTTCATATTGGTGCTGGCAGAGTAGTTCAGCAAAGTTTGCAGCGGATCAATGAATCGATTTCACCGCCTGTCTATTCTAGCTCGCCTCAGAACGATTTTTCTGGGAGTTTTTTCACAAACCCATCTTTATCCAACTTGGCTACATCTATGCTGCAGCGCGCTGGCAGTTCGGAGGGAGCGCGCAAATCGGTTATGCATATTATGGGAGTTTTTTCCGACGGCGGAGTCCACGGGCACGAGGATCACCTTTTAGCATTGTTGCGCTTTTTTTCTCGCGCGGGGGTTGAAACTCGCCTGCATGCTTTTTTAGATGGACGAGATAGCTCTCCTTGCTACTCGCGCGCGGGGTTACCGCGTTTTTTAGCACGCTGTCGAGAGGTGCGTCTTTGCCCTTCTGACGCTACGCCGATTTTTGCGAGCATCTGTGGTCGTTACTACGCTATGGATCGTGACAACAATTGGGATAGGACAAAGCTAGCGTGGCGTGCTATTGCGCGAGCTGATGGAGAAAAGGAGGACTGCCCAGAGGAGGCTTTGGCTAAGCGTTATGCGGCAGGCAAGATTGAGGGCAGGGTTGTTGGCAAGACTATTGGCAAGACTATTGGCAAGACTATTGGCAAGACTATTGGAGAGTCTAGTTATAAGTCTGCCGATACATACAGCGATGAATTTGTCTCGCCGATTGTTTTTCCGCAGCACGATGGCATTTTTGCAAGCGATGGTATTATGTTTGCGAACTTTCGTAGCGAGCGAATGAGACAACTAGCATCAGCCCTGTCTCTGCCTAACGAAGACTTTAGTGCTTTTGACCGAGGTTCCTATAGCCCCCCCCGTACCATTGGCTCGCTATTTCCCTACGGCGAGGCTTTCTCGAAAGTTATACAAGCAGCGTTTGTGCCCTCCCAGGTCTCGCATACTTTTGGTGAGCAACTATCTAGCGCAGGCATAAAGCAGCTTCGTCTTGCGGAGACCGAGAAATACGCGCATGTCACTTATTTTTTAAACGGCGGTCGAGAATTACCTTTTGTAGGCGAGGAACGGCAACTAATTCCCTCGCCGAAGGTAGCAACCTACGACATCACCCCGGCGATGTCTGCGAACGAGGTTACGGACGCATTGCTATCGGCGTTGCAAGGGGGCGAATACGGTGTGATTGTTGTTAACTATGCGAATGCGGATATGGTTGGGCATAGTGGCAAGCTTGGTGCGGCGATAGCGGCGATTGAAGCCGTAGATGGCTGCTTATCGAGGCTTTTAGGTAGAAAGAATGGTTTTAACGATAAGATTGTTGTAGAGCAGGATGAGCGCAAGGTTGCATTTATGTTTTTTGCCGACCATGGCAACGCGGAGACTATGCGAGACATCTCTAACGGTGCGCCGCACACAAGGCATACCTGTAACCCTGTTAGGCTAATTATTTCGAGTCAGCCCTCTTCGTTGCTCGACCCGATAGTTTCTTTGCGAGCTAGCGGTAGCTTGATAGATATAGCACCGACAGCTCTTGCTCTTTTGGGTTTGCAACCGGCTGCGGCGATGACGGGCTCTTCGCTATTGCAATGGAGAGATTGAAGATGCCTAGCTTTTTAGCCCTTAGGTTTTTTTTCTTTTGTTTTACCTACTTGCTTTTCTGCTCGCCAGTTTTGGCGCAAGAATCCATGCAAGAGTCAGCGCAAGGATTACTGCGTGGCTCCACCCCGCAACCGAATAGCACGGCGAGCGTAGACGCAAGAGACAAACCGAGCGTAGAGAATCCTCGTGCGCGAGCCTTGCGCGAAGAGACGGTAGAGATAGCAGCAAAAGTACGTTCGCTAGAGCTACTGACTGCGAGTTTAGACAAGCACGTTACGCGCTTGCAAAAACAGGAGCGTAAGGAACGCGAGCGTTTATTTGAGCAATATGACCGCTTGAGCTTAGTTTTACAGTCGTTGTTATTTTTGGAACGCGCTCCGGAATGGGGTCTTTTTCTCCACCCCAATGACGCTTTAGCCGCCAACCGCGGACAGAGCGTTATGGCTTGGCTGGCTTCCTATAGCTCTCGAGTTGCGCAGCTTTTGGAAAGCGATCTACGGCGTATATCTGCTCTACAGCGAGAGATCGACCGCAAGAAGGAACAATTAAGCACTCGTCTAGAGGATGTTGCGAACTACCGCCAGCGTATTGTGCGCTTGTCGGCGCGCAAGCAGCGTCTTACGCGCCTTACGCCTAAGGAACAAACTGCTCTCAAGGCGCGCGCGCAAAGCTTGTCGCAAGACGCGGATTCGCTACGGGCTTTGTTGATGCGATTGGACCAAGATAGCTTATCTTTTCCGATGAACGCTCCTCGCCGTCTACGAAATTTTCCAGCTAAGGGACAGGCGTTTGATCAGCAACAAGGTGAGGTAATTGCGCCTATAAGCGGAGTTTGGCTACAACGCTTTGGTAGCTCGGACGGTTTTGGACAAACATTGCGCGGTATTTTGATAGCGGCGGACGCCTCGGCGCAGGTTTTGGCACCGTTTGATGGTAGGATCGTATTCGCGGATTCTTTTCTCGATCAAGGTAAGTTATTGATTATTGAGCATAAGGGAGGCTACCATACGGTCGTAGCACAGGTTTCGGAATTTTTTGTTTCGCTAGGGCAGTGGGTTTTAGCGGGCGAGCCGATTGGTCGTATGGGTGAAAAGAAGGGAGCACTTTATTTCGAGATTCGGCATAAAGGAAAGACACAAAACCCACAGCAGTGGATTAAGGAAACTCCCCGTAGCCGTGCATTTCTTTTTCACTAACGACTACAAGAAGCTATCAACGAACATAGATTGAGAGATAGAAGAAATTATTATGACTTTTGGGAAAATTTTAACTAGGCTGATTTTGGGGACATTTTTTTTGACGAAAAGATTTTTCGCCATATCCTTTAGAAGCATACCCTCCTTTCTTTTTGGTGCTGTTGTTGCGCTAGGCGTGGTTGGCTTTCTTTCGATCCAGAACGGTAGTTTTGGTTCGACCTCTGGTAGCTCGCAGTCGCAGAGCACCTACTCATTATTGGACGCCTTTGGCGAAGTTTTTCAGCGCGTTCGCCGCGATTATGTGCGCGAGGTTGATGACGAAGCTCTTATAGAGGCAGCCATTGAGGGCATGGTATCTAGTTTAGACCCTCATTCTGCGTACTTGAATCCGCGCCGCTATCGCGACCTTCAGGTAAACACGCACGGCGAGTTTGGCGGTTTGGGTATCGAGGTTACTTTAGACGAAGAAACTGGGGCTGTTAAGGTTATTTCGCCGCTTGACGACACGCCAGCTTCGAAGGCTGGCATTAAAAGCGGCGACTTGATCGTTCGCATAGGCGATACGGCTGTCAGAGGCTTAACTCTTGACAAGGCGGTAGACATTTTGCGTGGCCCTGTTGGCAAATCGGTTAGGTTGACGATACAGCGCGGTAAGGAGAAGCCTTTTGAGCTAACTCTTACGCGGCAGTTGATAAAATTGCGTGTTGTGCGAGCGCGTTTAGAAGGAACGGCCAAGCAGGGGATAGTTGGTTTTGTGCGCCTAGCGGGTTTTAGCGAAAATGTTGCATCTACGATAATGGAAGAGATTGAAAAGCTAAAAAAAGAAGCTACTGCCCCGATCGTTGGCTATGTTTTGGACTTACGCAACAATCCTGGCGGGCTATTGGATCAGGCTATTGCGGTTAGCGATTTGTTTCTTAGCGGTGGAGAAATTGTTTCTGTGCGAGGTCGCGGTGGCAAGGATCACCAACGTTTTCAGGCTTCGAAGGACGATATTACGGATGGCAAGCCGATAGTCGTTATGATTAATGGTGCATCGGCTTCGGCTTCCGAGATTGTCGCGGGAGCGTTAAAAGATCATAACCGCGCGAAACTGCTTGGAGAGAAATCTTTTGGCAAGGGCTCGGTGCAAACGCTAATTTCGCTGAATAACCGTCGCGGAGCTGCGCTGAAACTCACGGTGCAACATTATTACACACCCAGCGGAGTGCTCATCCACGGCAAAGGTATCGAGCCAAACATTTTGCTGGCACCAGCCGTCAGCGAAGCGGATGAGGCGGATGAGGAAGAAGGTAATTCCGAAGACGAAGATGGCAACACTGACACAGAGCAAAAGCAAGACGAGAAAGAAGTGAAAGAAGTAGAGGACTTGCAATTGCAGCGTGCTTTGGAGGTGGTTCGTAGCGAATCAGCATCCCTGTGAGCTATAATTGAGTTTATAGGTTTGGTGGTTTGTAGTTGAGGAATTCACTAAAGCTAGGTAAGCGGATGTTATGTTGGTCTTTATTGTTGGAATGATCGTAGGCGGGTGTAGGGCTACGATATTACACATTTTTCGGCTGTCTAGTTTTTGCTTTGTGAGTTTTCCATGACGCATTCCTCGACCCCAGCCACCTCGCGTGCTCCCTCTAGTAGTGGCGCCTTGTCCAAAGATTCATCGGGTGATCTAACTGGAGACCCCTCTGCCTCTGCGCTTTCTGCTGAAGATCAACCTACCCTTCGTTTCCGCCCTGCTCGTTCCAGTATATGGCGTAGGTTGTATGTTTGGACTTGGATAGCTACGATTAGCGTTATCGGCGTCACCTTTTTGGGTTTTGAGTTATTACCGCCGCATAGTTTTTCGGAAAATTTCTCTGATGGTCGTCCGCAAGTTTCTGTGCGGGTAGATCGCATGCTAGCGATTTTGCGAGGTCAGGTATTAGCGGATTCTGACGAAGAGATAATCTCGATGATTCCGTCGCTACTTGAGCCGACGGAAATATATGGAATGCTTCCAGTGCGTTCTGCGGATGGCAATAGGGCTTGGCGCGCCTACCGTTCCCGCGAACCAGTTACTGCGGGTAGAGGCAAGATAGTAGTTATAGTTTCTGGTTTGGGCTTGGATCGTCGAGTTACCGAGCAGGCTATCGACATGCCAGCCGCGGTCACTCTAGAATTTTCTCCTTATGGCAGGTCTTTGAGTCGTTGGGCATTGTTTGCGCGTGAGAGGGGGCATGAATTGTTGCTTTCTCTTCCGATGGAAGGCTTTCCTGAGAGTGGCATCGATGCGGGTAATTTGCAGTTGAGCGTTAAGCAGGGGGCTCCAGAGAATATGCACCGCCTTAAGAGCGCATTAGGTCGCATGACTGGCTATGTAGGTATTTCGACTAGTTATAAATCTCCGTTTTTGGAAGACCAAGAGGCTCTTTCGCCTATTTTGCGTGACATTGCGACACGCGGTCTCCTATTTCTCGATGTGGGTTTGTTGAATCCGAAGACTTTGTCGCAATTACTGCGTGGCTCGCCAACTCGAGGCTCTGCTACGCGTATGCCACTAGCAAAATTAGACTTGTCGTTAGACCAAGCGCAAACGCGGGAGGAGATAGAGCTAGCTCTAGAAAAGGTTACCTCCAGCACGCGCGGCAAGTCAGCTGCTACGATTATAAGGTTTGCACCTCTACCGGTTACGCTTGAGGTTCTCGACGAATGGCTCGTTTTGCTAGATTCGTCTAGCAGGCATCAAGTTATCCCGCTCAGCGCGATATTTTCTAAGAATAGCGGCAAACAGAGGAGATTTTAGTGATGCCAGACTATGACGATTGCTACCGCGCTTGCGTGGGTATTATGCTTTTGAATCGCCATGACGATATTTTTGTGGGCAAGAGACTAGATCACCCGTCGCGTTATTGGCAAATGCCGCAGGGAGGTATCGAGCAAGGCGAGGAGCCGCTAGCCGCGGCAATACGAGAAATGCGAGAAGAAATAGGGAGCACGAATGCTCGTTTATTGGCAACCCACCCCGAATGGTTGAAATATGACTTGCCTCCATCATTGCGTGCTGATTTATGGAAGGGTCGTTACCGCGGTCAGCGTCAGAAATGGTATATCTTTCGTTTTTTGGGCGAGGATAGCGAGCTAACGGTAGAGACCGCCGACCCTGAGTTTTCTGAGTGGCGTTGGTTGCCATTATCGGACTTGGTCGGCACGATAGTTCCTTTCAAGGCTGAGGTTTATGCCTCTGTCGTATCTTTTGCGCAAAAGGTTCTTTCGGCTCAAGCGGAGGAGCCGACGCTAGATCGGGTGGTGGGTTAGTTTGTGCTAGACCTTGCCACGCCATTGCCCAAGCCGCGTGAGATGGCTGGGCAAGCGCACTATGCGCTACATTCAGACTATTGCCCATCGGGGGATCAACCACAGGCTATTAAGAAGCTAGTTTCAAGCTTGAGCTCGTTGAATCGCGATCAGGTTTTGCTGGGCGTTACCGGTTCGGGCAAGACGTTTACGATAGCGCATGTTATCCGCGAGCTGGGTCGTACGGCGTTAGTTTTAGCGCCAAACAAGACACTGGCAGCGCAGCTTTACGGAGAGTTAAAGGGATTTTTTCCCGAAAATGCTGTCGAGTATTTTGTTTCCTACTACGACTACTACCAGCCTGAGGCTTATGTGGCGCGTTCGGATACTTACATAGAGAAGGAGGCGACGATCAACGAGCAGATAGACCGTATGCGCCATAGTGCCACCCGTGCGTTGTTAGAGCGCACTGATACAATTATAGTCGCTTCGGTTTCGTGTATCTATGGTTTGGGAGCTGTTGAGACTTACGCTCGTTTAGTGATCGACCTTGTTTCTGGCGAGCGTTTTGAGCAACGGAAGTTGCTACTAGACTTAGTCTCGCTTCAGTATAAGCGCAACGATCATGATTTTCAGCGCGGTACATTTCGCGTTCGCGGTGACCGCGTAGATATTTTTCCGAGTCATCTTGAGGATTGTGCTTGGCGCGTTTGTTTTTTTGGCGACGATATAGAGCGGATAGATTCGTTCGACCCACTAACGGGCGCTTTGCTGGAATCTCTTCCGCAGATTAGGGTTTATGCGAATTCGCACTATGTGACGCCTCGCCCGACTCTACGTCGGGCTATGGAGAGCATACGCGCAGAACTAGCAGAGCGTTTGGCGTCGCTGAAGGCAGACAATAGGTTGCTAGAGGCTCAGCGATTAGAACAACGCACGAAGTTTGATTTAGAGATGCTAGAGACGACGGGCATTTGTCAGGGTATAGAGAATTACTCTCGTCACTTAACTGGTCGCGGGGTTGGCGAGCCTCCTCCGACTCTTTTCGAGTATTTGCCGCAAAACTCTTTACTAATTGTTGATGAGAGCCATGTGACGGTACCGCAGCTAGGCGGAATGTATCGAGGCGATTTCAGCCGCAAATCTACGCTCAGCGAGTATGGCTTTCGCCTTCCTTCTTGCATGGACAACCGCCCCTTGAAGTTTGAGGAATGGATGAGTATGCGTCCGCAGACGGTTTTTGTATCTGCGACTCCTGGCGACTGGGAGATCGAGCGTTCGGGCGATTTTGTCGTAGAGCAAATTATTCGTCCTACGGGTTTGCTCGACCCCCAGTGTTTTGTGCGTCCTTCCGAGAATCAGGTAGATGATTTGATTTCTGAATGCCGCTCTTGCGCAGGTAAGGAGCAGCGGGTTTTGGTAACGACCTTAACGAAACGTATGGCTGAGGATCTGACCGAATATCTATCGGAGGCTGGCTTACGCGTGCGCTACTTGCATTCGGATATCGACACATTGGAGCGGATAGCGATTATCACGGATTTGCGGCGTGGAGTTTTTGATATTCTTGTAGGTATTAATTTGTTGCGCGAGGGTTTAGACATTCCGGAATGTGCGCTAGTCGTCATTTTGGATGCGGACAAGGAGGGTTTTTTGCGCTCGAAACGTTCTCTGGTTCAAACGATGGGTCGCGCTGCGCGTCATGTTGATGGTCGAGTTATTTTATACGCAGACAAGCGTACTGTTGCGTTGGATTACGCGCT
This sequence comes from Alphaproteobacteria bacterium, assembly GCA_014238315.1. Taxonomy (GTDB): domain Bacteria; phylum Pseudomonadota; class Alphaproteobacteria; order JABAAW01; family JABAAW01; genus JABAAW01. Next base: position 8,462 of record JABABG010000114.1, read on the forward strand.
TGAAGAGACGCAGCGTCGGCGCGAGAAGCAGCTAGTCTATAATTTAAGTTGTGGTATCACGCCTCGTAGCATTAAGAAATCGATCAACGATATTTTGGCATCGAGTAGCGAGCAGGACCGCATAACACTTAGTGAGCGTGAGGATATACCCGACATTGCTCGTGCGACCGCGCTAGGTGATTACTTGAAGGTTTTGGAAAATGGTATGCGCGCGCATGCTCGCGAGATGAATTTTGAACGAGCAGCGTTATTTCGTGACGAAATAAGTAGACTTAGCACTAAGGATTTTTCTATGCCGCTTTCGGTTTTGGACTTAGAGCGTGGAATACTAGACGAGTGTTTAGAGCGCCTAGGGGCGATAGCGAGTGGTAGTGGCAAGAAGAGTATAAGGGTTAAAAGCACAGCCAGAGACGCCAGAAAGCGTGCGCGCGTTGCGCCAGAATAGCGAATACTTTCCTCTTACCGCTGTTTTTTTGGTGTAGCCCGCATCCATAGTAGTAGGACCAGCACTATTCCTCCTGCGAGCGCGATTGAGACGATTTCGTACGATAGGCGGTTATTTAGCACAGCTAAAAGGGTCAACAAGACTAAACCGCCATTTGCCATAGCGACAGCCTTTGCTATCGAGTCGTGGCTTCGTCCTTTTTGCAATGCCACCTTATAAAAATGTTTTTTGTGTGGCTTCCACCACTTCTCCCTACGTACTATGCGTAGCAATAGGGTTAGACCGGCGTCGCAGTAATAGTACATGGGTAAAATTATGACGGCTTCCCAGTAACCGTAGCTACTGCACAGTAGCATCAGGCAAGAAAGGAAAAACCCGATTGGAATGCTACCGCCGTCGCCTAGGAAGATTTTTGCGGGATGCCAATTACAAAACAAGAATCCAATTGTTATGGACATAAGCAACATTGCAGGGAAGCCTATTTCGGAGAAAAGCTCTGCATTTTCAGTAACTAGTGCTATTGCCGCTAAACCGAGCGTAATCGCAATGGTTTGTACGGCACTCATTCCATCGGAGCCGTCCATAAAATTGAAAAAATTTGTGAAGGTTACAATAAATAGGAATGCAAATAATCGGTCGAGCCAAAAAGGCGCATATCCCAACAACACATCGCTTGGCAATGCTTTAGTGATCAGCAGGGCGGCTATTACTTGCACCGCCAGTCGGTATATAACGGATCTGGGTTTAATATCATCGATCAAAGAAAAAAATGATAGAGCGAGCAACAATGCCAAAAACAAAAAAGAATAGGTTATGTAGTCAGCGAAATGTAAATATAGCACCCATGGTAGGGAGAAGAATCTTTCTACCAACAATGCGCTGACCAGCACGACAACGACTACAACTCCTGCGCCATGCGGTATTTTGCCTTTATGATTAGAGCTATCGTTAGGTATGGCAAAACAGTTGTATCGTTTTAAGAATGGTATTGATGCGATGATCAAGCTATAGGTTGTCACGGCAAGAAACGAGACGACTGCTATCAGGAAAGCAGTAGGTGAAAAGAAGTAGTCAGCGAGAAATGCCATAATGAGAGTCTATTATATTATCGGATCAATATAAAATAACTAATAGCATAGAGCGCGAAAACTTTTAGCAAATTGCTAATGACCCAAGTTAGGGTTTCTTATGGTTAGAAAATTTTTTATGCTACTTGCTTCATGCAAGGATTAGCGATAGCTGTTGTCGAGATTGTTACGGATGCTACAAATATGGCTAGCACTATAATGCTGAGTTTAGTTTTATAGACTTATCCCTGCCTTTACAATTGCCTTTGCCTCGCGATTAATGTTAAGACAGAGTCTTACACATAGTCTTACACTCGCGCGAGCGAAGATAGGCATTATGGCTTTTGACTTTATAGAGGAGATTTTCCCCATGGTAAAAAAAATAACGAAGAAATCAGTTTTGTTGGACAACAGCGTAGTCCGATTTTTTACGCGCAACCAGAAAACCCGCAGGTTGACTTATTGCGTGGCATTTGTAGCTGCTTTAGTTTTTGTAATTGTAGCTGTTTGTAGCTGGCTTTATCCAACCTCTGCGGGTGCCGAGGAAAAAGGTAAAGTCCTCGCGATCACCGACATCGTAGAGCATCCTGCGTTAACGGCGGTAAGGGAGGGTGTTTTAGAGACCCTAGCGGAGAAAGGTTTTGTCGAGGGAGAGAACCTAACGGTTATCTACGAAAGTGCGCAAGGCAATGTTGCGACCGCGCAGCAGATAGCCGATTCGTTTGTCTCTAAGAAACCCGATGTAATAGTCGGCATAGCGACTCCTTCGGCGCAAGCGTTAGTTGGTGCTACTCGTAAAATTCCGATTGTTTTTTCGGCTGTCACCGATCCGGTGGGAGCAGATTTGATTCCGCAAATGAGAAAACCCGGAGGCAATGTTACTGGAGTTAGCGATCTATCGCCGATCGACAAGCACCTGAAACTTATTCGCAAGATTACGCCGAAGGTCCGTAAGCTAGGCGTTATCTACAATGCTGGTGAGGCGAACTCTGTTTCGTTGGTTAAGTTGATTCGCGAGCATTCTGCTAAAAACAAGCTAGAGATAAAAGAGGCGACGGTTGCGAAATCATCAGAGGTTTCGCAAGCGACCCAAAGTTTAGTTGGCAAGGTAGATGCTCTTTATGTGCCTACGGACAACACGGTCGTCTCTGCCTTTGAGTCGGTTGTTCGGGTAGCGAGCGAAGCGAAGCTAGCTATTTATGCGGGCGACACGGACAGCGTTAACCGCGGAGCTTTAGCCGCTCTAGGTTTTAACTACAAGGATGTTGGCAAACAGACGGGAGAAATTGTTGCCAAGGTTCTTAGGGGTAAAAATGTAGGCTCGCTCAACGCGGAAGGCGTTGAGATTACCGAGCTTTACTTGAACCAAGGTAAAGCTGACGAACTTGGCATCAAGTTTGGCAAGAAGCTACTGAAAGAAGCTAAAAAAATCGTGCGCTAGACGCCTAACAGCAAAGACATTACTTTTGCTCCCCTGCCTTTCAAGCGCACCGAGCGTTTGCGTTCTTGACTTGAGGGGCGGGGGTTTTAGGCATTTTAAGGTTTTAGTTTTAGCGACAAAGTGCGGTAAGAGGAGCGCAGACCTTAGTGAGTGCGATAGCCTTTGCGGGAGCTTTAGAGCTAGGATTCCTCTATGGGATTGTTGCTGTAGGGGTTTTTCTTTCGTTCCGCATATTTAATTTTCCCGACCTCACTGTTGATGGCAGTTTTCCGTTAGGAGCGGCGGTTGCTGGTGTTTTGCTAGTTTCTGGTTGGGGAGGCGTATTGGGAGCGTGGTTCAGCCTTTTTCTTGCTTTATTTGCGGGTTTTTTAGCGGGTCTTACGACTGCGTGGCTGAACCAACGCTTTGGCATTTTGCACCTTCTTGCCTCGATACTTACGATGATGGCACTCTACTCCATTAATTTGCGCATTATGGGTAGGCCTAACATCGCTCTTTTGAGCAAAGATACGATAGTTGAATCTTTTCCCGACATTGCTTCTTTATACAAGGGACCTATAGTTATGCTATTTTTTGCATTGCTAGTTTTTGTGGCACTCGCGTATTTTTTATCGACTAGACAGGGATTGGGTTTTCGCGCGACTGGTGCCAACCCTCGCATGGCTCTTTCGATGGGGGTTTCTGTACGCCGTTGCACATATTTGGGTTTAGGAATATCGAATGGTTTAGTTGCTCTAGCGGGAGCATTATTTGTACACCTGAACCGCTTTGCCGATGTCACTTTAGGTTTTGGAGTCATCATTTTGGGTTTAGCTGCGGTGATTTCTGGCGAGAGTCTTGTTCGCCCGCGAGGTATTATTTTAGCGGTTTTGTCTTGTTTTGTAGGCGCGGTTTTGTACCGTTTAGTGATTGCTTGGGCTTTGAATGCGGATTTTTTAGGTTTTCGCGCCTCCGACTTGAATTTTTTAACCGCGTTGTTAGTTGCGCTGGCTTTGATAGCCCCGCGGTTAGGATTAGGAACGAGTCTTCGCGCTAGATTGAAAAAGTAGCGTAAGAAAACAGAGCAATGATAGAGCTATCTTCGATTTCTGTGCGTTTTGGAGCTGGCACGCCGCTATCGGTTTGCGCTTTGGACGGCTTGAGTCTATCGGTTAGCCGAGGCGAGTTTATTTCGGTGATAGGCTCGAACGGAGCTGGCAAGTCTACGCTCCTTAGCTGTTTAGCTGGCGACATTGCTCCTAGTTCTGGTCGAGTTATTATAGACGACTTGGATGTCACGCATTTTCCGACCGAGCGTAGAGCGGGCATGGTTTCGCGAGTTTTTCAAGACCCATTGACTGGCACTTGTGGTTCTTTGACGATAGAGGAGAACATGGCGTTGTCTATGGACAGGGGTAGAAGGCGAGGCTTGGGTTTAGCTTTGAGCTCTCACAAGCGCGCTCACTTTCGCGCCGAGTTGCGCAGGCTGGGTTTAGGTTTAGAGGATAGGCTGGGCGAGCGAGTTGATAGGTTATCTGGCGGACAGCGTCAGGCGTTATCGTTATTATTGGCGACTTTGTGCGAGGCGCGAGTTTTTTTACTAGACGAGCATACAGCGGCTTTGGATCCTCGCATGTCTTCGTTTGTTATGGATTTGACCGAGCGTTTAGTTTCCGAGCGCGGATTGACGACTATTATGGTAACGCATAGTTTAGTTCAGGCGTTGCGTTATGGCAGTCGGTTAGTTATGCTGGACGGCGGCAGGATAGTTTTTGAGAGCAGTGGGGCGGAGCGTTCTCGTTTGACTGTTGAGGATTTGGTATCACGTTTTAGCAGCTCTCGAGGCGAGCTATCGCTGGATTCGGACGAGCTTTTATTGAGTTGAGGGATATTTATAGTTATGGCTGGTAGTTTGAACAAGGTTATGATTTTGGGTAATTTGGGTGCTGATCCGGTTGTGCGTTCGATGTCGAGTGGTGCTAAGGTCGCGAGTTTTTCTGTTGCGACTTCTGATAAGTGGCGAGACAAGACTAGCAACGAGCAGCGCGAGCGCACCGAGTGGCATAGGATATCTTTATTTGGCGATGGATTAGTTAGCGTTGTCGAGCGTTATTTGCATAAGGGTTCGAAGGTTTATATTGAGGGCGAGTTGCGCACGCGCAAATGGACGGATACTAACACTGGACAAGATAGGTATACGACCGAGATAGTTGTTCAGGGTATGCGCGGTCAGATGATTATGTTGAGCGGCGGCAGGGGCGAGGGTTCTGGCGGCGATGAGTTTTACGATGGACCGCAGGGACAACAAGGCGGTCAACAGGGGCAAGGGCAGGGGCAGGCGCAGAGCGGCGGCGGCAAACAACCCTTACCACCCGATGAATTCGAAGACGACATTCCGTTTTAGTGGATAATCAGGCTCCAGCTCGTAGGATTTATGGCATAGCTGTTGATTGGTCTGTTTTGCTTCAAGGCGTTGCGGAAGTTGAGGATGTTTTCCGCAAATGCCCGCAGTGGGGCAATGTGGATATGGGTTGTGGGGATATGGCGTTTGGCTGTGGTGTTTCTAGTTGTGTAGCGGCTTGGTATTTACGCGAGGCTTTTGTAACCGAGCATGTACCGCGTAAGTATCGCGGCAAGTTAGATTTTTCTAATGATTTTGAGCATGGTTCTTATTCTCTATGCTGTGAATTAGGTTTTGATTGGTCGCGTCGCCCATCACTTGCGCGCGATAAGACACCAGTTGACATCACCGAGGATTTTTTCCGTGAAAATGCGGATTTATGGGGTAACGAATATGGGCATGAAATGTTTTACGAAGCGCGAGCTTATGGTAAGCACAATTACGAGCCCTTTACGGTGAAGGATGTTTTGCACCATTGGCAAGGGGTGCGCTCGCGTATTTACTCAATAAAGTATTTTTTGTATTCTTCGGGATTTTCTCGCCAATCTTTATAAGATTTTTTGTATTCTGTACCTTTTATTTTCCACTCGCGCCACCCAGATGCTTGTCCATCAATAACAATACTAGCAGCGGTGCTAGGGCTAGAAAAAAGCACATCTCTTGTAAAAATATAACGGGTTCCATCCTTTTTTAAATACCCTTTATCAATTAAAAATTGACGTTTAAGCCGATGTTCGCTATGCATTCGCCCTTTCGTAGTGGCGTGCGAATCTTTTAGGACAAAAAAATCTCCGTTAACTTCGTTAGCTTTTGCGTAAGTTTGCGTATCTTTATGAAAAAGCTCGAACATAAAATATTTAATTTCTTTTGTTCGTGATTGTAATTTTTTAAGAAAGTTAAAATTTAGAATAGGTAAGACAATTTCTAGATGTTGAAGAAAAACTTCTGCGATTTGTTTTCCACTAGCAGGCAAAGGTATATTTTCTGTGGAGCGTTTTTGCTTGTTATGGAGGGTAACGCGGTTTGCATCGACTGTTCTTTCTATAAGCATAGCTTCGATGTAATCACAACGCGTTCCGTATAAGCTGTTATCGCTTGTTGTAATCATGCAGGCAGTTTCCCAGAATCCTTTATCATCGTCGCTTGCGTGTCCGCGCAACCTGCTTTTTATCTTGTCGCTACGTCCGATATAGATGCGCTGTTGTGTTTCTGACTCTGAATTTGGGTCTTTACCTTGCAAAAGATATACGCCAGGTTTTTTTGCATTGTCATGCTCTAGCAACCATTCAACATGACTGCTGTTACCTCTAACGAGTTCTCCAGACCAGTTAATTAGATTAGCTTCCATTTTTCCATCAGGTGTGCCATCACACAAAAAAAGCTCCACCACCCAACCATTTTGCTGAACTTTACTAATCATAGGAATTTATTTTTTTATTACGAATAGCTTTAATTAATAGAGAATTTAGAGAAAAAAGCAAGTAAGAGAGGACTACCTACTAGTTCAGCGAGTTATCAGAGAGGGAAAAATATCCTTGAGCGGCAGGATGGGACGCTGGATACAACCGCGCACCAAAGGAGCAAAAGACTCGACCTCCCGCGCCTTCTACGCCCGCCGAGACTTCCTAAGCAAAATCCTCAACATCCCCCACCTCCTAAACCCAACCCAAAGGAATTCAAGCAATGCTTAAAACAAAACCGAACAAAAAACCCGCCACCCCATCAAAAAAGCCACAAACCCAAATTAGCGTTTTCTTACTCGTGGTAAAAAAAAGACTTCTCAACGCTTTGGCAAAAAGAGGCCCTTTCCTAAAGCATTTATATGCTTTTTCAGGACATCTATTTTCCTACTGGGGAAATGTTCGCATTACCATTCTAGGCGTTGCTATTCTTGTAATTTTTTATCAAGGTATTAGTTTTTTGAGAATTAATGTCGAGTCAGCTTTGTTTTCGTGTATTTATTGCACTAGTTTCTGGATAATGGATAACGCGCCAGTTTTGCGTATTTATTTAATTTGTTTATTCTCGCTTTTTTTCTTCTTACTCTTATTCGGATACTGGAAAGAAAATATTAAAATTGTAAAAAGGATTTATAGAAACAGCGAAGGATTCGTTATCCCTTTGCTAGGAGGTGCCGCCACACTACTAACCTTTCAAGCGGTTAGTTTATTTCGTTCAGCTTCGACTACAGAAGGAAAGACAAATATAATCGACGCTTGGTTTATTTTTATAATAATTGAAATTATCGTAGGTATTATTTTTTATTCAATAAAAAAAGCTAACCTAAGAGACGATACAGAAAAATCATTAGAAGAAATGTTGAAAAAACATTACGCACCGTATATTTATGCAAAAGAAGAAGGCAAAGTCGAAAATAAATCATTTTATTCTTGGACATACTTAAATGCGTCTAGAGTTTCTGACTCCTTGCGTAAATACGTAACCCATAAAAATTTAATTTTCTTTTTCAATAACAATGAAATTGAGATAATGAAAAAAAGGACAATTAAAAACTTAGGTGTTTTTATTGAAAGTAATATGAAAAAAATGCCACCTGAAGTTAATGCTAAATTTAAAAAAAATAGCGCAATAGGAATCTCTGAAATGATAGATAATAACTTATCACAGAATTATAATTTCCTAATGATTTTAAAAGAAGGCGGAAGAAACAATCCTAAAAATCTTAATCATTTTAAGGTTGATATCAAGGAGACAAAACCTTCATTCGTTGTCTTTGAAGATTTAAAATCTAGAAAAGACAAAACAAGATTTTTGGATATTAATATTCGGCAAATAGCTTGTGTCGATTATGAAGGGGATATGGTAAAGCTCACAATAATTCAGCCGAACGCTTCCCCTAGAACAATTTTCATTTCTTTGTCAGAATGGCTTGTGAATCGGAACGACTTATGCTAGGTGTCAACTAGATTCAAGTTTCTTCTTATGTTTATCCACAGAAAAAACATAAAATGTTGATGTAATGGATGTAAGATGGAAATAAGTAGGCAATTTTGACTGCTTATTTGAACTATTTTTTACAGGAGAAAAGAATGACGTATGACTCGCAACGCAAACCAGTCAATTGCTCCATCTGTTTTGGAGCAAGAGGATGTCAAGGAAGCTCTTGAATTTCTCAAAGAACACGCATCAGAGCTCAACGAGAGTAGCATGAGCTTCGAAGTTCCTGCCAATTATAAGAATGGAAAAGTGCAGGAGTTTATCAGAGATAGAATATTAGATGAAGAAAAAAAGTTGCGTACAAGGTTAGGGATTCCAAGCAACTAAAAACAATTATATTGGAATACTAGCCATCAGGTGGAATATAAACACGGATTCAAAATTAGGTAATACCATTAGCATCTGGGCTGGCTTGCCGCCAGCCCAGATGCTCTCCGCCATCTAGCGCGAGCATCTGCCCGGTAACAGACTTGCTATCTAAAATATAGTTCAGAGTCCGACAGACATCTTCCAGCGAGACCACCTCGCCCATCGGCGTAGCCTCAGCCTTTCCGATGAACTCAGCCTCGCTCTGTTGCGCACTCGCGAGCACTTGCCCCAAACCGATACCGACAACTCGCACTTGCGGTGCTAACGCCAACGCCAACATCCGCGTCAGCCCCAACAAACCATACTTACTCACCGAGTAGCTCACGAAATGCGGAGTAAGATTTAACACCCGCTGGTCTATCATATTGACGATGACGCCGCGCCCAACCTTCGCACCAGCCTTCGCGCCAACCAAACCATTACCTAAACCCAAGCCCTTACATAAGCCCTCGCCCACACAACGCGAGAGAATATACGGAGCCTCCAAGTTCACCGCCAGATGCCTATCCCACCGATCTGGCGTTACGGAATCCCACTCGTCCCGCTCGAAAACCGAGGCATTATTGACCAACAGCGAGACCGCCTCCCCCGCCCATTTAGACACTCGCATAACGAGCTCTCCCACCTCGCGCCTATCGGCTAGGTCGGCACGGAAAGCCGAGGCAGCACCGATGTTTTTTCGCTCACAGCGGATTTTTCCGACGACCTCTTCGGCACTTTCGGCTGAATTGCGATAATGAACGGCTACCCGATAGCCCCTCGCGCCCAAGGAGCTAGCGATTGCGCGACCGACTCGCACCCCTGCCCCGGTTACGAGGGCTGTTCCAACAAAATTCACAAAAAAGCCTTAAAAATAAGTGAAATTTTCCTATTGACGTGAGGCTAAAACTAGCATATTTGCGAGCAGGTAAGCAAAAGTCACGAGGACAGAAGCACAATGTCAGACGAAGAAAAAGCGGGCGCAGAGGACATCGACCTCAACGCCCTTTCCGACCAAGAATTAGTCGAACAAATGTGGGACGACCTCTACGATGGCATCGAAGAGCCGATAACAGAGGGAACGAACATCCTACTTTCACGCAAATGGCTGCCGTACGACGTACTTACGAAGGCACTTATTGAGGGCATGCGTATAGTTGGCGTAGACTTCCGCGATGGCATTTTATTTGTGCCTGAGGTTTTGATGTCTGCGGGCGCGATGAAGGCTGGCATGAAGATTTTGCGCCCTTTGCTAGCGGAGACTGGTGCGCCGACCCTTGGCAAGATAGTTATCGGCACGGTTAAAGGAGACATCCACGACATCGGCAAGAATTTAGTTTCGATGATGCTTGAGGGAGCTGGCTTTGAGATTTTCGACCTTGGCGTTAATGTATCGGTCGAAATGTATTTAGAGGCATTAGAAAAGCACAAGCCGGACATATTGGGTTTGTCTGCGCTTTTGACGACGACGATGCCATATATGAAGGTTGTGATAGACACACTGAAGGAGAAGAACATCCGCGACGATTATATCGTGCTGGTAGGAGGCGCGCCATTGAACGAAGAATTTGGCAAAGCGGTAGGCGCGGATAGCTACTGCCGCGATGCTGCGGTAGCGGTCGAGACGGCGAAGGACTTTATGAAACGCAAGCATAACATCTTAGCATCTACACCGAACTAGGACATGCGGGACATCGCTCCGCGCATATTGTTAATTGCTTGCGGAGCTCTTGCCCGAGAGGTTTTGGCGATTATCGAACAACGGGCGTTGAAGAATGTTCACCTGACTTGCCTGCCTGCCAAGCTGCATAACTACCCGAGCAAAATACCTGATGGTGTGCGAGCGAAGATAAACGAGGCGCGCGGTCGTTACGATAAAATTTTAGTCCTCTACGGGGATTGTGGCACTGGCGGCATGCTTGATGCTGTTCTACAAGAGGAGGGGGTTGAACGGATTCCTGGTCCGCATTGTTACGCGTTTTTTTCTGGTTTGCAACGTTTTGCGCAAATTATGGACGACGACCCGACCAAATTTTTCCTTACGGATTTTCTCGCGCGCCATTTTGACAAACTAATAGTTTCGGGCTTTGGTTTAGACCGCAACCCCCAGATAAAGGAACTTTTATTTGGCAACTACCGCGGAGTTATCTACTTGGCGCAGACGCGCGATGCCGAGCTCGTGGGCTATGCGGAGCGCGCGGCGGAGAAGCTAGGCTTACCACTTGAGATTATCGAGACGGGCTATGGTGAGCTAGGATCGTTCTTGTCGCCTACGACTTTAGCTTAAGAACTTTCAGAAGATAACCAGAAGCTCCCCAACGATTCTGGCGATTCTGAGTTATTTTCGCACTTATTTCTCGTTCAGCTTTCTTTATTTATGTATAGAGTGCGCGCGCGCTATGGTTGAGCAAGCTATCACGGTAGCGAAGATTAGTGATGCTGTTGCGATGATCGGTATTTTTGAGAATTCGAGGAAGTTTTGCGCTTCTCGCACGATTACACCCCAACTTGCGTTTGGCGGCGGCAAGCTGAGCCCGAGGTATGCGAGGGCGGATTCGACGAGTATTGCGAGTGCTACTTGCGTTGAGGCGTGCAATAGCAGCGGGGTTAGTATGTTGGGTAGGATGTGGCGGCGGACAATTCGCCTATCGCTTGCACCGAGCGCGCGCGCGGCGTTTATGAATGGAGCTCGATATAAATTTTTTGCGGCGGCGAATGTCAGGCGTAGGAAGACGGGTATATTTAGCAGGGTTATTGCCACGAGAACGGCGAGCAGCCCTGGCTTATATAGGGCTGTTATCAAGAGTGCGGTTAGTATGGCGGGAAATGCGAACAGTATGTCTGCGGCGTTTAGCAAGGCTCGTTGCAAGAATACTTTCGTTGTGCGTGCGGCTATTAGACCTAGCGGTATAGCGCATAGCATTGCGAGTGCTACGGCAGAGAAGGCGATTGTCAATGACCAGAATCCTCCACGCAAGATCATGACAAGGTTATCTCTGCCGTAGTGGTCTGTGCCGAGCCAATGCGCGCTTGAGGGTTGTAGGAATCTCTCTGCGATGGCGATACTCGGCGCGGGACTGATTATGAAGATGCAGGAGGATGCGAGTATGATGAGCAGAGCGATGAAGGCTACCTGTGCTTGCTGCGTTGCTTTGTGGCGATAACCTTGTCTTTTTCGCATTACTTTTATTGCCATTAGGCTTTGTTTGATTTTTATAACGCTGGAATTTCGTCGTACGTTGTTCTGCGCGGGTCGAGAATTTTAGCGAGCATTTCTGCGATGGCGTTTGCGAGCAACGTTAGGGCGGCGAATATGATCGCGAGTGCGAGCACAAGGGGTAAGTCTCGAGCTAGTGCTGCTTTCAGGAATAGGCTACCGAGTCCTGGCAAGGAGAAAACGCTTTCGATGATGACTGTTCCTGAGATAAGGAACGCGCACTGCATGCCACTGAGAGCCAATATTGGTGCTGCTGCTACGGGCAGGGCTTGTCGTATTAGGATTTTATTAGGAGTAAGCCCCTTTGCCCTTGCGGTTGTGATGAAGGGAGCTACGAGTATTTCTCGCATAGCGGCTTCGCTAAAACGAGCGAGTATGGCTATTTGCGGTAGCGCGAGCGCGAGGGTTGGTAGTAGCAGGTATCGCGCTTGGCTTAGCCATGATTGTTCTGGGCTCACTCCTCCCGTTGGCAATAGCTGCCAATGCACTGCGAATACGAGTATTAGCGCGATTGCGACTAGAAAAGAGGGTAGAGCGATGAATAGCTGCACGAATATGGCGAGGGCTTTGCTCGTAGCGGATGGCTTTGTCATCCATACTCCGATGGTTGTGCCGAGCACGGACGCGAGCAAGAAGCTTGTCAGCGAGAGGGTTAGGGATATGGGTAGACGTTGCGCGATCAGAGTTTTTACGGGTAGCCCGTATAGCTCGCTTTTTCCCCAATCGCCCTGCAAGAATGCGTATAGCCAAGCGATGTATCTTTGCGGGAAAGGCTTTTCCAGCTCTAGCGCTACCCGTATGCTTGCGATAGTCTGCTGGTCGCCCTCAGTTGCGAAGATAGTTCCAGTGATGTCGCCTGGTAGCCAAACGAAGAGAGCAAAAAGTAGTATTGAGAAGAGCCACAAAAACAGAGCGGTTGGCAAAAGGCATAAGATTGCCAATCGAAATAATGAACGAGAGCTTTCTTGCATGCGTTATGCGCTTCTATCATTCATCGAATCATTTACGGGTCGAATCGAGCTTTAGTTAGGTCGTTAGCTTGTATGGGGCTATTTTTCCACAAACCATTTAGACTTTGTATCCGTACCAAGTTTTTGGGTAGTTGTAATAGGAAGATAGCAGGCAGGTCGTTGTGCAAGTGTTTTTGAGCCTTTTGCCTTAGCCTGCGCCGCGTCTTTGCCGTATTTGCTTTTGCTAGCTGCTCCATGATTTTATCGAAGGTAGGGCTATCGTATCCGAAGTAGTAGTCTTTGCGTGTATATATTTCCATGTCGTCTGGTTCGGTATGCGCTACGATAGTTAGGTCGAATTTTTTTTGTCGAAATACTTCCGATAACCATTGCGCCCACTCGACGGGCTGTATTGTAATTGAAAGTCCGATGTTAGCCAGCTGCGCTGCGATGATCTCACCGCTACGCCTCGCGTAGGATGGAGGAGGTAGCTTGAGCGTTAGTTTTGGCATATTGTTTTTGTCCCATTTGGCTTTGTGTAGCAATTCGCGCGCGCGTTGCGGGTCGTATGGATATCCTTTAGCGAGGTCAAGGTAATCTGGCGCGTGAGGAGGATAATGGCTACCGATGGGTTTAGCTGTATTGAACATCGCGCCAGCGATTAATGCCTCACGGTCGATTGCGATCGCGATTGCTTTGCGCACGCGTAGGTCTTGAAAGAAGGGGTTTTGCAGGTTCATTGCCAGCAGAGTTTCTCCTTCGGTTGTGCCGCTCTCGACGACGAACCTGCTATCTTTTGCGAGTTTTGCGAGCAATTCTGGTGCTGGAAAGTTAGGAAAAGCGTCTACTTCTTGCGCGCGCAAGGCTGCTTGCGCGGCGAGCGGCTCTGGCAAGAATCGAAAGAGGATAGTGTCTATTTCAGGCATTGCACCCCAATAGCTTTTATTTTTTTCTAGCAGCAGGTTTGCTCCGCGCCGCCATGCTTTTATGCGAAAGGGACCTGTTCCGATGGGGTTTGAGTGGTTTGTTTTAGCCGATTCTCGCTGAACGATCACGGCGTCTCCCCAAGCCATTTTGCTGGGAAAGTTTACATCTGGTTCGCGCAATTTTACGAGCAACTTATGAGACGCAACGGGCTCAGCGGCTATGATATTCGTAAAGAGTCGTTTTTGCGCATTCCGACTATCTGGTGCGGTGGCGCGAGTTAAGGAAAAGACGACATCTTGTGCCAGCAGAGGCTTGCCATCGTGAAACAGCACGTTTTTACGCAAGTTAAATGTAAATTGCTTTGCATCTCTGCTACTTTTCCAGCTTTCAGCTATTGACGGTTGAAGTTTTCCATACTCGTCGATTCGTGTTAACCCTTCGAAAAGATTTGCATATACGACCTCGTCGATCGCCGCCGCTGCGGCGGCTGTGGGGTCTAGGTGCGGAGGCTCTAAGGCTACACCGATACGCAAATGCCGCCTTTGCTCCGCAGCGCTTGCGCTAACGACTATGGATTTATGTAGTAAAAGGCTGCTTATGCAAAGCGACAAGGAGAGCAGCATTATGCAGGCAAGCCTTTGCCTTACGGATACGGATGAGTTTTCAACGAGTTTATGGTTTGTATTATTTTCCATTATCGGCAGAGTTTTCTATTTACACGAACTATGGGCGTTGCGGAAACATTTTATGCCTTTTGTCCCCTCCGCATACCATACGCCTTTGGCGATGGCTCTAGCTAGAGTTTTGCAAGCGATCCTTTCGCACAACTCGAGCCACTCTGGCGATAGCGATACTTTTGTTTTTTCGCTCGAAACAGCGAATATGATGTCGCCATCGAACAAGGTTAGCGCTGGGTATATTGCTATGGCTAGCGCGCTTTGGGCGGCAGATGCTATTCTCCGCAACAGCCCTTTTGGCAGAGCACAATTGAAGGCGAGCACGCAAAGGGTTGTATGCTCGCGTATTCTATTTTGTTTAGGTATGAGTTTTTGCTCTTTTTCTGTGTTTTTTTTCGACTTTTTGGTATTTTTTTTATCTGGTGTCAAGCCTCCAAACTCTCCGAGTTTTTCGAACTCCCACGCCCTGAGCGCGCTCAGGTTTTCGAATGCTGGTGACCCGAACGAGTTTACGACTGCTAGCGCACTTACGGTTAGACCAGATTCTTGTGTGGATGCGCTTCCTATTCCGCCTTTGAAAGGCCCTGCGCGCGCGCCCATTCCGGCGCCGAAGTTTCCGAGTTGGAAGTTTTTTGTAGCATTTTTGATAGCGCGCTGCCCGAGCATTTTATAATCGATTTGCTCCGATGTTTTTTTATCGTATAGATCAAAGATAGCCGCCGCTGGCACGATTGGCACATGCCCTGCCGAAGTTAAGAATCCTTTATTTTTTTTGACGAGCGCGTCCATAGCCCCATCTGCTGCGGCGAGTCCGAAGGCGGAACCTCCGCAAAGCATTATGGCGTCTATTTTTTCGACCAAACCATCTTGATGCAAGATGTCGGTTTCGCGAGTAGCTGGTGCGCCGCCGCAACAATGTAATGCTGCGAGTAATGGTTTTTCTCCACAAATTGCCGTAACACCAGTTTGATGAGCATCGTCTTCTGCCTGCCCAACGAAAACACCCTCCACGTCTGTCAACAAATCGAGTTGCGGCATATTTTGTTACCGCCTTTGTTGCTGATGGCGTACAACCGCCTGGCGGAATAGGTTTCCTATAACTTGGCTAATGGGCTCTCCGTGTAGCAGAGCATGTTCTGGATGCCACTGTACGGCGAACAGGAATCCTTTTTCCGTTTGCTCTTTTGTTTTTTCTGCTGCTTTGAAATTGCTCACGGCTTCGATGGTCTCGTCGGAGCTCACGGCTTCTACGGATAGGTACGGTGCGAGTTTGTCGATGGCTTGCTCGTGCAGAGAGTTCACTTTGTATGTTTTAGGGTCATTGGGTTTTAGGATTTTTTCCAACCACCCTCCGCTTTTGATGTATATTTCGTGCCGAGGTTTATATGCTTCGTCTGCTGTTTTTGTTTTAGGCGCACGATGCTCTTTACTAGGGTTGAGTTTATCGTTTTTGATAGTTCCACCCAACGCGACATTTATTTCTTGCAAGCCTCGGCATACGCCAAATAACGGGATTCCTTTTTCGATAGCCTTGCGGATTAGAGGTAGTGTTGTGCTATCGCGCGCGCGATCTAGATTTTCGCTCTTTTCGCCTCCTTGCACATTATAGGTACGTGGGTCGATATGCGATGGGCTACCGGTTAGAAACAACCCATCGATGCAAGCGAGTATTGCCTCAAGGTCGAGTTTTTCGGCACTGAGTGCGGGCAAGCATAGGGGTATGCAACCCAGCACAGAGTTTGTGTATGTGAGGTATTTTTCGCCGCAACGGTGAACGGGACGAGATTTTTCGTCTTTAGCCTTACAACAAGGCAGCAAAACGATAGGTTTCATGGGATGCTCCGAATGTACTGCCAGCCAAGCTAATCCTACTAGGACAATTCTACCAGCCTAACTCTACCAGCCTAGCTCTACCAGCCTAGCTCTACCAGCCTAGTGTAGAGTTTTTTAAAATTAATTTAGCTACAAGCCTACTATACGACACCGCACTAGTCTGTGTCTTATAGGCATTATATGTAGCTAGCAGACTGTTGTATAGTTGAACTGGATTTTGATTTTAGTTATCTCCCAGCTTGCGAAACTTGCTCTGTGAGTGCCTCTCGTACAGCGGTTATGAGCATGAGCGTTTTAGGATTAATGGCTATTATCTATAGAGCTTCTATAGAGCTGGCTATCGAGGAGGTGGATTAGTTGCGTATTATTTTGTTGAGCGTTTTAGCGTTTTGTTTCTGTTTTTTTGCAGTAGGCTGTGGCGGTTATCAGCCCTTGAGTAGCATCGAGCCTATTTCCTCTAGCCTATGGGCTGAGTTGCAGGCTGATGAGGAAGATCGAGTGATGGTCATCTTGCCGAGCGACTCTCCTATTGCGGAACAATAAAGTTATATTTTTTTGTGCGTTAACTGGTTTTTTTGCGCATTAGCTAGCTTCAGCCGCAATGCGCTGATTTTGATGAAGCCTTCTGCGTCTTTTTGATCGAAGACTTTATCCGCTTCGAAAGTTGCGTATTCTGGTGAATAGAGACTGTGCGGGCTATCGCGTCCTAACAAAGTTATGGAGCCTTTGTATAGCTGTAGGCGCACGCGTCCGCTTACGAATTGTTGATTGTGTTCGAACAATTTTTGCAAGGCTTCTCTTTCTGGCGAGAACCATAGTCCATTATAGATCAGTGCTGCGTATTGTGGCACGAGGCTATCGCGTAGCCGTACGAGCTCGCGGTCTAAGGTTATCGATTCGATAGCGCGCCGTGCGAACAACCATATAGTCCCGCCTGGCGTTTCATAGACGCCGCGCGACTTCATCCCGACCTGCCGATTTTCGACGAGGTCGAGTCTTCCAACTGCATTTTCGCCACCAATTTTGTTTAGTTTTTCGAGGCACTCTCTTGCCGACATTCTTTTTTTATCGATTGCCCGAGGGTTTCCTTTTTCGAATTCTATTTCGACGACCTTTGGCTTATCTGGTGCTTCTTGCGGCGAGCAGGTACGCGAATACACGAACTCTGGAGCAGGTTGCGCTGGGTCCTCCAAGACTTTTCCCTCTGCGGAGATATGCAACAAGTTAGCGTCAACCGAGAAGGGAGCCTCTCCTTTTTTATCTTTAGGTATGGGTATTTGGTGAGCTTGAGCCCACTCGAGCAGAGCCTCGCGCCCTTTGAAGTCCCATATTCGCCATGGGGCTATCACCTGCATATCTGGTTCGATTGCGCGATATGCCATCTCGAATCGAACTTGGTCGTTTCCTTTTCCGGTCGCTCCGTGCGCTATGGCATCAGCGTTGCATTGTTTAGCGAGCGTGATTTGTTTTTCTGCGATTAGAGGTCGAGCTATGGCTGTGCCTAGCAAGTATGCGCTTTCGTATAATGCGTTAGCGCGAAACATGGGAGCCACGAAGTTCTGCACGAATTCGTCGCGCAAATCCTGAATGAAGACGTTTTTAGCACCGAGTTGGTAAGCTTTTTTTTCTGCTAGTGCTGTGTCTTCACCTTGCCCGATGTCTGCTGTGTAGCATATCACTTCGGCTTGGTATTTTTCTTGTAGCCATCGCAGTATTATTGAGGTATCGAGTCCGCCAGAATAAGCAAGGACGATACGTTTAGGCTTCGGCATATTATATTTTTAGAATAACGGAGTATTTCATATATTCAGGGTTGCGCGATCGAGTAGCCCAATTTCGCTCAGTAGTTCGACGTACGCGGAGATCAATCTTCTCTCTGTGTTGAGGAACTGCACCTGCGTTTTGATAAATTGCGCTTCTAAGTCGACGGCACGAGTAGGGGTTATATTATTTTGTTTTGCTTTATCCCCCTGCGCGTCTTGATCAATTACCTCGCGCATTGATGATATCAGCATAGCGTTATTGCGTCCGAAACTTTGTTGAGCAGTGTATTGTGCGCTGAGCGATACGAGATTATTCCAAACATCGGCAATTTTTTCACGATGTTTACTTGCGAATCGCCCCCTCTCTCTTTCAGCGATATTCGCTTCTGCACGAGCCGTGCTAACGAGTCCCTTCAAGCGAAAAGTATCTGCCAGTTGCCAATTTATCCGTAATCCTGCGTATGCTAGCAGCTCCTGATTTGATTGGTCGTGGAATCGTTCTGGCAAGGGGTTGTATCTATACCTCCCTTCGGCGACCATCGAGATTTTTGGCAATCCTTTAGAGCGCGCTTTCAGAATGGAGCTTGTCGAGCTCTGTGCTTTTTGCGTTTCTACTAGATATGCTGGGTTTGCGCGTTGAGCGATCTGCAGGCTTTCCTCGAACGTCCTAGGGATTAGCTCTAGCGGTAAATCGACCCTTGTTAGCTCGTCGATTTTTGGCAAGAATCGGAAGGTAGCGACGAAGTTCCCACGGCTTATGTCTAGGTTCTTACGACTTTCCAACAGCGCATTTTGCCCTTGTTGAGTAGCTTGCTGTATGTTCCACTTTTCCCAAACTGGAATAGTATCGTCGTTGCTGGCTATTTTCTGGCTTTGTTGCCGTATCATTTGTTCGCGCTGCTGTGCTCGGTGTAGCAAAGCACGGTATTGTAGGTCGATGTATCTTTTTAGAGCCTTTGCGATCAATTTTTGCTCTGCGTCTCGCAGGGCTGCTCGAGCTATATTTACAGCGATTCTTTTTTCGCGCAACTCGGCTTTTCGCTCGCCACCGTCGGCTATTTTTTGTTCGAGCTCTAGCGAGACATCTGCATACGGGCTAAAGCTAGCGGTGCTTTTTGTTGCATCGTTGTTCGTACCGACTCTAGCGAATGCCCCACCACCTTCTCCACTCAGCAACATACGCGGCACTGCCTCGTATGATATAGCGGATTTTTGAGCTTTTCGCGCCTGCTTTAGTTTTTGTTGGTGGGCGAGGATATTTTCGTCTGTTTTGAGAGCGCTTGCCACAGCCCCTCTCCAATCGTAGCTCAGCGAGCTATACTTGCTACTTTGCGCCTGTGCCAAAGCTGTCGAGAGCATAGAGGCTATGAAGAATATGGTATAGAAGACAAAGCTACAGGATAGTTTATTTACTAATTGCCGCCTTGCTTTTTTGTTAGCGGTTTTTTCTGCTATGGTATTTTTTTTCATAGTTCACCTATTACTATTTTTCGCTATCAGTCGAGCTTGATGACTTGTCCTTCGCGAGCTGCGAATGCTACGGGCCATTCTTTTTGAGCTGCGGCTTCGATAGCTTTCATTGCCTCGTCTTCGTGCGAAGTGTCGTGGTGGAATAGAGCGAGCCTTTTTACATTTGCCTTGCGGCATAGCTTTATGCCTTGTTGCCAAGTTGAATGCCCCCACCCGATGTGTTTTTTGTATTCTTCGTCGGTGTAGGTAGCGTCGTAGATTACCAGATTACTTTCTTTGATGAGCTCTAGTATTTCTTCGTCGAGTTGTCCTTCCCTATGCTCTGTGTCTGTTACATAACATAGAGCCTGTCCTGCGTAATCGATTCGATAAGCAGTAGCCCCGTTAGGATGGTTTAGAGGAATAGTTCTTACGGCTATGTCGGAGTTCAGGGTAAAGTTATCCCCTGGCTTGAAATCTGTGAATGTTTTCTGTGATACGAGCGCGGATATAGGGATAGGGAAGTAAGGAGCTTTCATTTCAGCCGCCAAGACTTTTTCGATCCCGCCGTATTTTTGTAACCCCGCTGCCTTTATGTGCAGGGTAGCGTTTTTGTCGAAAGCGGCAGGGAAGAATGGGAATCCCTGCACATGGTCCCAATGAACATGGGAGAACAAGATGTATGCGTTGTTTACCTTCCGCTCTCGCATCCTATCGCTAGCCCTTCTTATGCCAGTGCCTGCATCGAGTATGATGAGATGCTCTCCACACCAAACTTCGACGCAAGACGTATTACCGCCGAATTGCATGAAATTCGGAGAACAAATGGGAAGGCTACCCCTTACACCTCGAAATATTACTTCGAACATAGGAATACTGTCCTTGTCGTTTTAACTACACTTTTGCGCATTTTGCTTCTGCTTGTGCGTGGGTAGTTAGGTCGTAGACTGCATATTATTGTATTGCATTTTTATTTTCTGTCAACGAATACTTTAATAAATGTTTTCTTTCAAAGAATATGCCTAAGGCTACCGTATTTGGCTTTTTTTTTGCATTTTACAATTTAGATTTTTTTAAGGATTACGCATTACCATGGAAATTTCATTACGCGTTGCTCGTTTTCACGATTTTTTATCGAATGGCAATCGTAACCTTGCGCTTTTAGAAATAGCTCAAGGTCAAGAAGAGGAACCATCGGCGGCTAGCGTTTGGCTTTTTTTGACTGGTTTATTTTTCTTGGGAGAGGGTTTTGGCGGTCGCGCTTTGCGCTCGATGGAGGAAGCCTTTCGCCTTGAGCCGCAATCCCGCGAGTTTCTCTACGGAATAGCGATGGCGAATAGCTCGTTGGGCTTTTACCAAGAAGTATTATTTTGTGCGAAGATTAGCTCCACTACTCGCGAGATTGCGCTTGAGAAGGGTTGGGGAGATATACTCACGCCGAGCATGCGTAGCGTCGATCATCTATTGATGGCAGTTGACGAGAACGCGGTTCTTTTGCGCATCCGCGATTCTGCCTCGCGCGGCAGCCACTTGCTAGCTGCTCGTATAGCTGAGGATGGTCTTTTAGCATTCGAGCATAACCATGCTTGGCGTCGAGCAGCGATCAGGTATTATTTGTTAGCGAACCGTCCTTTTTCTGCGGTGGGTCTTTTGGCTTCTTTTGCTAGTCGTACGGACTTGTCTGTTGCGGACCAAGCTTTAGCTGGCGATGTTTTTGCTAAACTAGGGCGTATTGATGACAGCCTTGTATGGTTATCGAACGCCGCCTTGCGTTCTAGCGAGGAGCAGTCGGTGCTCGATACCTTCGTGCGCATTTTTTCTTTCTCCCGCCCGCCTTTACCACAAGCTTTGCTCTCTATGCGTGATCAGGTTGTCGAAGGTCTCTCTGAGCGTAGTCGTGCTAGAGGTAGCAAGATGCGTGTTGGCAATCGCCTTCGCATTGGTATTGTCTCGTCCGACTTACACGTTGGCGGTCTTATAGAGCGCGTAGCGTTGTTATTGGAAATGTTCAACAAGAGCAATGTAGAGTTTTTTCTCTACATTGATTCAAATTATCAGGATTCGTTGACGGAGCGATTTTTGGCTCTTTCGAAGGATCATTATGTAACGCATGGTCTGGACGACAAGACTTTGGCGCATATTTTACGCGAGGATGAAATTGATATTTTTCTAGAACTAGATTCGTTCGGTATTTACCGTCGTCCGAATGTTGCGCGTTTGAAGCCCGCTTCTTTGCACGTTGTAGCCTTTGGCGACCCGCAAGATGCGCAACGTTGGGGTTACGATGCGGTTTTGAGCGATAGATTTTTATCACCGCTACCCACGCTAACTTTGGCTTCGAGCAAAAAAGGCATGGCTACCAGCGGGGTTGCAGGCGAAGTTATCAAAGAAGAGGCTATCGATCTTACTACGCCTTGTCCTATTTTACGCCCTCCTGCTGGATTTTTACAGGTTGAAGATATATTTAGAGTTCAGCCTCTATCCATTTCCCGTCGCCGTCTTCTACGCGTTGGCATTTCCGCTCCTTACGCTTTTTTTGATACAGACACTCGCGCTCTTCTTGTTCGCTGTCTTGTTGAGGTCCCGCGCTTTGAGCTAATTTTGGATAGCGATTCTATAGGGGGCGAACAAGCTGCAGCCTCCTTGCTATCCGAGCTTGAGCGGGCATTGACGGAGTCAGAACAAAGCCGTATTCGCGTTCTACCCGAACATTCCAGTTATGTGAATTTTCTTTCACAAATAGATATTTTTTTGGATGCAAGCTACCCTCGTTCGGCTTATATGTTTTGGCAAGCCTTGCGTCATGGCATTGCGTCTTTAACCTTGTCTGGCGATGCCATTCTTGCACGTTCGAGTTTATCCATTGCCCATCAAATGTCTTTTGCGGAGTTTTGTGTTTGTGATGATGAGGATCATTTGCTATCGCGTCTCCGCTCTCTTTGTTTAGCCCCCTCGCAACTTCGTTGCTTTCGTCAGGCTTTGCGTCGTAAGAAGCAGCCCCGCGTTCAGCAGCGGCTATCTGCCGAGAAGGCTTTGTCTTTTATCGAGACTTTACTCGAAGGAGTTAGCGTTTTGGGTAGAAGAGGTCGTTATGTATCTCCGCATCTGGAATTGAATTGATGACGAGCTTACCTTCTCCTTCTCCTTCGACGTCGACGTCACTTTTTGCATCTAAGGCTAGCAACGCCCGAATGTTGCGCAACATAGGATGGCTTAGCAAGGATCACCCTGCTCTTGCTCAGGTGCTTGAGCGTCCGTTACAGCACCGTTTTTACAAACCTATAATAGACCGAGGTCGCATTATCAATCTAGAGACTGGCGGCACTAGGCTTTACGATATTGATGCTCGCGAGCATGCGAGCAATGAGTTGAAATCTTATTTTTCGAGCGGCCCAAGGTATATCGGTCCCCCATCCACCCTTGCCCATTGTTCATCTGTAGATTCTATGGGTCGTCAAGATATGGGTTTTAAGCGAGATTTAGATTCTGTTTTTTTGCGCGACCACCGCCTGCACCCCAAGTTGCGCGATGTATTTAGCAAGGATCGTTCTTTATTAGTCATCTTTGGTCTTGGATTAGGTTACCACATTGCGCCGCTTATCAGGCGTTTGCGTCCTTGCAATGTCTGCATAATTGAGACTCGTCAAGAGAGTTTATATTTTTCTTCTAGCTTGCACGATTTCTCTCGCTGGCATAGTTTATGCGAAGCTCGGAATGGTAGCTTATACTTTATATTAGAGAATGACGTTGAGGGATTAGAGTCATCATTCATTAATTTTTTATTTAATAAAGTATATTTTTTTACGGATAGTTTTTTTTGTTACTCTCATGCGGCGATTTCCGCTACATTGGGACGCCTTTCCTCACGCATTAAGAGCATTATTAACATCTCTGCTGTCAACATGGGTTATTTTGAGGATCAAGTCCGCATGTTAAAAAACAGCAGACAGAATATTTCTCTTTCGAGCAGTACGCCTATTTTACAAGACCCCACGCGTTTGCGTCCGAAGCGCGAGATATTGATTATTGCGAACGGTCCTTCTTTAGACGATTCCTTATCTTATTTGTCTCGCCTTTGCGTTGGTCGAGTAGTTTTTTCATGCGGCTCTGCGCTTTACACTTTGTTGAAGAATGGCATAGTTCCGGACTACCACTGTGAGATTGAGAACATTTTTCCCAAGTTTAACCATATAACCAAGGCGATAGAGGATGGTTATTGTTTAGACGATATAATTCTTTTTGCCTCCGTGACTGTACAGACGGATATTGTTTCGGAGTTTAAGAAACGCGTTTTATTTTTACGCCCTTTGACCCCATTTAGCTATTTAGTCGAACTTGATAGTCTTGATAGTGTTTCGCCTATGGTTGCTAACACGGCTTTATCTTGTGCGACCACTTTGGGTTTTACGAAGTATTATTTTTTGGGTGTAGATGCGGGTTACAAGGGCGAGCGTAGCCATCACGCTAAGGACGCGGTACACTTTATTTATAAGGACTTTGCGGCTCAGCAAGAGAAGCAAATGGCTGATAGCACTTTACTTTTTCGCGGTAATTTTGGAGGCTATGTTAGATCGCAAAGTCTCTTTTTACTATCGAAGCATATTTTAGAGGCGGAGGTACGAAACCATCCTCGGCATCGCTTCTACAATTGTAGTGATGGAACGAAGTTTAAGGGAGTTATTCCTCTTTTGCCGACCTTGATAGAGCCTCTCCCTGACTCTGCCCCTGCCCCTTCCTCTAGCGACAGCGAAGACGAGGCGCGATTGTATAACCTCTGCCCGAAGATTTCTCCTGCCGACGATAGTATTTTGTTAAGGCTAGAGGAGGCGGATGTGCAGCGTAAATTTTTTGCGGATAGTTTATTAGAGATTCTCACGCGTATTTCGTCGGTCGATTCGATAGCTGACTTGCAAGATATACATAACTCGTTAAGATTACTTCTTTTTCGTTCAAAAGAAGCTTCGGTTGCAAATAATTATAAGAACGAGGAAGTGTATGATTTTTGCGCAAGTTTTTATCAAGGCACTATTTTTATTTTTTTTAGTCAGATTTATAATTATTTTATTAAGATGTCAAATAAGCGCTGGAGTCGCTTACGCGTTGGTATTGCCGTTCACCTCGAACGCCGATTGAGGCAGATGGATAAAGATTTACAAGATTTATTCTCGAGTTCGCGAGCGCACTTCATGTCGGCTAGAGAGTTTTTGCAAGAAACAGATTCTAATATAAATTCTAATATAAATTAATTTATTGATTAAATAGATAATTATTTATTTATTAATTAAATATGTATAGCCATAAATATAATATTAATTTATCTATATTATCCTTTATAATTGTCAAACGTCAGGCATAAGGTATGTTTTGCAGGTTATAGTGTTTTTGTCGTAGCACGGCTAGCTGCAGGCTACTTTCTTCGTCAAGATTTGTACCTTTTGCTTCGATTTTTTTGATTTTTTCTAGAGTAGTATGATCGTCTGTGCGCTTTAGGTCGAAGACTTCTGGCACCAGCAGTGTTACTTTTCTATCGTCAACCCAAGCTGTTCCGCTTGCTACGAAATATCTTTCTGTTGCGTTTAGCATTTCGTCGAAGATGCATATTACGCCTGGTCGCAATGCGCACAGCATTGGAGCTATGCGCGCCATCACGCCGAGGTCTCCCTCTTGGCTTGGCACGACGACGAGTGTTACTTCTTTAGCCAAGAAGGGTTTTTCTGGCGTTAGAATTTCTAGCGAAATAGTCTCGTGTTGCTCTGGCATATTATTTTTTATCGAGCATTTTCAGGTATTTTCGCCTTGTTCTTCTAGGCTTCGAGCTTTAGTTTCTACTTCCTCGATCGAGCCTACCATATAGAAAGCGGCTTCTGGCAGGCTATCGTAGCGTCCTTCGATGATTCCCTCGAATCCGTCGAGGGTATCTTTGAGCTCTACATATTTCCCTTTGAATCCAGTGAAGACTTCTGCGGTGTGAAATGGTTGCGCCAAGAATTTTTGTATTCGCCTTGCCCTAGCTACGACACTTTTGTCTTCTTCGGATAGCTCGTCCATGCCGAGTATAGCGATGATTTCCTGCAGGGATTTGTATGTTTGTAGCAAGCGTTGAGTTTCTCTTGCAATTGCGTAATGCTGCTCGCCGATGATTCGCGGGTCTAGTATTCGAGAAGTAGAATCGAGTGGGTCGACGGCGGGATATATTCCCAGTTCAGCAATCTGCCTAGATAGCACGGTTGTTGCGTCCAAATGAGAGAAGGTTGTGGCTGGGGCTGGGTCGGTTAAATCGTCAGCGGGCACATATACGGCTTGCACGGATGTAACGGAGCCATTTTTTGTCGAGGTTATTCTCTCCTGCATAGTCCCCATGTCGGTTCCGAGCGTCGGTTGATACCCTACCGCGGAGGGTATTCGCCCCAACAGAGCGGAGACTTCAGACCCTGCTTGAGTAAATCGAAAGATATTGTCGATGAAGAACAAAACATCTTGTCCTTCTTTATCGCGGAAGTATTCTGCTTGCGTTAGTCTGGTTAGAGCTACACGCGCGCGCGCACCTGGCGGCTCGTTCATCTGCCCATACACCAATGCGCATTTAGACTTATCACCCTTCAGGTCGATGACGCCCGATTCGATCATTTCGTGGTAGAGGTCGTTTCCCTCCCTTGTTCTTTCGCCTACTCCTGCAAAGACGGAATAGCCTCCGTGCCCTTTTGCGATATTATTTATCAACTCCATAATGAGGACGGTTTTCCCGACCCCCGCCCCGCCGAACAATCCGATTTTACCACCGCGTGGGTATGGCGTCAGCAGGTCTATGACCTTGATACCGGTTCCCAGTATTTGAGTTTTAGTTTCTTGCGATACGAAATCTGGAGCTTCTCGATGTATGGGCCAATTCTCTTTAGTTTTTATCTGCCCCCTTTCATCGATGGACTCTCCGACGACATTCATGATTCGTCCCAGCACTCCTCTTCCTACTGGCACTGTCAAACTAGCACCGCTATCCTCGACCTCTTGTCCGCGCATCATTCCCTCAGTTGCGTCTAACGCGATGCAGCGCACGGTATTTTCGCCCAGATGTTGAGCGACCTCGAGCACGAGTCTCTTGTCTTGGTTTTTAGTTTCGAGCGCGTTTAGGATAGCAGGCGGCTCTCCGTCGAAATAGACATCGATCACTGCGCCTAAGATTCTTACGATCTTGCCCTTTCGGTTTTTGCGAGGGCTCGCGTGAGTTTTAGCTGTCGTTTTTGCTTTAGTTTTTTGCACGCTTGTAGCACTTTCGGTGTTTTGACTAGGCATTTTAGGAGTTTTCTCGCGTTATTGTTTTACAGTTTATTTCAAACAGACAAGTCTGTAGGCAGACAAGTCTGCAAGCAGCCTCGCCCGCAAGCAGTTGATTCACAGAGCTTCCGCCCCAGAGATAATTTCGATCAGCTCTGTAGTTATAGAAGCTTGTCGCAGTCGATTGTAGCGTAGAGATAGCTCGTCGATCAATTCGCCGGCGTTTCTCGTGGCATTGTCCATGGCGGTCATTCGAGCCGCCTGTTCGGCAGCAAAAGCGTCGAGCATTGCCTCAAAGATTTGGGCGGCTATAATTTGCGGAGCCATATTTTGCAAAAGTATATCTCGCTCTGGCTCGAAAGTTATCTCTTTTTGCTCGTTTTCTGCGTTGGTGTTTTTTGCACTCCCCTCAGCAGAGATAGGTATCATGGTGTGTGCTACAACCTTCTGCGTCAAGACCGACTCGAAATGGTTATAGAATAAGATGCACCTATCGAACTTTTCTTGTTCGAACATGCTGATCATCTCCGTAGCCAATGCATTTGCGAAGGCTTCGTGTGGCACGGGACGGTTTACATCTTCGTGGGTGTATAACAGTCTTTGCCCGATTGCTTTTTGCAATGTGGGTTTAGCTTTTCTTCCGACCAAAATTGCGGTCGTATTTTCTTTATTATTGTCTTTATTAACGTGGGCTATGATTTTTTTAGCGACATTTGCGTTATACCCGCCACAGAGTCCGCGCGCGGACGCGATTGCAAGATATAAAGTTTTTGTCTTCTGCTCTTCTTTTTTGCGCCCGACAAAGATTTGCGGAGCTGGCTTTGTCAAGCGCCCGGTGAGGCTTTGTGCGAGCTCAATGTATCTTTTCGCGTAAAGTTTAGCTTCTTCTGCGCGCGATTGTGCGCGCCGCAACTTTGCTGCGGACATCATCTTCATGGCCGATGTTATTCGCTTTGTGCTCTTTGTTGTCGCTATTGAGCGGCGCAGTTCTTTTAGTCCGGACAATTCATCTACTCAAGTTATTTTTGTCGAGCTTTGTCGATTTTGTCTTTAATTTTCTATCAGGGTAATTTTTCAAATTCTTTGACGAATCGTTCAAGCATTGTTGCTAGCTTTTCTGCGTTTTCGTCGCTGAGTTTTCCGCTCTGGCGAACATCTTTCAGCAAGCCGGCTTGTGTATTTCGCGCTTTTTGTAGCAAAGCTTCCTCGAAGCTTTCTATTCGCTCTATGGGTATTTTGTCTAGATACCCTTTGACGCCTGCAAAGATTGCGAGCACTTGTTCTTCCATAGGCAGAGGCGAGTATTGCTTTTGCTTTAGCAATTCGGTTAGTCTCGCGCCTCTTGCGAGTAGCCTTTGCGTTGTTGGGTCGAGGTCTGATGCGAATTGGGCGAAAGCTTCCATTTCTCGATATTGGGCGAGCTCTAGTTTAATCGATCCCGCTACGACTTTCATCGCTTTAGACTGGGCTGCGGAACCTACTCGACTAACAGAGATTCCTACATTTATTGCGGGTCTTATGCCTTTATAGAATAGTTCGGTCTGCAGGAAGATTTGCCCGTCGGTTATGGAAATGACATTTGTGGGGATATAAGCGGAGACATCGCTAGCTTGCGTTTCGATTATAGGCAAGGCTGTCAGCGAGCCTCCCTTATATTTGTCGCTGAGTTTAGCCGCTCTCTCAAGCAACCTTGAGTGCAAGTAGAATACATCGCCAGGGTATGCTTCGCGACCTGGCGGTCTTCGCATCAGTAGAGACATTTGTCGATAGGCGTTAGCCTGTTTTGATAGGTCGTCATATACGATAAGCGCGTGCATACCATTATCTCGGTAGTATTCACCGATTGCGCAGCCGCTGTATGGTGCGAGGAATTGCAAAGGAGCTGGATCAGAGGCTGTAGCGGCGACGATGGTCGTATAATCCATCGCGCCGTATTCCGTCAAGGTATGCGCCAGTTGAGCGACTGTCGATCGTTTTTGTCCTATCACGACATAGATGCAATATAGTTTTTGGTTTTCGTCGTCGCTATCGTTGATGGTGCGTTGGTTTATGATAGCGTCTATGGCGAGCGCGCTTTTCCCGGTCTGCCTATCTCCGATGATTAGCTCTCTCTGCCCTCTTCCTATGGGGACGAGAGTGTCGAGCACTTTGATGCCTGTTTGCACTGGCTCGCATACGGATTGCCTAGGAATGATACCTGGGGCTTTGACATCGATTCGCCCTCTATGTGTAGTTACTATATCGCCTTTCCCGTCGATGGGATTTCCCAATGCGTCTACGACTCTACCGAGCAGTGCTTTCCCGGTAGGAATATCGGCGATGCTACCTGTTCTTTTTACGACTTCTCCTTCTTTGACTTCTCTATCGCTTCCGAAGAGCACGATTCCAACCGTGTCTGTCTCCAAGTTGAGAGCCATTCCTTTGATTCCTGATTCGAACTCGACCATTTCACCTGCGCGCACTAGGTCCAATCCGTATACGCGAGCTACTCCGTCTCCTATGGATACGACATGCCCTACTTCTGAAACTTCTGCGATGGCATCGAAGTTAGCTATATTTTTTTTCAATAGAGCTGATATTTCGCTTGCGCTTATTGTCATATTGCTTGCTCCGTATTATATAATTTTTGTTTTAGTCTCCGTAGCTCTGATCGTAAGGACAAGTCGATCATACGACTTTGTATAGTTACGACTATCCCGCTGATGAGCGATTTGTCTTCGTCGAAGTGTAGCGCGAGGGGTGCTTTCCCCAAGCGAGATTTGAAAGCGGCTTCGAGTGATTTTTTTTCTGTTGCATTTAGTTTATTTGCGCTGACGACTTTCCCTTTTACCTCGCCTCTTTGCTGAGCTTCGAGCTCTTGCAAACGCGCGGCTATTTTGGGAAACAGCGCGAGCCTTCGAGATTGTGCGAGTATCTTGAGGCAGTTATGAACTATTTTTCCGAGTTTCATTTTTTTATTTAGCTCCTCTATCACGTTTTCTATGCTTTTTAGCTCGAATTTAGGATTTGCTGCGAGTCGTTGCAGATCGTAGTTCTCCAGCTGGCAGTCTGCCATGCGTTTTGCAGCTGCCAGAGTTTCTTGCGTGGCTTTTTCTTCTCGCGCAACATCGAAGAGAGCCTGAGCGAATTGCATAATTGTTTCATTACTGCTGCCTTGATTTTTTTGCATAGTATTTTTACACAGCGATTTTTTATGCCATTTATAATAGTGTAGGGTTTCTTATTTTTTTAGCATACGGCAGAGCCATCACGCAAGCGAAGTGGTTATAGCTTTACTTGTTGTCTTTGTTTTTTTGGTCTACTATATAAGATATACCGAGCGAGCAAGAAGCGAGCTCGGCTCCACCCCAACATGTAGCATCAAGGCTCGCAATATGTTTTTCCTCAGATTTATAGCTCTTCTAGCATGAGCCTACCTGCTATCCATCCCAGACTTTACCAGTCGAGACTAGCTTTATTGCGCGTGTTTTTTTTGATTGCACTATCGTTTAGCTATTTTTATTTTTCGAGTGCTTCAATTGCTGCGGAGCCAGAACCAGACGCTGTGGTTAAGTTCCGTAAGTTTTTGATGCGCGAGATAGAATCCTCGCTTGTTTCGTCTTTTTTACTAGCTAAGGGTGAGGTATCGGACGCGCCCTCGGTATTGTTGCAGGCTCAGATTCTCTCGCTTGCTGCCGAGCGTTCTGGCGCGTCATTTTCATTCCGCACGCGCGGTTTGCAAGAGGAGACGAGCGCGCACGATCGAGTTTGGACGGAGTCGGAAGACTTCCAGTCGCTTATGCGCGAGTTTGCTGCATCGGCGAAATCTTTTGCGGATTTAGCGAAGAGGAGCGAGCAGGACGAGACCCTGCGTGCATCGCTTGGCTCTGCTTTGGGGGGGTTAGGCAAGCAATGCAAGTCTTGTCACAAGCGCTATCGCATTGACAAGTAATTCGCCTTGCTCGCGCAAGTTTCTTTGCCCTAACTTATTTGCCCTAACTTATTTGCCCTAACTTATTTGCCCTAGCTTACTTTCCCTAGCTTACTTTCCCTAGCTTACTTTCCCTAGCTTACTTTCCCTAGCTTACTTACCCTAGCTTACTTTCCCTAGCTTACTTACCCTAGCTTATTTTTCCTGGCTTACTTTCCTTGGGTACATTTTCCTTAGCTTATTTCCCCTAGCAGAATGTTTTTTGTATTTGTTTTGTAGATTATGATTTCTGGTCTGCAATTAGTTATGGCGGCGCAGGGAGTTTTACTGCTCGCCCTATCGTTTTCGATGTTAGTCCCGGCCTTTGTAGACTATCTTGGCGCGGGACAATCTTTCAGGTCATTTCTTCTTTCGTCTGCGATTATTTTAGTTTTAGGCGGCACGGTTTTACTTTCTTCGATGCGCGCTCTTTCAATTTCGCGCACGCAGATTTCCTATCGAGATTCTTTTTTGATTACTGTTGGCGCGTGGGTAGTTGTTGGAGTTTTTGGAGCTTTACCGTTTGTTTTTGCGCTAGACGATTTTTCATATACGGACGCTTTATTTGAATCGCTATCTGGTCTTACGACTACGGGCTCTACTGTCATCACTAATTTAGACGATTTGGCGCATGGCTTATTATTTTGGCGCTCGCTACTGCAATGGCTCGGAGGTATAGGGATTATCGTAACGACGGTGTTACTATTTCCCTTGCTGCGAGTAGGCGGCATGCAACTTTTCCGTGTCGAGCTTGCTGGTCAAGGCGAGAAGGCGGTTGCGCGATTAGGACCACTTGTTTCTTGGATTATCGTTATCTACATTTTTTTAACTTTTTCTTGCGGGCTTCTTTACTGGATTTTCGGGATGTCGGTTTTCGATGCGGTCAACCATGCGATGACGACTGTTGCGACGGGGGGCTTTTCGACCCACAACGAGTCTTTTGGTTTTTTCGATGATTTCCGCATAGAGTTAGTTGCGGTAGTTTTCATGATACTAGGCTCGATGCCGTTAGTATTGTATTTACAGATTTTA
>JABABG010000115.1 GCA_014238315.1 Alphaproteobacteria bacterium
ACATTATGCAATGTGTATGATTTTATTTGCGCCACAATTCGGCGTCATAAAAATTTTCTTTATTAGTAATGCGCCATGGGCTATCATCGTGCTGTTATTAAACTATCATTCACTCGCCCTATAGGTATGAGTTTTTTGTATGGATGAGTTAGCAATCAGGGAGCGTCTTTTATTGTCTCTGCACCGCGATGGCTACCCTTTTGTGGTAGTAGGCGTTGTTGCGACGGTGGTATTGGGTCTTATCGATTCGATATTTTGGCTACCTGGGATTATTTCGAGTGCCCTTTTGTACTTTTTTTTCCGAGTGCCGAACTCGACTGCACCGGACGTTGAGAACGCGCTACTTTCACCAGCGACTGGCACGGTGCTAGTAGCTGAGGCGAGCAGCAGGGATAGTGGTGAAGAAGGAGCGAGCAAGTCGCGCGAGCCTTTTGTGGTCCGCATCAGCGTAACGCTTTTAGACTCTGGGGTCTTGCGTTTTCCGCTTGCGGGACAGGTTTTGCGGCGTCAAGACAAGCCCGGCTCTCCGTCTGGCCTTGACTTTAGGAAGGCACGCGAGAACGCGGCACAAACGGAGCTCTCGCTACGAGGTGGCAACAACGATAGCGAGTATGAGCTTAAGGTACGGGCTGGAGTTCTCGGTCGTAGCCTCGTCTTAGACTTGCCTTCGGGCGGCGAGGAGATAAGCACAGCGAGTGCCTTCGGCTTTACTCGCTTTGGCGGAATGGTCGATATTACCTTTGACGCTAGCGAGTATCGGTCTCTTGTTTCGATAGGACAGCGGGTGATAGCTGGCGAGTCCATCATCGCCCAAGAATCTAATAAAGTGTCTAAGAAAGCGTCTACGGGATAGACAAACAACCCCCAGAGAATAACCCTAAAGAATAACCCCCCAGAATAACCCTAAAGAATAACCCCCAAGAATAACGAAAGCCCAGCGAATGTTTATTAGAACAAGAGGATAGAACGATGCTCGATAAGTATGTGCAGAATGTTACGAGTCCGTTGCTCGACATGTTTGCGTCTAGATTGAAAGCCCTAGGCGTCAGCGCGAACCATTTGACGCTCGGAGGCTTTGCTTTAGGCATCCTAGCGAGCGTCCTTATAGCGTTCGGCAACTACCACGAAGGTCTGGCTTTTATTCTCCTCAACCGCATAGCGGATGGTCTTGATGGCGCACGCGCGCGTCTAGACAAGGATATTAGCGCGCGCGGTGGTTTTCTCGATATTTTGTGCGACTTTATATTTTACGCCTCTGTTCCGCTCGCTTTCGCCTTTGTGGCACCGGCGGAGAACGCTCTGGTAGCCTCACTAGTGCTTTTTTCGTTCATCGGCACTGGCAGCTCATTTTTAGCTTACGCGAGCTTTGTCAAGGATTTTCCGAAGAAGGCAGCGACGCCCAAAGCGAGCGACAAAACGCCAGGTAAATGGCAAACCAACGAACAGGTCGAGAAGCTAGTTAAAGCCTTGCACTACATAGGCGGTCTGACGGAGGCGAGCGAGACGATGATATTTTTCGTTCTGATCTGCCTATTCCCGCAGTTTTTCCCGATTATCGGTGTTATTTTCGCGTTGCTATGCTTGGTGACGACTGGCACGCGCGCTTACGCGGGCTGGCGTGACTTCGACATCTCGAAGAAGGGCTAATGGATTCTAGCTGGTGACGCTAGCTAGGTGACTCTAGCTAGGTATACTAGTTAGGTATTCTAGAAGGATTTCGAGTATGCGCAGGCGCAAGCTAGGAAGGACGGATATTGAAGTTAGCGTCATTACCTTAGGTACGATGAATTGGGGAGGTTTGCAAAACGACGAGGGCGATGCGCACGCGCAACTGGATTTTGCGCTAGAGCAAGGCGTCAACTCGATAGACACGGCGGAGATATACCCATTTCCGGTTAGCAACGACCTGCTAGGAGCGACCGAGCGCATTCTCGGCTCGTGGCTCGCGCAGCGCAGTTCTGGCTCGCGCGATGATCTAGTTATCGCGAGCAAGGTAGCTGGACCGAGCAATTTTCGGCTACGCCAACATTTAGAACAATCGCGCCTACGCCTAGACCGCGCGAACATCATACTGGCTTGCGATGAGAGCCTTTCGCGCATGCGTTGCGAATGGATAGACTTGTATTACCTGCACTGGCCTGAGCGTAATGTTAACATATTTGGCAAACGTGGATTTGCGCCCGATGAGCAAGCCGAGCTCGACACTGTGCCATTAGAGGAATCGCTCAGTGCGATGAAGGAGTTACTAGATTCTGGCAAGGTGCGTAGCATCGCTCTATCGAACGAGACGCCTTGGGGTTTAATGGAATGCTGCCGTATCGCCGATAGCCTTGGCATCCGCGACAAACTAGTAGCGGTGCAGAATCCCTACTCTCTGCTCAACCGCATCTTCGAGGTTGGCTGTGCGGAGGTCTGCACCCGCGAGGACATCGGCTTACTACCCTACTCCCCGCTAGGCGGCGGTGTTTTGAGCGGCAAGTATTTACACGGCTTATTACCGGAGAACTCCCGTAGCAAGGTATTTCCGCAGCATACCACCCGCTATCGTGGCATCACTGTCGATGGTGCTGTCGAGGCTTATGTTGCCCTTGCGAGCGAGCACGGGCTGGACCCGTCGGCGATGGCGCTTGCTTTCGTCAACGACCGACCTTTTGTCTGCTCGAACATCATCGGGGCTACTACGTTGCAGCAACTAGAGACGGATATTTCTAGCGACTCTCTGACCCTCAGTGCTGAGGTTCTACGGGCGATAGACGAGATAGGGGAGGTCTACAACTCACCCTGCCCTTGAGGCTGTAGTCGTACCATTGCGGCTGTATCGTTGAAAGTAAGCTAGCGATAAAGCCGCAAGGGTTGGCACGGCTTAGCGCAATCGGCAGTTTTTTTGTAGCGCGAGGACGAGGTATTGCAGGTATTTTTGCTGTGATACTTCGAGCACGCCGAATCGCCCTAGGTGTGGCGTTTTGAACTGCACATCGAGTAGCTGGTAGTTGCAAGCGCGCAGACGCTCGACGAGGTAGCGTAGTGCTGCTTTACTTGCGTTGCTCTGATTAGAGAACATGCTCTCGCCAAAGAACGCTGCGCCCAAGGCTACGCCGTACAAGCCTCCGACTAGGTGTAGCTCTCGTCCGACTTCTTGGCTAATCTCTTTAGCTGATTCTTTAGCTGATTCTTTAGCTGTCTCTTTAGCTGGCTCTGTGTCCACCTCTTTTGTCGCCTCTTTTGTTACCCCTAACCCGTTCGCTAGGGGTCGCGCGTATGAGTATACCTCGATGGAATGCGCGTAGCCCTGCCTGTGCAATTCGCCATATAGTTGCTCTATTTCTGCGTTGATCCAGGTCTCGGATTGAGCATCTTTTTCTCTTAGCCTTTCGGCGCAACCGCGCACGACGGCGGAGAAGTCGCGATCGAGCGTAGTTATGAAATTAGCTTTGCGCAGAGCCCGTTCGTCGCGGCGCGAGAGACAAAATTTATCGAGCGGCAGGATTCCGCGCACCCGTGGCTCTATCCATAGTAGCTCGCTGCTGTCGCGCGAGCGCGCCATTGGGAAGACGCCGACGGAGTATGCTTTGCACAACAGGTCTGGCGTTATGCGCATCTCGGTTTCAACTTTTCTCATCACTCTTGAGTATTTTCTTGAGTATTTTCAGAGCTTGCGCGCTCACTTAGTCGTCTTTTAGCCGATTAGGCAACGGGCTTAGACGAGACTATTTTCGAGCCAATGAATATCGTATTTTCCGTTAGCGAATTCACTTGTCGCGAGTATTTTTTTATGTAGAGCGATATTAGTATTTATGCCTTCGATTGCGTATTCGTTCAAGGCGCGCATTGCTCTCTCGATGCATATTTTTCTGCTTGGTGCTTGTATTATTAGTTTAGCTATCAGCGAGTCGTAGAAAGGTGGCACCTTGTATCCTCTGAATAGAGCGGAGTCGACTCTGACCCCTAACCCTCCTGGCGCGTGGTAGTTTTCGATGACCCCTGGCGATGGAGCGAAGGTTTCTGGATGCTCTGCGTTTATGCGCAGCTCGATGGCGTGCCCCAGCATTTTCGGAGCTACCGAGCAGATTTTTTTTTCACCAGCCGCAACGAGTATCTGTTCGGCGATCAGGTCTACGCCGCATATACTCTCAGAGACGGGATGTTCGACCTGTATGCGAGTATTCATCTCGATGAAGTAGAACTCTCCGTCTTGGTATAGGAACTCGAAGGTGCCGGCACCACGATAGCCTAGCTTTGCGCTACATTCTTGCGCCTGCTCGCATATTTTTTGCCGCTCGCGAGGTGCGAGCAAACTAGACGGAGCCTCTTCGATGACCTTCTGATGCCGCCTTTGTATCGAACAATCTCTCTCCCAAAAATGTTGAGCGTTACCTTTACCATCACCGCAGACCTGCACTTCGATATGCCTTGGCGAAGGCAGATATTTTTCTATATAGACTTCTTCCGAGCCGAAGGCTGCGAGGGCTTCCTGTCTGCATAGAGCGAAGTTTTCCTCCATGTCCTGCTTTTTCTGTACGATTTTCATACCGCGCCCGCCGCCGCCGCTAGCGGCTTTAATGAGCACGGGGTAGTTTATTTTATCGGCGATGAGCGATGCCTGCTCGACGGACTTGACGGCACCGTCCGAGCCCGGCACTATTGGCAGCCCTAGCTTTAGAGCGGTTTTTTTGGCGGCTATTTTATCGCCCATTGTTTTTATATGCTCGCAGGTAGGACCGATGAAGCATAACCCGTGCGCCTCGACCATTTCTGCGAAATCGGCATTTTCTGCCAAGAAGCCGTATCCTGGATGTATAGCTTCTGCGCCGGTTATTTTAGCTGCGGATATGATAGCGCGCATATTCAGGTAGCTTTCTGCGGAGGGCGGAGGACCGATGCAGACGGACTCGTCGGCGAACTGAACAACCATGGCTTGTGTATCGGCGCTGGAATGGACGGCGACTGTGGCTATTCCCATCTCCGAGCATGAACGTTGTATGCGCAACGCGATCTCGCCCCGATTAGCGATGAGTATTTTTTTGAACATATTGAACTGGTCTTTTAGAGTATTGGCGAGTATTGGCGAGTATTAGGCTGTTTTTTTGCGAGATTGGCAGGCAGTAGCTCCCTCCACCTCCCTATTTTTACGCTTCGTCGATGGTCACCAAGGCATCCCCGAACTCTACTGGCTGCGCGTTAGCGACATGCATTTTCCGCACGACTCCGCTGCAGGGCGCGGGAATTTGGTTCATTATTTTCATAGCCTCGATGATCAGTAGGGTCTGTCCTTCCTTGACCTTTGCACCGACTTTGACGAAATTCGGGTCGTTGGGTCGCGGAGACAAATATACGGTACCGACTACTGGCGCGGGCACGACCATCCCCCCCTCTTCTTCCTTGCTAACGGCAGGACTAGCAGAGCTTTCCGTAGCTTGAGCAAGAGAGCTCGCTGCAGCAGGCATTGCCGAGTGCATCGGCAAGGCGGCGGAATATACTTTTTTTTCACCGCGCTTTATGGTTATCCGCGCTTTTTCGTCGCCGAGCGAGACTTCGCGCAAGTCGTATTCTTTGAGTATTTTTGCGACCACTTCGACATAGGAACTATCGAGGGAGAATTTTGCCATGCTTTTTACCTCTAACTATTTTTCTGCTTATTTAGTTTCTGCTTACCTATCGACTTGCGCACGCTGGTGTTTATTGCGCACGCTGGTATTTATTGCGCACGCTGGTGTTTATTGCGCACGCTGGTGTTTCTCGATTACGGCATCGATAGCGAGCAAATATCCCATTGTGCCGAATCCCATTATCACGCCATCTACTGCTGTTGCGCTATGGCTATTATGTCGAAATTTTTCTCGCTTGTATGTATTTGACAGATGCACTTCGGCTTTAGGTATCTCGCAACTTATTAGCGCGTCTCTGATAGCTATGGAAGTATGAGCGTATGCGGCGGGATTGATGACTAACGCTTGGCAAGTATCGCGAGCTTCCTGCACCATATCGACCAACGCGCCTTCTGAGTTGGAGTGCCTAAAGTCTATGCTCCAGCTGTTCTTGCTATTATTGTCGTTATGCTTTTTGACATGCTCTCGGCATAGCATCTCTATCTGATTTAGCGAGCTTCTGCCGTAGATTTCCACTTCTCTTGTGCCTAACAAGTTTAAGTTTGCACCGTTTATTATCATTAGGCTAGAGGGCATATTTTATCTAAACCATTAGTTATTGAGCGCAACCCGCAGACTAGTCTAAGGCTAGTTATAACGCAAGCAGTCCCTTTTCTCTGTACCACTTTGCGGCTCCTGGGTGTATTGGCAGCAATGGAGCCAACAAGCGCAAGGCACGAGGCTTTTCGATAAGTGCTTCTGGCACTAGCGTTCGCAACATATTTTGGGTAGAGCTGTGCCACAATGCTTTAGTTATGCGATATACGCTTTCGTCGTCTAGCTTTTTTGATACTACCCACCATATATCGAATGTTAGGGTATTGAGAGCCTTTTTTTGTCCGATGTATGTTTGCGCTGGCAGGATAGCTAGTTGAACGGCATCTTGCCTTTGCCCAGCTTGTCTTTGCGCATCCTGTCTTTGTGCACCT
The DNA here is from genome assembly GCA_014238315.1 of Alphaproteobacteria bacterium. Classification (GTDB taxonomy): domain Bacteria; phylum Pseudomonadota; class Alphaproteobacteria; order JABAAW01; family JABAAW01; genus JABAAW01. The sequence continues at coordinate 6,575 of JABABG010000115.1, forward strand.
TGTTCTGGCGAGTTTGCGTTTTTGATTTTGCGAGTTCCGAGCTCCAACAAGCGCATCGGGGTTTCCCGAGCGAAGTTTTGCAATATGGGCACTGGTGCTTGTGCGGTTAGGGCTACTGCGTCTATCTGCCTCTCAGCGAGCTTATCGAGAGCTTCGTATAACGGCAGGTTCAGTGTGAGGGTTGCATCGAGGTTTTCGCCTAGCGTTGCCATGGCTTGTCGCAACTGCAGGGCGTATGCGGACCCTGAAACGCCTACGGCGACGCTACGGTTTCGCAAATCTTTGAACGACAAGATATCGCTATCCTCTAGCACGACTATATGCAGCTGCACGCTTGCGAGATGCGCGAGCAAGTTTATCTCGCTTACATCGAACGAATATGTTCCAGAGGTTGAGTTGGCGATCTCTTCTATCGCGTCGAGGGAGACGACGGCGGACTCTAACGCGCCTCTGGCTATATCCTCGATGCTCTCGAACGAGCCGGTCCTACTTTGCGTTACCAGCAACAAGCCTGGCACACCGCATGGATAGTTTTCACGACACGGAGGCTTTATGCCTGGCGGTGCTGAAAGTGATGCGGTGAGTGCGCTGCCAAGACGATATAGGGTCTCGTCTGGCGGACTGGTACCGATGCGCAAGAACTCTAACCTAGTGTTGCTGTTTTCTTCTATTCGGTGCGAGTGTTGCTGAGCGAGTGCAAAGTCGGGCGAGACGACGGCGTAGATACAAACGGCAATGGATATTGCGAATGGTATAGTGGAGGCGGCGAAAAGACGAACGAACATTGAGATGACTGATGGCTAAGGATAAGCAATTAGTATTAGACGATTGGCACTAGACGCATCCGAGCAACATACTAGCATCGAAGGCGCACCTTCTTGGCAAGAATTTCTAACGAGGATTTTGGGTTAGAGTTGACATAGCTAGCTTGGCGTTTATTCTAGCGATTACATTGAGAAAGATAAGCCAAATTCAGTAAATTCAGTATCCTCCCGCGCTTACTTATTTATATTGCCACAAGGCTTATCCCCGAATAAACCTCAATTTTACAACCGCCAATTTTTCCATTGCTAGTGCCTCGTCCACCTACCCCCGAATACCTATCATCTGCGTTGCGGATTCTCTCTGCGGATTCGGTTGAGCGAGCGCAATCTGGTCACCCTGGCATGCCGATGGGAATGGCGGACAGCGTTGGTTTACTTTTCCGCGAGTTTTTGCGCTTCGACCCAGACAACCCCGACTGGAGAGACCGCGACCGCTTTGTGCTTTCTGCGGGTCACGGCTCGATGTTGCTCTACGCGCTACTTTATCTATGCGGAGTTAAGGGGGTTGAGCTCAGCTCATTGCGTAGCTTTCGTCAATGGGGCTCGGCAGCGGCTGGTCACCCTGAGCGAGGTGCGATGGCTGGCATCGAGACGACGACTGGTCCCTTGGGGCAGGGTTTAGCGAACGCGGTCGGCATGGCTTTATGCGAGCGTCTTCTGAACGCGCGTTTTGGCGATGATTTGGTAGACCATCGCACTTGGGTAGTTGCGGGCGATGGCTGTCTTATGGAGGGCATTTCGCAAGAGGCTATTGCGTTTGCTGGTCACTTACAGCTATCGCGCCTGTGCGTTCTGTTTGACGACAACGCGATTACGATAGACGGAGCGCGCAGCTTGAGCGACAGCACCGATCAATGCGCGCGTTTTCGCGCGAGCGGCTGGCGAGCGGAGTCTATCGATGGTCATAATGCGGACGAGATACGGGCGGCACTCACGCGAGCGCGAACCTCTGCACTCCCTAGTTTAGTATGCTGTCGCACGCAGATAGCCCGTGGTGCGCTGCATAAGGCTGGCAAGGCTTCTTCGCATGGGGCACCGTTAGGCGATGAGGAGATAGCGCACCTACGTAAGACTCTAGACTGGCATCACCCTCCCTTCGAGTTGCCGGAGGATTTACTAGAGAAATGGCGTAGCGATGGCAGGCACGCGCAAGGCGAGTTTGTGGCATGGCGGAAGCGTTTTGCCTCGCAGCCGAGGAATAGGCAAGAAGCCTTCGAGGCAAGTTTTGAGACCTCGACGAGCGGTAATACGAGCGATAATCAAAGTAATAACTTGCAAAGTAGCGATTTAGCGACTTCGCGAAGGGCGGAATCGAGCCTACTTGCTCTAAAGGCAAAATGGTTATCCGAGCAACCGGCGCTCGCCTCGCGCCAATCGAGCCAGAAGGTTTTGGATGTTTTACGGGAGACTTTTGCGGGACAGCTCCTAGGAGGTTCGGCGGACTTGACTGGCTCGAACGGCACGAAGGCTAAGGGCATGCGAGTAATCACGCGCTCGGCGCACTCTGTTTCTGATGCGTCAACCACCAGCTCTAGCGAGGGCAGCACTCCCAATAGATTTTCTGGCGACTACCTACATTACGGAGTTCGCGAGCATGCGATGGCGGCTATTATGAACGGCGTATCGTTGCACGGTGGTTTTATAGTCTATGGCGGCACTTTTTTAGTATTTTCGGACTACTGCCGTCCTGCGTTGCGTCTAGCGGCGTTAATGGGCTTGCGAGTTGTGCATGTAATGACCCACGATTCGATAGCGTTAGGAGAGGACGGACCTACGCACCAACCGATAGAGCATCTCGCCTCGCTACGCGCGATACCTGGACTTTATGTATTCCGCCCCTGCGATTCGATAGAGGTAGCGGAATGCTGGAGCATCGCGCTAGGACTTCAGGCGCCGTCTGTGCTAGCCCTTTCGCGCCAGAAGCTGTATTCGGTGCGCGGCTCTGATAGCTGCGTTAGTACGGATGCTGCGAATAACCTTTCGCGCTTTGGTGCTTACATAGTTAGCGATGGCGGAGCTGAGGCTAGGGATGGAGCAATAGATAACGCCTCAGCACCGCGTTTGTCGGCACCGCGTTTGCTTGCGAGTGGCTCTGAGGTTTTTCTCGCGCTAGAGGTTGCAAGGCTACTGCGCGCGCGCGGATTAGATATAATCGTAGTTTCGTTTGTCTGTTGGGAGCTATTCGAGGAGCAAACGGCTTCCTATCGTGAGGAGGTTTTAGGTTCTAGTTCTAGTTCTTCTGGGTCTGCGAGCAAGCGCATAGCTATCGAGGCGGCTTGTCCTTTTGGCTGGCATCGTTATACGTATAGCGATGAGCACATCATTGGGATTAGGAGTTTTGGCGCGTCTGCGCCTGGCGATGTTTTACTAGAGAAGTTTGGCTTTACGCCCAAGCGCATAGCCGATAGGGTTGCCGAACTACTAGGATAGCTAGGGTAGCTAGGTCAGCAATTCATTCTGCATTATTTCTCGACGAGGGGATGGATAGTCTATCCATTGCCGATAATCAATCTTGCACAAGAGGATTGATAACTTGCCTTATATCTTCTTTCCACGAAGGGAGGGATAGTCTATCTATTACCGATAATCAATCATGCACAAGAGGATTGATAAAGACGGAAAAATAACAATAGGATAAATAAATAATTTTCTACCTCTGCCTACACCCCCGCCTGCCACCGCCTACCTCTGCCCCCTTATAGGAGCAACCGAGTTAGTTTTCACACGAGCAGCTCTTTTTCGAAGGGGCATTTTCCGAAGATTTGGTAGCCATTTTTAGTTATGAGCACCTGCTCTTCGAGTTTGACGCCCTCCCTACCACCAACCTCGCCGACATAGGCTTCAGCGGTAATTGTCATGCCTTCTTCGAGCACCTCGTTGGAGAACTCCGAGCCTTTTTTAATATCTTC